>NZ_JBNGGC010000003.1:0-322850 GCF_049974565.1 Streptomyces sp. WG5 | reverse complement strand
CCCGGAAGCTAAGCCTTACAGCGCCGATGGTACTGCAGGGGGGACCCTGTGGGAGAGTAGGACGCCGCCGAACAATCTTTGGAAAGGACCCTTGGTCCCCAGCGTTCAGCTGGGGACCAAGGGTCCTTTCGTTTTTCCAGAGCGCACCGGGTACCCGGTTGCGCGAGAATGACTTGCAGTACCGAAGACAGGAGTCACCGATGTCCCCCAACTCTCCCGACGACCGACCGGAGCGCGACCAGCGGCGACGGGACAGTGGTGACCGCGGCGACCGGAACGGTCAGCGCGGGGACCGTGGCGGGGTCCGTCGCGACAACGACCGTGGTGAGCGCGGTGGGTTCCGTCGTGACGACCGCCGAGGTGACGACCGTGGTGGGCAGCGCGGTGGCTTCCGGCGTGACGACCGACGGGATGACCGTCGTGACGACCGTGGCGGGGACCGCGGCGGAGACCGCGGGTTCCGCCGTGATGACCGTGGTGGCGACCGCCCCTCCTTCCGTCGTGACGATCGGCGTGACGACCGTGGTGGCGACCGTCCGTCCTTCCGTCGTGACGACCGTGGTGACCGTGGCGGTGACCGTCCCCCCTTCCGTCGTGATGACCGTGGTGACCGTGGCGGTGACCGTCCCCCCTTCCGTCGTGATGACCGTGGTGACCGTGGCGGCTTCGGCCGGCGTGATGACAACCGTGGCGATGACCGTGGTGGGCAGCGCGGTGGCTTCCGGCGTGACGACCGACGGGATGACCGTCGTGACGACCGCGGCGGAGACCGCGGGTTCCGCCGTGATGACCGTGGTGGCGACCGCCCCTCCTTCCGTCGCGATGACCGTGGTGGCGACCGTCCCCCCTTCCGTCGTGACGATCGGCGTGACGACCGTGGTGGCGACCGCCCCTCCTTCCGTCGTGACGACCGCGGCGGAGACCGCGGGTTCCGCCGTGATGACCGTGGTGGCGACCGTCCGCCCTTCCGCCGTGATGACCGTGGTGGCGACCGCCCCTCCTTCCGTCGTGACGACCGTGGTGACCGTGGCGGTGACCGTCCACCCTTCCGTCGTGACGACCGCGGTGACCGTGGTGGCGACCGTCCCCCCTTCCGTCGTGACGACCGCGGTGACCGTGGCGGTGACCGTCCCCCCTTCCGTCGCGATGACCGCCGTGACGACCGGCGCGACGACCGTGGTGGCGACCGTCCGTCCTTCCGGCGTGACGACAACCGTGGTGAGCGTGGCGGCTTCGGTCGGCGTGAGGACAGTCGCGGGGGCGACCGTGGTGGTTTCCGCGGTCGGGACGACCGCGGTGGACGTGGTGGGCCCCGGCGCGACGACCGAGGCGGGCGTCCCGGTGGGTTCCGCGGACGTGATGACCGGCACGGCGGCGGAGGCCGTTTCCGCGAGGAGCGGGACCGTGACCGTGAGCCGATCAAGCGCCTGCCGATCCCGGAGGAGGTCACGGGCGACGAGATCGACAAGGACGTACGGCAGGAGCTGCAGAGCCTGCCCAAGACGCTCGCGGAGGATGTCGCCAGGAACCTGGTGATGGTCGCCCGGCTCCTCGACGAGGACCCGGAGGCGGCGTACGCCTACTCCAAGATCGCTCTGCGTCTGGCGTCCCGTGTCGCCGCCGTACGGGAGGCGGGCGGGTTCGCCGCGTACGCCAACCAGAAGTACAGCGAGGCGCTGGCCGAGTTCCGGGCCGCGCGGCGGATGACCGGGTCCGTCGAGCTGTGGCCGGTCATGGCCGACTGCGAGCGCGGGCTCGGCAGGCCGGAGAAGGCGCTGGACATGGCCGGCGCCCCCGAGGTGCACAAGCTGGACAAGGCCGGCCAGGTCGAGATGCGGCTCGTGGCGGCCGGTGCCCGGCGTGACATGGGGCAGCTGGACGCGGCCATCGTGACGCTGCAGAGCCCCGAGCTGGCCTCCAGTTCCGTACAGCCGTGGACCGCACGTCTGCGGTACGCCTACGCGGACGCCCTGCTGGCCGCCGGCCGGGAAGCGGAAGCACGGGAGTGGTTCGCGAAGGCCGTGGAGTCCGACCGGGACGGCAGCACGGACGCCTCCGACCGGCTCGCCGAGCTGGACGGCGTGGAGTTCACGGACGCCCTCGACGAGCGCGAGGACGAGGGCGGCGCGGTGACTCCCGCCGTCGAGGACGAGCGCGGCGAGCAGGACTGACGCGTCCAGGGCAGGACGACGAAGGGGCGGGACCGGCGCACGGTCCCGCCCCTTCGTCGTGCCGTGTCACAGGTCCAGCGCGCGCAGCACCAGGCCCGAGGCCGGCTTCGGGCCGAAGGACGTCGACTTGCGGGGCATGGTGACGCCCTGCCGGGCCAGGTCGCGGACGACCTCCTCGCGGACCGGGTGCATCAGTACCGCTGTACCGCCGTCGCGTTCCGCCTTCTCGACGGTGGCCGCGGTGTCGTGGATGTAGGAGATGTGGGCCGCGGTGTCGTCGGGGACGTGCCAGACGTGGGCGAGGAGCGTGGCGTGCAGGACGGTGGCGTCCAGGGTGCGCCAGGCCTCGGGGCGGTCGGTGGGGACCGTACGGGCCAGCAGGCCGGGGTCCGGTCGGTCGACGAGGTGGAAGGCGCCGTCGCCGGCGAGCACGAAGGCGTTTCCCGACGCTGCCGCCTCGGCGAGGGCGTCCAGGGACTCCGCCAGCGGTACGTCGAGGCGGCGGACGCGGAAGTGGCCCTCCAGGGCGGCGACGGCGTCGCGCACCGGGAGGTCGTGCAGCAGGCGGTGGATGGCGCGGACCCGGAGCGGGTAGCGGGCCGTGTCGACCAGGAGGACGAGGCCGTGGTCCCACGGGCTGGGGGAGGGGTGTTCCGCGCGGAGCGTGCGGTAGGTCGCCCAGCGGTGGTGGCCGTCGGCGATGAGGGCCTGGTGCCGGGCCAGTTCGGATTGGACGCGGGACAGGTCGCCGGGGTCGGTGACCGACCACAGGCGGTGGCGGAAGCCGTCCTCCGTGGTCGTCGCGAGAAGCGGGGGCTGTTCGGCGGCACGTTCCACCACGGTGGTCGTGGCCGCCGTGGCGCCGTTGCCGCGGTAGGTGAGGAGCAGGGGTTCGAGGTTGGCCCAGGTGGCCCGCATGAGGGCCGCGCGGTCGGCGACGACGTGCGGCATGACGTCCTCGTGCGGCAGGACGACCTGTTCCGAGGGGTCCGACACGCGGAGGGCGCCGATGATGCCGCGTTGCAGCATGCCGTCGCCGTCGCGTTGTTCGTAGACGTACAGGCCAGGATCGGAGTCGGCGGTCAGTACGCCCTCCGCCAGCCAACGCCGCAGGGTGTGGGCGGCCTGGTCGTTGCGCGCCTCGGGCGTGGCGGCCTGGGGGAGGATCAGGCGGACGATGTTGTGCGGGTCGGCCGACTCGAGGTGGAGCAGGCCGTCGGGGCGGACCACGACGTCGTAGGGCGGGGACGTCACGGCGGCCAGGCTGCCGACCCGGTCGGGGTCGTAGCGGAGGCCTCGGAACGGAGTGAGTTCCAGGCCCCGGCGCGCCGTTGCTTCCGGGAGACCTGCAGAGTTCATCCCGGCATCGTACGTGTGTCAGTGGTATGGGGGATGATCGGGGGAAAACCGTCGAACGAGGAGCGATGCCAGATGAGCCGGAGCGTCAGGACGAGGCCCGAGGGCAGTGGGCGGGGCCTGAGCGAGGCGTACGACACGGCGCTGCTCGACCTGGACGGTGTGGTGTACGCCGGGGGGAACGCGATCGACCACGCGGTCGACTCGCTCGCCACGGCCCGCGCGGGCGGCATGCGTCTGGCGTACGTCACGAACAACGCCCTCCGGACCCCCGACGCGGTGGCCGCGCACCTGACCGAGCTGGGCATACCGACGGGCGCCGACGACGTCATCACGTCGGCGCAGGCGGTGGCCCGGCTGATCGCCGAGCAGGTGCCGTCGGGCGCCCGGGTGCTGGTGATCGGCGGCGAGGGGCTGCGGGTGGCGCTGCGTGAGCGCGGCCTGGAGCCGGTGGAGTCGGCGGAGGACGATCCGGCGGCGGTCGTGCAGGGATTCGGCGGGCCGGAGCTGCCGTGGGGGCGGTTCGCCGAGGCCTGCTACGCGATCGCGCGCGGCGTGCCCTGGTACGCCTCCAACACCGACCTGACGATCCCCGGCGCCCGGGGCATCGCACCGGGCAACGGCGCGGCGGTGGAGGTCGTACGGATCGCCACCGGAGCCGATCCGCAGGTCGCGGGGAAGCCGTTGCCCCCCATGCACCGCGAGACCATCCTGCGGACCGGCGCGCAGCGGCCCTTGGTGGTGGGCGACCGGCTGGACACGGACATCGAGGGCGCGTTCAACGGGGAGGTCGACTCGCTGCTCGTTCTCACCGGAGTGACCGACGGCGCCCACCTGCTGGCGGCGCCGCCCCAGCACCGGCCGACGTATGTCGACGCCGATCTGCGCGGGCTGCTCACCGGGCAGCCGGAGGTCACGGGCGACGGGGACGGGGGCGCCGGGTTCCGCTGCGGCGGCTGGACCGCCACGGCCGGCGAGGAGCGGCTGCGGCTGGAGGGCGAGGGCGCGGTACTGGACGGCTTGCGTGCGCTGTGCGCGGCGGCCTGGACCGCGGGCGGGGAAGCAGGGTGCGAGCTCGATCCGGGAAAGGCGTTGGCGCGACTGGGGTTGTGAGCCGTCGTACGGGGAAGGAGCCGGGGCCGGGCCTCGGGGGTGCGGGGGATGATCCACGGGATCGAGATCGGTTGGCAGGGTAGGCTAACCTAACTGCGTGTTGGTCGACAGTCCCCCCGAACAGCGCGCGGAGACCGCCCCCGCGCCGCCCCCGAAGCGCCGTGTCCTGCGTGCCGTCGGGCTGCCCGTCTCCGCAGCGGTCCTGGTGCTCGTCGCGTTGGCGAGCATCGCGATCGGCGCGAAGGACCTGTCGCTGGCACAGGTCTGGCACGGCCTGTTCCACGACTCGGGCACGTACGGCGACGTCGTGGTCGGCGAGCGGCTGTCGCGGACCGTGCTCGGTCTGCTCGCCGGCGCCGCGCTCGGCCTCGCGGGAGCCGTACTGCAGGCGCTCACCCGCAACCCGCTGGCCGATCCCGGCCTGCTCGGTATCAACGCGGGTGCCTCCGCGGCGGTCGTCACGGCCATCACCTTCTTCGGCGTCACCTCCCTGACCGGGTATGTGTGGTTCGCCTTCGCCGGTGCGGCGGGGGTCGGCGCGCTGGTCTGGTTCCTGGGCGGCAGCCGGGGGGCCACGCCGGTGCGGCTGGTGCTGGCCGGCACCGCGATCAGCGCCGCGCTCTTCGGCTACCTCCAAGCCGTGATGATCATGGACGACGCGGCGCTGGGCAGGATGCGCTTCTGGACGGTCGGTTCGCTCTCCTCGGCGACGAACGGCACCATCAAGGAGGTGCTGCCGTTCTTCGTGGCGGGCACGGTCCTCGCCCTCGCGCTCTCCCGGCCGCTCAACGCCATGGAGATGGGCGACGACACGGCCAGGGCCCTCGGCGCCAACCTCAACCGCACCCGGGCGCTGTCCATGCTCGCGGCGACCGTGCTGTGCGGGGCCGCGACCGCCGCCTGCGGACCGATCGTGTTCGTCGGACTGATGGTCCCGCACATCGTCCGCTCCTTCACCGGGCCCGACATGCGCTGGATCCTGCCGTACGCCGCGATCCTGTCGCCCGTGCTGCTGCTGGGCGCGGACGTCCTCGGCCGGATCGTCGCCCGGCCCTCGGAGCTCCAGGTCGGCATCGTCACCGCCGTCCTGGGCGGGCCGGTCTTCATCTATCTCGTACGACGGCGGAGGACGGCCCAGCTGTGAAGACCGCGAAGACCGCGAAGACCACCCGGGCCGTGCGAAGCCCGGGCGGGCTCTCGTTCCGCCTCGACATCCGGACCGTGCTCGTCGTCGTCCTGCTGCTGGTCGTCGCGCTCGCCGCGAGCGTCGTGCTGATCGGCACCGGCGACTTTCCGATACCGGTCGGCGACGTGCTGAAGACCCTGGTCGGCGAGGGCAACGCCGGCCAGGAGTTCATCGTCAACGAACTGCGGCTGCCGCGGGTTCTGGTCGGACTGCTGGTCGGCGCCGCGCTCGGGCTGGGCGGCGCGCTGTTCCAGGCCATCTCGCGCAACCCGCTCGGCAGCCCGGACGTGCTCGGCCTCGGCCAGGGGGCGACGGCCGGCGCCCTCACCATGATCGTCCTGTTCTCCGGCGGCTCGACCCAGGTCACCGTCGGCGCGCTCGTGGGCGGCCTGGTGACCGGCCTCGCCATCTACCTGCTCGCCTGGAAGCGGGGCGTGCACGGTTACCGGCTCGTCCTGGTCGGTATCGGCATGTCCGCGATCGTCACGGCGGTCAACGGCTACCTGCTCACCCGGGCCGACATCGTCGACGCCTCCCGCGCCGTCGTCTGGATGACCGGGTCCCTCGACGGCCGCGACTGGGGCCAGGTCTGGCCCCTGCTCGGACTGTGTGCCGTACTCGTCCCGCTCGTTCTCACCAACGGGCGGGCGCTGCGGATGATGGAGATGGGCGACGACGTCTCGTACGCCCTCGGAGTGCGCGTCGAGCGTGTGCGGGCGCTGCTGATGGTGGCCGCCGTGCTGCTCACGGCCGCGGCCACCGCCGCCGCGGGCCCGGTCAGCTTCGTCGCGCTCACCGCGCCGCAGCTCGCCCGCCGCCTGACCCGTTCGCCGGGCCCCAACCTGCTGCCGTCCCTGTGCATGGGCGCCGCCCTGCTGGTCAGCGCCGACTTCGTCTCGCAGCGCGCCTTCGGCGCCGACCAGCTGCCCGTCGGCGTGGTCACCGGCGTGCTCGGCGGCGTCTACCTGCTGTGGCTGCTGGTCACCGAGCGCAAGGCCGGCCGGATATGAGCGCCGGCGCCGGTATCCGCAGCGGGCTGGACAACCAAAGGAGCAACGTGAACCGCCTGACCGCCGAAAACGTCACCCTCGCCTACGACCAGCGGGTCATCGCGGAGAAACTGTCGGTGGAGATACCCGACAACTCCTTCACCGTGATCGTCGGCCCGAACGCCTGCGGCAAGTCCACCCTGCTGCGCGCCCTGTCACGGATGCTCAAGCCCACCCGGGGCCGCGTGCTGCTCGACGGGTCGGTGATCCAGTCGATGCCCGCCAAGCAGGTCGCGCGGACCCTCGGCCTGCTGCCGCAGTCGTCCATCGCGCCCGACGGCATCACCGTCGGCGACCTCGTCGGCCGCGGCCGCTACCCGCACCAGGGCCTCCTGCGCCAGTGGTCGACGGAGGACGAACGGGTCGTCCAGGAGTCGATGGCCCAGACCGGCATCTCCGAACTCGCCGACCGCTACGTCGACGAGCTCTCCGGCGGTCAGCGCCAGCGCGTGTGGATCGCCATGGCGCTCGCCCAGCAGACCCCGCTGCTGCTGCTCGACGAGCCGACGACGTACCTGGACATCCAGCACCAGATCGACGTCCTCGACCTGTGCGCGGAACTCCACGAGGAGCAGGGCCGCACGCTCGTGGCCGTCCTGCACGACCTCAACCACGCCGCCCGCTACGCCACCCACCTCATCGCCCTGCGCGGCGGGGAGGTCATCGCGCAGGGCGCGCCGAAGGACATCGTCACGGCCGAACTCGTCGAGCGCGTCTTCGGGCTCGGCTGCCAGGTCATCGACGACCCGGAGACGGGTACGCCGCTGGTGGTGCCGGCCGCGCGCAAGGCGCGGGGCGGGGGCGGCGCCCAGCGCGAGAAGGTGGCGGCTACAGAAGCTTCCTGAGGCGGAACAGGTCCCGCAGGCCCGCCTCCAGCTTCACCCGGCCCGATCCCCAGGCCTTGGCGAAGTTCAGCTCGCCGTCGACCAGCGCCACCAGGTCGTCGCCGGTCATCGCCAGCCTGATCTCGGCCCTCTCGCGCGGCGGCCCGTCCAGGGTCTCGCGTACGTCGATCCGGCCGTCCGCCATGCGTCCGGCGAAGGTGACGTCCAGGTCGGTGATGTGACAGCTCACCGAGCGGTCCAGCTCGGTGGCCGACCGCACGTCCCCTTCGGCGCCCCGCATGGTGTCCGAGAGCTTTTCGAGTGCGGCGCGGCACTCCTCAGTCGTCGCCATCGGGACCGACCGTACCTCAGCGGTACGCGGTAGCGTCGGGGCATGAGCGACGCAGTACCGGAGCCCCGGGAGACGGAGGAGGCACGCCCCGCGTACGAGCCCGCCGCGCCCGCCCCCCTGGACGTCCCCCGCGCCCCCACCGGGAACGCCGAGGTGGACGCCCGGCTGGCGCGGCTGGCGGACGCCGACCACCTGGCCACGGACGGACACGTCGAGGTGTACGAGGATGTGCACCGGGGGCTGCGCGACGCGCTGACCGCGCTCGACGCCAGTCCGGGGCCGCCGGCTCCCGACCGTCACCCGACCGCCCACCCCCGACGTGGCCCCTCCGGCCACGAGACCGATTCGCCGTACGAGCACAGGAGCTGAACCGAACGTGGCAGGAGTCGCACGCCGCCGTCTCGACGCGGAGCTGGTCCGCCGCAAGCTGGCGCGCTCGCGCGAGCACGCGAGCCAGCTGATCGCCGCCGGGCGGGTCACCGTCGGCAAGATCGCCGCGACCAAGCCCGCCACCCAGGTGGAGACCGCTGCCGCGATCGTGGTGAGCGCCGACGACAGCGACCCGGACTACGTCTCGCGCGGCGGCCACAAGCTGGCCGGTGCCCTGTCGGTGTTCGTCCCCGAGGGGCTCGTCGTCGAGGGGCGGCGGGCGCTGGACGCCGGCGCGTCCACCGGAGGCTTCACCGACGTACTGCTGCGGGCGGGCGTCGCGCACGTCGTCGCCGTCGACGTCGGATACGGACAACTCGCCTGGACTCTCCAGCAGGATGAACGCGTCACCGTCAAGGACCGTACGAACGTACGCGAGTTGACGTTGGACGCGATCGACGGGGAGCCCGTGGACCTTGTCGTGGGGGACCTGTCCTTCATCCCGCTCGGGCTGGTGCTGCCCGCGCTGGTGCGCTGCACACGGCCGGGCGCCGACCTGGTGATGATGGTGAAGCCGCAGTTCGAGGTGGGCAAGGAGCGGCTGGGCAGCGGCGGAGTGGTACGCAGCGCGCAGCTGCGGGCCGAGGCCGTACGGGGAGTCGCCCGGACGGCCTGGGGGCTGGGACTCGGAGTGAAGGGGGTCACCGCCAGTCCGCTGCCCGGTCCCTCCGGAAACGTCGAGTATTTTCTGTGGCTGCGGGCCGGGGCCGACGAACTGGACCCGGCCGACGTTGACCGTGCAGTGGCGGAGGGGCCGAGTTGACACAGAACCGAGCGCGTACTGTTTTCCTGCTCGCCCACACCGGGCGTCCCGCCGCCATCCGCAGCGCGGAGCTCGTGGTCAAGGGGCTGCTGCACGCCGGGCTCGGCGTGCGCGTCCTGGAGGCCGAGGCGCGCGACCTGCCGCTGCCCGACGAGGTGGACCTGGTCGGGGAGGCCACCCCGCAGTGCCTCGACGGGTGCGAGCTGCTCATCGTGCTGGGCGGTGACGGGACGCTGCTGCGCGGCGCCGAGTTCGCCCGCGCGTCCGGAGTGCCGATGCTCGGCGTCAACCTCGGCCGGGTCGGGTTCCTCGCGGAGGCCGAGCGCGACGACCTCGACAAGGTCGTCGACCGGGTGGTGAACCGGGCGTACGAGGTCGAGGAGCGGATGACCGTCGACGTCGTCGTGCACCGCAACGGCGACATCGTGCACACCGACTGGGCGCTGAACGAGGCGGCCGTGCAGAAGGCCGGCGCCGAGAAGCTGCTGGAAGTCGTGCTGGAGATCGACGGCCGGCCGGTGACCGGGTTCGGCTGCGACGGAATCGTGCTGTCGACGCCGACCGGGTCGACGGCGTACGCCTTCTCGGCCGGGGGGCCGGTGGTGTGGCCCGAGGTCGAGGCGCTGCTGATGGTGCCGATCAGCGCGCACGCGCTGTTCGCGAAGCCGCTGGTGACCTCGCCGGACTCGGTGCTCGTGGTGGAGGTGCTGCCGCACATCCCGCCGGGGGTCCTGTGGTGCGACGGGCGGCGGACGGTGGAGTTGCCGCCGGGGGCGC
The DNA here is from genome assembly GCF_049974565.1 of Streptomyces sp. WG5. Taxonomy (NCBI): domain Bacteria; kingdom Bacillati; phylum Actinomycetota; class Actinomycetes; order Kitasatosporales; family Streptomycetaceae; genus Streptomyces; species Streptomyces sp. WG5. The sequence goes on along the minus strand of NZ_JBNGGC010000003.1, from coordinate 312,830 downwards.
GGGTGGAGGTGCGGCGGGGTGCGGTGCCGGTCCGGCTGGCCCGGTTGCACCACGCTTCGTTCACGGACCGGCTGGTGGCGAAGTTCGCGTTGCCGGTGTCCGGGTGGCGCGGGGCGCCGCACTAGCGGACACGATGGGGTGGTTTCGCCGAGTCCCGGCCGCGGGCCGTCCGTGGCCGGCCGCGCCCCGCGGCTCGGCCGTCAGCAGCACGTTCCGGGCCCCTGAGCGGCACCCGGTCCCCGGGGCGACATGGACGGCCTGTGTGCGCGCCCTGCCCTCGACCTCGTATGGTCGTGTCCGTGCTTGAGGAGATGCGGATACGGTCGCTCGGAGTCATCGACGACGCCGTTGTCGAGCTGTCGTCCGGGTTCACCGCTGTCACCGGTGAGACGGGTGCCGGCAAGACCATGGTGGTCACCAGCCTTGGGCTGCTGCTGGGCGGACGCGCGGACGCGGCGCTCGTGCGGATCGGGGCGAAGAACGCGGTCGTCGAAGGGCGTATCGCTGTGCCCGGGGACGCCGCGGTCGCCGTCCGGGCCGAGGAGGCCGGGGCCGAGCTGGACGACGGGGCGCTGCTGATCAGCCGTACCGTGTCCGCCGAGGGGCGGTCGCGCGCGCATCTCGGCGGGCGGTCCGTGCCCGTGGGGGTGCTCGCCGAGCTGGCCGACGAACTGGTGGCCGTGCACGGGCAGACCGACCAGCAGGGGCTGCTCAAACTGTCCCGGCAGCGGCAGGCACTGGACCGGTACGCGGGAGACGCGGTCGCCGGACCGCTCGCCAAGTACGCCGGGGCCTACCGGCGGCTGCGGGCCGTCGCCACCGAGCTGGAGGAGATCACCACGCGCGCGCGTGAGCGCGCCCAGGAGGCCGATCTGCTGCGCTACGGCCTCGACGAGGTGTCGGCGGTCGAGCCGCGCGCCGGTGAGGACGTGGAGCTGGCGCAGGAGGCGGAGCGGCTGGGCCACGCCGAGGCGCTCGCGTCGGCCGCCACGGCCGCCCACGCCGCCCTGGCGGGCAATCCCGAGGACCCCGAGGGTGTGGACGCGGCGACGCTCGTCGCGGGCGCCCAGCGGGCCCTGGACGCCGTACGGTCGTACGACCCGGCGCTGGCCTCGCTCGCCGAGCGGATCGGCGAGGTCGGGATCCTGCTGCGCGACGTGGCCGGGGACCTCGCCGGGTACGCCGACGACCTGGACGCCGACCCGCTGCGGCTGGCGGCGGTCGAGGAGCGGCGGGCCGCGCTGACCGCGCTGACGCGGAAGTACGGCGAGGACGTCGCGGCCGTGCTGTCCTGGGCCGAGCAGAGCGCCGCGCGGCTGACCGAGCTGGACGGCGACGACGAGCGGATCGGCGAGCTGACCGCCGAGCGGGACGCGCTCCGGGCGGAGCTGGGCGGGCTGGCGCAGGCCCTGACCGACGCGCGGACGGAGGCGGCCGAGCGGTTCGCCGCCGCGGTGACGGCCGAGCTGGCCTCGCTCGCCATGCCGCACGCGCGCGTGTCGTTCGAGATCAGGCAGACCGAGGACCCGGACGGCGTGGAGGTCGGCGGACGCACGGTCGCGTACGGGCCGTCGGGCGCCGACGAGGTCGAGCTGCTGCTCGCCCCGCATCCGGGGGCGCCGCCGCGGCCGATCGCCAAGGGTGCGTCCGGCGGTGAGCTGTCGCGCGTGATGCTGGCCGTGGAGGTCGTGTTCGCGGGTACGGACCCGGTGCCGACGTACCTCTTCGACGAGGTCGACGCCGGTGTCGGCGGCAAGGCGGCGGTGGAGATCGGGCGGCGCCTGGCGCGGCTGGCGAAGAGCGCGCAGGTCGTGGTCGTCACGCATCTGCCGCAGGTGGCGGCGTTCGCGGACCGGCAGCTGCTCGTGGAGAAGACGAACGACGGGTCGGTGACCCGGTCCGGTGTGAAGGTGCTGGAGGGCGAGGAGCGGATCCGGGAGCTGTCCCGGATGCTGGCCGGCCAGGAGGACTCGGAGACGGCCCGGGCACACGCGGAGGAACTGCTCGCGACGGCCAGGGCGGACGCGTAGGGGCGCTGCCCGCGCCCGTAGGGTGGCCGGATGGTCGCCCTCAGTCGCCGGACCGGCTCCTCCTTCGTCCTCGCCGCCGCCCTCGTGCGGACCGGCCTGACCGCGCTGCGCGCCACGGCCCCGGGCGGCCGGGAACGCTGGGAGCGGAAGAACCACGCCGGACGGACCGTGGATCTGTACGCCGGACCCGCGTGCGCCGTGGCGGCGGCGGCGCGGGTGCGGCCCGCCGCAGGGTTCGCCGTGCTCGCCGCCGGGGCCTGCGGGGCCTACGACGACGCGGTGGGCGCCGGGGATCCGCGGCGCGGGTTCCGGGCGCATCTGTCGGCGTTGCGGGACGGCGAGGTCACCGGCGGGGCGGTGAAGCTGTCCGGGATCTCCGCGGCCGGGCTCGCCGCGGGCGCGGTGCTGAAGGAACGGCCCCTGGACAAGGTGCTCGCGGGTGTCGTCGTCGCCGGGGCCGCGCACGTCGTCGACCTCTTGGACGTACGCCCGGGGCCGGCCGGCGCGTCGGTCCTCGCGCTCGGGGCGCCGGGGCTGCCGCGCAAGGGCCCCGGGGCGGAGGCGGCCGCCTCCGCCGCCATGGGGGCCGCCGCGGCCGTACCGCTCGACGACCTCGCCGAGCGCACGATGCTCGGTGACACGGGAGCGCACGCACTGGGCGCGGCCCTGGGTGTCGCGGTGGCGGCCGGGAACGGACGGGCGGGGCTCGCCGCGCACGCCGTGGCACTCGTCGCCGCGGCGTCGTGCGGGGAGAAGGTGAGCGAGGCAGCACGCTCACTCGTGTGAGTGAACTGGCCTTGTCCCGTTGCCCCGACGGTCCCCGTTCGCGAGGGCCGTCGTTCCCGGAACACCCGTACGGCCTGGCATCCTTGACGGAGTGACGCGCAGGAACCGCGCGGCGCGTCCCCTCCGCACCGTCCTTCTGTACGTTCTTCGTGACCGTTCCCCGCCGAACCAGGAGTTCCCGGCCACGTGACCCCTGTGAGCAGCCACTCACCGCACGGCCAGTCGCCGCTGCGCACCGTGCAGGTGCTGGGCGGTGGCAACGCCGGCAGCAGCGCACACGTGCGCTCCCTGGCCGCGGGGCTCGTCGCACGGGGCGTGAAAGTGACGGTGTGCGCCCCCTCCGAGGCGGAACGCACCTACGACTTCACGGGCGCCGGGGCCGGCCACGTGCATGTGCCGCGCAGCAGCGATCCCGTCTCCGTGGCCGCCCTGCGGGCGGTGTGCTCGGACGCCGACCTGGTGCACGCGCACGGGCTGCACGCCTCGTTCCGTGCCGCGCTGGCCCTCGGCGGACGGCGGGTCCGTACCCCGCTCGTCGTCACCTGGCACGACCGGGCTCCTGCCGAGGGGGCGCGCGCCCAACTGCTGCGCGTGCTGGAACGACGGGTGTTGAAGGCCGCCGCCGTGGTGCTCGGCGCCACCTCGGAGCTGGTCGACCGGGCGCGGCGGACGGGCGCGCGGGACGCCCGGCTCGGCCCCGTCGCGCTCCCCGCGCGGCCCTGCCGGACGGGCGAGCCCGACGACCCCGACCGACGGCCCCCGAAGGTCCGGGCCGAACTCGGCGCCGTCGGCCGCCCCTTGCTGATCGCGGTCGGTTCCCTGGAGCGGCACCGGGGGTACGACGTCCTGCTCGACGCCGCGCGCGCGTGGCGCCACCTCGATCCGGTACCGCTCGTCGTCGTGGCCGGGGAGGGCCCGCTGCGCGGGGAGTTGCAGCGGCGGATCGAGAACGAGGAGCTCCCGGTGGTGCTCATCGGCAGCCGCGACGACATCACCGACCTGCTGGGGGCGGCCGATCTCGCCCTGCTGCCGAGCCGTCGCGAGGCGCGCTCCGTCCTCGCCCAGGAGGCCCTCCACGCGCGCGTGCCGCTCGTCGCGAGCGACGTGGGCGGCATCCCCGAGCTCGTCGGCGACGCCGCCGAACTCGTCCCGGCCGGGGACGCGGAGGCCCTCGCGGCCGCCGTCGTCCGGCTGCTCGCCGAACCCGGGCGGTGCGAGGAGCTGCAGGACAGGGGCGTACGGCAGGCGGCCACTTGGCCGACCGAGGACGAGACCGTCGCCCAGGTCCTCAGTGTCTACGACGAGCTGACGCAGCCCACGCCACTGCTCTAGGCGCGCTCCGTCAGGGCAGGTGGTGGCGCGCCCGCAGGGCGAGGCTCAACGCCAGGACGGTCTGCGGGTCGTCGAGGTCCGTGCCGAGCAACTCCCCGATCCTCGCCAGCCGGTTGTACAGCGTCTGCCGGTTGAGGTGGAGTTCCCGCGCCGTCTCCGCCTTGCGGCCCGCGTGTGCCAGGTACGTCTGGAGGGTGGGCAGCAGGGGCGGCTTGGAACGGCTGTCGTGGTCGCGGAGGGGACCGATCGCCCGGTCCACGAAGGCCGCGAGGTCCGGATGGTCACGCAGCCGCCACAGCAGCAGGTCGATGTCGAGGCGCCGGGCGTCGTACCAGGGCCGGTCGGTGAGGCCCTGGGCCGCGGTCGCCGTCTCCGCCGCGTGCCTCAGGCCCGCCGACGCCGCCGCCCAGCCGCCGGCCACGCCGACGACCACGACGGGCGGCCGCGCCCCCGGCTGCCGCATCCCGGCCCGTTCCACGCCCGCCCGCAGCGCCGCCGCGACCCGGTCCGCGACCGCCGCCCGCTCCGGCTCCGAGCGCAGGCCCAGCAGGAGCGGCACCCGCCCCTCGACCGGCCGTACGCCCAGCAGGGCCGGCACCCCGACCGAGGCCAGTTCCTCGGCGACCGCGCGCGCCAGCACCGCCCAGCCGCCGCCGGCCGGGGACAGGGTGTCGCCGAGCCGCATCACCACGGGGAGCAGCGGGCCGGCGCCCGGTCTGAAGCCCAGGACGCGGGCCTGCGCAGGGGCGTCCTCCGCGGTGATCCGGCCCTCGGCGAGGTCGGTGAGGAAGTCGCCGCGCCCGCGCGCCGCCAGTTCCTCCTCCTGCCGCGCCTGCATCAGCACCACGGCGAGGATGCCGGCCGCCCGCTCCGCCGCCATCCGGTGCACCGGCGCGAGCGGGGACCGCACGGGCAGCAGGACGAGCCGGGCGCGTACCGGCCCGGCGCCGGGGCCGCCGCCGGGCACGTCCACCAGGACCGAGCCCGCCGGGGGCGGGGCGTCCTTGTGGGGGCCGCGCAGTCCCTCCCAGACCTGGAGCGGGTCGGCGCCCTCGGGACCGGGGCCGGCGGCGTACAGCAGACGGCCGTCGGTGGTCTCCAGGAAGACGGGATTGCCGCCGAAGCCGGCCAGGATGCCGAGCACCTGAGGCACTCCGCCGCCGCCGAGCAGAGCCTCCGTGCAGCGGCGGTGCACCTCCTCGGCACGCTGGAGCAGCGCGTAGTGGCCGTTGACGATCTCGGTGTGGATCTCCTCGGTGACCGTCACGAACGGCACCTCGCGGTGCAGCTGGACGAGCGGGAGGCCGGCCGTGCGGGCGGTGTCCACGAGGGCCGCGGGGAGTTTCGCGAAGCGCGGGCCGAGTTCCACGACCAGGGCGGCGATGCCGCGCTCGGCGAGGGTGCGGACGAAGGCGCGCTGCTCGGCGGGGCGGGTGCCGAGGCCGTAGCCCGTGGTCAGGAGGAGTTCGCCGCCCTTGAGGAGGGAGGCGATGTGGGGTACCTCGCCGGCGTGGACCCAGCGCACGGTGCGGTGCAGGCGGTCGGCGCCGGCGAGGATCTCCGGCAGGCCGCTGCGGAGGCCGGGGAGCTCCAGGGCGCGCTGCACGGTGATCCCCGAGGGCGGGGGTGCGCTGGGGGTGTTCATGCAGCGGACGGTACCCGGGGGTGGGGGCGGTGGGTCGAGTCGCCCGGTGCGTGCCGGCTGCCCGGCGTGGGCGTGAGCCGGGTGGGTCGCACGGCCCGGCGCCGGGGGTCGCCGCTGCGGGCACCGTGCCCCCGGGTCGGCACGGTGCCCGCGGCGGCGGCCGTCTCAGCCCCCGTACGCCCCGCTCGCCGTGAGCCGAAGTGCCGTGTCGATCAGGGGCACGTGGCTGAAGGCCTGCGGGAAGTTGCCGACCTGGCGCTGCAGGCGCGGGTCCCACTCCTCGGCGAGCAGGCCCAGGTCGTTGCGCAGCGACAGGAGCTTCTCGAAGAGCTTCCTGGCCTCGTCCACCCGGCCGATCATCGCCAGGTCGTCGGCCATCCAGAACGAGCAGGCGAGGAAGGCGCCCTCGTCGCCGGGCAGGCCGTCGACGCCCTCGTCGCCGCCCTCCGTCGGGTAGCGCAGGATGAAGCCGTCCGACGTGGACAGCTCACGCTGGATGGCCTCGATGGTGCCGATGACCCGCTTGTCGTCCGGCGGCAGGAAGCCCATCTGGGGGATCAGCAGCAGCGAGGCGTCCAGTTCCTGGGAGCCGTAGGACTGCGTGAAGGTGTTGCGTTCCTTGTCGTAGCCCTTCTCGCACACGTCGCGGTGGATGTCGTCGCGCAGCTGCTTCCAGCGCTCCAGCGGGCCGTCCGCGTCGCCGGACTCGATGAGCTTGATGGTGCGGTCGACGGCGACCCAGGCCATCACCTTGGAGTGCACGAAGTGGCGGCGCGGGCCGCGCACCTCCCAGATGCCCTCGTCCGGCTCCTGCCAGTGGTCCTCCAGGTAGCGGATCAGCTTGAGCTGGAGCACCGAGGCGTAGTCGTTGCGGGCCAGGCCCGTCATGTGGCCCAGGTGCAGGGCCTCGGTGACCTCGCCGTAGACGTCCAGCTGGAGCTGGTGCGCCGCGCCGTTGCCGACCCGGACCGGCGTGGAGCCCTCGTAGCCGGGCAGCCAGTCCAGTTCCGCCTCGCCGAGTTCGCGCTCGCCGGCGATGCCGTACATGATCTGCAGGTTCTCCGGGTCGCCGGCGACCGCGCGCAGCAGCCACTCGCGCCAGGCGCGGGCCTCCTCGCGGTAGCCGGTGCGCAGCAGCGAGGAGAGGGTGATCGCCGCGTCGCGCAGCCAGGTGTAGCGGTAGTCCCAGTTGCGGACGCCGCCGATGTCCTCCGGCAGGGAGGTGGTGGGCGCGGCGACGATGCCGCCGGTGGGGGCGTACGTCAGGGCCTTCAGCGTGATCAGGGAGCGGACCACGGCCTCCCGGTAGGGCCCGTGGTACGTGCAGTGCTCGACCCAGTCGCGCCAGAAGTCCTCCGTCGCCTCCAGCGACTGCTCCGGCTCCGGCAGCGGCGGCGGCTCCTTGTGCGAGGGCTCCCACGAGATGGTGAACGCGATCCGGTCACCCGGAGCGACCGTGAAGTCCGCGTACGTGGTGAGCGCCTTGCCGTAGGTCTCGGCCTCCGTGTCGAACCACACGGAGTCGGGGCCCGCGACGGCCACCGTGCGGCCCTCGTGCTTGTGCACCCAGGGGACGACGCGGCCGTAGCTGAACCGCATCCGCAGCTCCGAGCGCATCGGCACCCGGCCGGAGACGCCCTCCACGATCCGGATCAGCTGCGGCGCGCCGTCGCGCGGCGGCATGAAATCGGTCACCCGGACGGTGCCGCGCGGGGTGTCCCACTCGGACTCCAGGATCAGCGAGTCGCCGCGGTAGGTCCGCCGGGACGCGGTGGGCGGCTCGGCGCCGGGGGCGTACGCGGGGCCCATCCGCCAGAAGCCGTGTTCCCCGGTGCCCAGCAGACCGGCGAAGATGGCATGCGAGTCGAAGCGGGGCAGGCACAGCCAGTCGACTGTGCCGTCCCGGCAGACCAGGGCAGCGGTCTGCATGTCTCCGATGAGTGCGTAGTCTTCGATGCGCCCGGCCACGTGCAACTCCAGTCGAACGGCCACGTCACCCCGCATGGGGGCGGTCGCTGGTGCGGTCAAGGGGGTGTGTCTTGCGTCGTTGAGTCATGAAGCAAAGCAGCCGTCCGGCCGCGAGGCCAAACGCTGCGCCGCACACGACAATTGTCGCCAACGCTGTGCCGCGAGCGACCATTGTCGCTCAACGAACTGACGAGCTCTCGTTGTTCCGGTGCTGACGGGCGAGGGGTGGTGCCATGTCGCCGGGCGGGCTCGGCAGCGAACGTCCGAGCAGGATACGACGCACGTAGATGATCTGTGTGCCGCTCCGGAGAACCCGGGTCCGCCGAAAGGGTGACCAACGGGTGAGGAAACGGTGAGCCGCGCGTCCGAGTGCCGGAGCGTGCGCGGAGGGTGGCCGGAAGCCGCCGCCCCGAGGCGCTGATACGCTGGTAGCCCGTGGACCGGTGGGAGAAAAACCCCGGAACCGCAGCGACGGCGCCGCCGACGGCACCCCGGTACGACCGGGTCGGACGACGAGCGCACAGCACCCCAGACCGCGACCACGGGAGCCCCCCTTTGGCCATGCCGCCCAAATCCTCGACGACCAAGCACATCTTCGTCACCGGGGGTGTCGCCTCCTCGCTCGGCAAGGGGCTGACCGCCTCCAGCCTCGGCATGCTGCTCAAGGCACGGGGTCTGCGCGTCGTGATGCAGAAGCTCGACCCGTACCTCAATGTCGACCCTGGCACGATGAACCCCTTCCAGCACGGTGAGGTGTTCGTCACCAACGACGGCGCCGAGACCGACCTGGACATCGGCCACTACGAGCGTTTCCTCGACCGCGACCTCGACGGCTCCGCCAACGTCACCACCGGCCAGGTGTACTCCACGGTGATCGCCAAGGAGCGGCGCGGCGAGTACCTGGGCGACACGGTCCAGGTCATCCCGCACATCACCAACGAGATCAAGCACCGCATCCGCCGCATGGCGACGGACGAGGTGGACGTCGTGATCACCGAGGTCGGCGGCACGGTCGGCGACATCGAGTCGCTGCCGTTCCTGGAGACCGTCCGCCAGGTGCGGCACGAGGTCGGCCGCGACAACGTCTTCGTGGTCCACATCTCGCTCCTGCCGTACATCGGCCCGTCGGGCGAGCTGAAGACGAAGCCGACCCAGCACTCGGTCGCGGCGCTGCGCAACATCGGTATCCAGCCGGACGCGATCGTGCTGCGCTGCGACCGCGAGGTTCCGACCGCGATCAAGCGCAAGATCTCCCTGATGTGCGACGTCGACGAGGCCGCCGTGGTGGCCTGCCCCGACGCCCGTTCGATCTACGACATCCCCAAGGTCGTCCACACCGAGGGCCTGGACGCCTACGTGGTCCGCAAGCTGGACCTGCCGTTCCGCGACGTGGACTGGACGACCTGGGACGACCTGCTCGACCGCGTCCACAACCCCGACCACGAGATCACCATGGCCCTGGTCGGTAAGTACATCGACCTGCCCGACGCCTACCTGTCGGTCACCGAGGCGCTGCGCGCGGGCGGCTTCGCCAACAAGGCCCGCGTGAAGATCAAGTGGGTCACGTCCGACGACTGCAAGACCCCGGCCGGCGCCAAGGCGCAGCTCGGCGACGTCGACGCCATCTGCATCCCGGGCGGCTTCGGCGACCGCGGTGTGCTGGGCAAGGTCGGCGCGATCAAGTACGCCCGCGAGAACAGGATCCCGCTCCTCGGCCTCTGCCTGGGCCTGCAGTGCATCGTGGTCGAGGCCGCGCGCAACCTGGCCGGCATCACGGACGCCAACTCCACCGAGTTCGACCCGGCCACCGGCCACCCGGTCATCTCCACGATGGCCGAGCAGCTGGACATCGTGGCCGGTGAGGGCGACATGGGCGGCACGATGCGGCTCGGCATGTACCCGGCCAAGCTGGCCGAGGGCTCCATCGTGCGCGAGGTGTACGACGGCAAGGAGTACGTCGAGGAGCGGCACCGCCACCGCTACGAGGTGAACAACACCTACCGCGCGGAGCTGGAGAAGAAGACGGGCATCGTCTTCTCGGGCACCTCCCCGGACGGCAAGCTCGTCGAGTACGTCGAGTACCCGCGCGACGTCCACCCCTACCTGGTCGCCACGCAGGCCCACCCGGAGCTGCGCTCGCGCCCGACCCGCCCGCACCCGCTCTTCGCCGGGCTGGTCAAGGCCGCGGTCGAGCGGAAGACGGCGAAGTCGAAGTAACACACCGGTTGTACGGTGGCCGGGGCGCGCGCATTCGACAGCGCGTGCCCCGGCTTTTCGCGTACGTCTGGAAGGGCAGGTCAGGTATGACGGGCAGCACGATCAGGGACATCCCCGAGGAGTGGGAGGTCCGGGGCACCGCGACGCCCTTCCGGGGCAAGAAGACCTCCGTCCGCACGGACGACGTGGTCATGCCCGACGGCTCGGTGGTGACCCGCGACTACCAGGTCCACCCCGGTTCGGTGGCCGTCCTCGCCCTGGACGACGAGGGGCGGGTGCTGGTCATCCGGCAGTACCGGCACCCCGTGCGCCAGAAGCTGTGGGAGATCCCGGCCGGCCTGCTCGACGTCCCGGGCGAGAACCCGCTGCACGCCGCGCAGCGCGAGCTGTACGAGGAGGCGCACGTCAAGGCCGAGGACTGGCGGGTGCTGACCGACGTCTACACCACCCCCGGCGGCTGCGACGAGGCCGTACGGATCTTCCTCGCCCGCAACCTGTCCGAGGCCGACGGCGAGCGCTTCGAGGTCGAGGACGAAGAGGCCGACATGGAGCTGACGCGGGTGCCCGTCGCGGAGCTGGTGCGGGGCGTGCTCGCGGGTGAGCTGCACAACAACTGCCTGGTCGTGGGCGTGCTGTCGCTGGTCGCGGCGGAGCGGGGCGAGGGGCTCGACACCCTCCGCCCGGCGCAGGCGCCGTGGCCGGCGCGTCCGTTCGAGGCCTGAGGAACACCCCGGCCGGTCACGGTATGACCATCGGTTGATCCGATCGAGGGATGTGCCCGCCGCGCTCCGCCGGGAACGTAGCAGAGCGTGAACTAGGCTCTGGAAACGCCCGAACCGGGGTTCCGGCGGGTGCCGGCGTGCGGTGGGATCGGGAGTGTGGCCCGTGACGGATCAGGCGGTGGACACGGACGGCGTACGGCTGTCGGAGGACCCTGCTGAGGAGAATCGGTTCCTGGGCCGCACCCGGGAGTTGAAGGAGCTGCGCGCCGACATCGAGCGCGCGGGACTGGACACCCTCTCCGGCCGCAAGGCCCCCCGCGCGCGCGTGCTGCTCATCGCGGGCCGGCCCGGCTCCGGCCGCACCGCGCTCGCCGAGGAACTGGCCGCCCAGGTCGCCGACGCCTACCCCGACGGCGTGCTGCGCGCCCGGCTGAGCGAACCGGACGGCACGCGCGTACCCGTCGGGCGGCTCGCCCGGGAACTCCTCGCCGAGCTGGACCGCCCCGCCCCGCCCGGCGCCGGCGAGGACGACCTCACCGAGGCCCTCCGCACCGCCCTCGCCGGCCGCAGGGTCCTGCTCCTGCTCGACGACGCGGCCGACGCCGAGCAGGTCGACGCCCTGCTGCCGGACACCCCCGACTGCCTGGCCGTCGCCGTCTCCGAGGGCCCGCTGACCGGCATCGCGGACGTCCGCCCGTGCACGCTGGGGGGCCTCGACACCAAGTCGGCCGTGGAACTGCTCTCCCGGCACACCGGCTCGGTCCGCATCACCGTCGACCCCCGTGCCGCCGAGCAGCTGGCCGAGGTCTGCCAGGCCCAGCCCGCCGCGCTGACCCTGGCCGGCGGCTGGCTCGCCGCCCGTCCCCAGGCGGCCGTCGCCGACCTCGCCAGACACATGCACACGGAGGGTGACGAAGGCACCCCGCTCAGCCGCGTCTTCCGCCTCGCCTACGCGTCGCTGCCCGGTCCCGCCGCCCGGATACTGCGGTTGCTCTCCCTCGCTCCGGCCGGTCTGGTCGACCCGCACACCGCCTCCGCGCTCGCCGGCTGCTCGGTGAACGGCGCCCGCACCACCCTGGACGACTTCGTCGCCCTCGGCGTGCTGCGCGCGGTCGACTCCCCGCTGCCCGAGTACGAGGTTCCCGGGTGCCTGCACGGCCGGCTGAGGGCCCTCACCGAGACCCACGACCGCCCCGCCGAGATCCAGCTCGCCCGCGCCCGCATGCTGGAGCGGACGGTACGGCTGCTCCAGTCCTGCCGGGCGGTCACCGAGACCGACAGCCCGCAGGCCCGTGAGAAGCTCCTCGCCACACCACGCGACCTTCGTTTCCCCACCCCGAGGGCCGCCGCCGACTGGCTGCGCGTCCGCCGGCCCGCCCTGCTCGCCGCGGCCCGGCTCGCGGTCGCCGACGGGGAACTGGACACCCTCGCCCGGAGACTGCTGTCCCAGCTGGTGCGGGCCATGGTCGCCCACTTCGGCACCCGGGCGGCGGCGCCCGACCTGTACGGCGTCCACCGCCTCGTCCTCGACGTGGCCGAGCGCCGCGAGCTGCCCCGGGAGAAGGCCGCGGCCCTGCTGAACCTGGCCGACCTGGACGCCCGCACCGGCCGCACCGCCGAGGCCCTGGTGCGCTACCGCGCCGCGCTGGACGCCGGACGCGAGGCGAACGACCCGTACGCGACCGGCCGCGCGATGGAATCCGTAGGCGGCGCCCACCTGGAGCTCGGCGACTACGACCGGGCCGCCGACTGGTTCGGCCGGGCCCTCGCCCAGCGGCTCGCCCGGCACGAGCGCGCCGACGCCGCCCGGCTCTACGGGCGCACCGCCACCGCCCACACCTACGCGGGCCGGTACGGCGAGGCGCTGCGGTGCTGGCGCGCCGCGGTCGCCGGGTACCGCAAGGCGGGCGACGTGGCCGCGCACGCGCGCGCGTTGAGCGAACTGGCCAGGGTCCAGGAGTACGCCGGACGCCCCGAGGAGTCGCTGCGCACCTGCCAGGAGGCCGTCGACTGGGCGCGCAGGGCCGAGGACGTCCGGCTCCAGGCGGCGCTGCACTTGCGGCTGGCCGACACGCTCGACCGTCTCGGCGATCCCACGGCGGCCGGCCTGCAGCGGAGTGCGGCCGAGCGCATGCTGAGGGAAGACAGCATCGAAGCCTGCGAAATCCGCAGCTCAGGCTCTGAAGATTGATGCTTTGAAAGGCTGGACAGACGGAACACCTTCATTAGACTGGCTCTGCCGCACGTTCTTGCGGTATTTCCCGTTGTGCGTACGTGTGCGCGGGTATGTGTAGCAATAGCCCAACCCTCTGAGCCAAGGACCGTGATCGACGTGAAGGTCGGTATCCCCCGCGAGGTCAAGAACAACGAGTTCCGGGTGGCCATCACCCCCGCCGGCGTGCACGAGCTGGTGCGCCACGGTCACCAGGTCGTCGTCGAGCGCGAGGCCGGCGTCGGATCCTCGATCCCGGACGCCGAGTACGTCGCGGCCGGCGCGCGGATACTCGACACCGCCGACGAGGTCTGGGCCGCCGCCGACCTGGTGCTGAAGGTCAAGGAGCCCGTCGCGGAGGAGTACCACCGCCTCCGCAAGGACCAGACGCTCTTCACCTACCTGCACCTGGCCGCCTCCAAGGAGTGCACGGACGCGCTCGTCGAGGCCGGCACCACCGCCATCGCCTACGAGACGGTCGAGCTGCCGAACCGGGCGCTGCCGCTGCTGGCCCCCATGTCCGAGGTCGCGGGCCGGCTGGCCCCCCAGGTCGGCGCGTACCACCTGATGGCCGCGAACGGCGGCCGCGGTGTGCTGCCGGGCGGCGTCCCCGGCGTGCTGGCCGGCCGGGCCGTCGTCATCGGCGGCGGTGTCTCCGGCTGGAACGCGGCGCAGATCGCCATCGGCATGGGCTTCCACGTGACCCTGCTCGACAAGGACATCACCAAGCTCAAGGAAGCCGACAAGATCTTCGGTACGAAGATCCAGACCGTCGTCTCCAACGCCTTCGAGCTGGAGAAGGCCTGCCTGGAGGCCGACCTCGTGATCGGCGCCGTCCTGATCCCGGGCGCCAAGGCCCCGAAGCTGGTCAGCAACGAGCTGGTCTCCCGGATGAAGCCCGGAAGTGTCCTTGTCGACATCGCGATCGACCAGGGCGGCTGCTTCGAGGACTCCCGCCCGACCACGCACGCCGAGCCGACCTTCCCGGTCCACAACTCGGTCTTCTACTGTGTCGCCAACATGCCCGGCGCGGTGCCGAACACCTCCACCTACGCGCTGACCAACGCCACGCTGCCGTACATCGTGGAGCTGGCGAACCGCGGCTGGGCCGAGGCGCTGCGCCGTGACCCCGCGCTGGCCAAGGGCCTCAACACGCATGACGGCAAGGTCGTTTACAAGGAGGTCGCCGAGGCACACGGCCTGGAGCACGTGGAGCCGGCCGCCCTGCTCGCCTGACGCCCGCACGAGCCGTCGGCGGCTGTCGTCAGCCGGTAAATCGGCTAAGTCATCATCCGGGAAAGGCGATACGTCAACAGTCGCCGTCAACCCCGCACACCCGGCCGGACCTTGCCCGACAAGGTCCGGCCGGGTGTGTGTATGGTCACTTTGCGATTCTCGGCCAACTCGCCTCGAACGTAACGCTTCAACCGATTCGCGCACCGGTGAAACCTGCTGTGCGACGGCCGTACGCCCTTGACAGAGGGTTGTTTCATTGCCGACACATCCGGCCGGGTCCGGCGGATTGTGTTGCTGCGGACGGCCGACACGCCATAGAGTCGCCGAACGTCGGCATGGTGCCACGCTGACCTGTCTAGAAGTTTCCTGGTCACCAAGGAGGTAAGACGACTTGTGAATGAGTCGACATTTACTCCCGGGGGTGGTCAACCAGGAATGCCTGCACGGGCCCACAGCCCCAGGCGTCTCGAGGCTGTCGGCTCCGTCGCTGTACACACCTTCGCAGCCCACCAGAGTCCGCAGGCAACTCAGACAGCACACATGAGTATGGATGGCCAACACGTGAACGCCATGGCCGGCAACGGAAGTGGCGCGTCCCGCAACCACTTCGCCGACTACGACGAACTGCCCGAGGGGCACTTCTACGACCCGGACGCGGAGTACGAGCCCGATCCCGAGTACGCCGCCACGCTCGCGCCCGACGCGGCCCGCCAGCGCCGTGAGCGCATCGGTCCGACCGGACGCCCGCTGCCCTACTTCCCGATCCCGGGGCCGCTGGCCGATCACGGCCCCGCGAAGATCATCGCGATGTGCAACCAGAAGGGCGGCGTGGGCAAGACCACGTCGACCATCAACCTGGGCGCCGCGCTCGCCGAGTACGGGCGCAGGGTGCTGCTCGTCGACTTCGACCCGCAGGGCGCGCTGTCGGTCGGTCTCGGCGTCAACCCGATGGAGCTCGACCTCACCGTCTACAACCTGCTCATGGAGCGGGGCATGGCGGCCGACGAGGTGCTGCTGAAGACCGCGGTCCCCAACATGGACCTGCTGCCCAGCAACATCGACCTGTCTGCGGCCGAGGTGCAGCTGGTGAGCGAGGTCGCGCGCGAGTCCACGCTGCAGCGGGCGCTGAAGCCGCTGATGGACGACTACGACTACATCGTCATCGACTGCCAGCCCTCGCTCGGCCTGCTCACGGTCAACGCGCTGACCGCCGCGCACAAGGTGATCGTGCCGCTGGAGTGCGAGTTCTTCGCACTGCGCGGTGTGGCGCTGCTGACCGAGACGATCGAGAAGGTCCAGGAGCGCCTCAACCCCGACCTGGAGCTCGACGGCATCCTCGCCACCATGTACGACTCGCGCACGGTGCACAGCCGTGAGGTGCTCGCGCGGGTGGTCGAGGCGTTCGACGACCACGTCTACCACACGGTCATCGGGCGCACGGTCCGCTTCCCGGAGACCACGGTCGCCGGTGAGCCGATCACCACGTACGCCTCCAACTCCGTCGGTGCCGCCGCCTACCGCCAGCTCGCCAGGGAGGTGCTCGCCCGGTGTCACGCCGAGTGAGTCTGCCGGGGGCCGACGAACTCTTCCGTACGACAGGGGGAACGGCGCTGCAGGCGTCCTCCCCGCGGCGGCCGGCCGGTGGCGACGCCCGGGTGCCGGCGCCGGCGGGGGAGAGCGACCAGGCCGCCGCCGAGGACGCGCCCCAGTCGGTGCCCGCGCAGGCCGGTGACGGCGAGGGCGCGGAGCACGCCGCGGCGGACGCGGAACCCGGCTCGGCGGGCGAGCCCCGCAGCCGCGGCGCGGAGCGCTCGGCGAGGGGCTCGGGCCCGGGCGCGCAGGAAGGTTCTGCCACCGCCCAGCCGCGCAAGCGCGGGCGGTCACCCTCGCGCCGTCCCAGCGGTCGTGAGCGCCACGACGAGAAGATCACCGTGTACGTCTCCGCCGAGGAGCTCATGGACCTGGAGCACGCCCGGCTGGTGCTCCGCGGCGAGCACGGGCTGGCCGTCGACCGCGGCCGCATCGTCCGCGAGGCGGTCGCCGTGGTCCTCGCCGACCTGGAGACCCGCGGGGACGCCAGCATCCTCGTACGACGGCTGCGCGGGCGGTAGCGGTAGCCTGCGGGGGCCATGACCTCGAACGACGCCCCCCTCCCCGGCGCCCGCGCCGGCCGTCGGCGCGCGCTGGGGAGAGGACCGGGAGAGCCGCGGGTGGCCCCGTCGGCCCCACCGGTCACCGAGAGGCCCGAGGTGCCCGTGGAGGCGCCGTCCGGCACCGTGCCCCGCGAGCCCGCGGTCGCGCGGCCGGCATCCGAGGCGCCACCGGCGAGCACGGCTTCGGAGGCCTCGTCGCGGAGCGACGCGACCTCTCCGCAGGCTTCGCTCGCGGTGAGCGAGCCGGAGGCGGAGCGCCCCCGCCGGGAGCCCGGGACACGGGGCGCGTCAAAGGCCCCGGCGACCCCTCGGCCGGACTCCGCGCCGCAGCCGCCCGCCGCCGGGCCGGACACGGCGGCGCGGGCTTCCGCCGCGGGGCCGCGGACCGGGGAGCGGGCTTCCGCCGCGGCTTCGGCGTCCGCGCCGCAGCCGTCCCTCGCGCCGGAAACCGCGCCGCAGGCGTCCGCCGGCGCTCCGGAGGGCTCCTGGGCGGCCCACGGCCCCGGAGGCCGCGAGAGCGGGCCGCAGGGCGCTCCGCAGCCCGACGGGGCGGCGGCGGACGCCGCCCCGTCGCAGGCCCCGCCGCGGGACGGGTCCGACGATCCGGAGGGCGCGCCCGGCGACGGTGGCGACGGGGTCTTCAAGGTGCGGCTCGCCAACTTCGAGGGGCCGTTCGATCTGCTCCTCCAGTTGATCTCCAAGCACAAGATGGACGTCACCGAGGTCGCGCTCTCCAGGGTGACCGACGAGTTCATGGCGCACATCCGGGCGAGGGGGCCGGACTGGGATCTCGACGAGACGACCGAGTTCCTGGTGGTCGCGGCCACACTGCTCGATCTGAAGGCGGCCCGGCTGCTGCCCGCCGCCGAGGTGGAGGACGAGGCCGACCTGGCGCTGCTGGAGGCCCGCGACCTGCTCTTCGCGCGGCTGCTGCAGTACCGCGCGTACAAACAGATCGCGGAGATCTTCAACGAACGGCTGGAGGCCGAGGGCCGCCGCCACCCCCGCACCGTCGGCCTGGAACCCCACCACGCCGAGCTGCTGCCCGAGGTCGTGATCAGCATCGGCCCGGAGGGCTTCGCCAGGCTGGCCGTGAAGGCGATGCAGCCCAGGCCCAAACCGCAGGTCTACGTCGAGCACATCCACGCACCCCTGGTCAGCGTGCAGGAGCAGGCCGGGATCGTCGTCGCCCGGCTGAGGGAGCTGGGCGAGGCCAGCTTCCGGACCTTGGTCGAGGACACCGAGGACACACTGACCGTCGTCGCACGCTTCCTCGCCCTGCTGGAGCTGTACCGGGAGAAGGCCGTCGAGCTGGACCAGGAGACCGCGCTCGGTGACCTGCTGGTGCGCTGGGCGGGAGGGGACGGCGGCACCGGGCCGGTGGTGACGGACGAGTTCGACCGGCCGCCCGAGAAGACCGAGGAGGAGCGGAAGGCGTGAGTGACGAGACCGCGGAGGCCGTGGGCGGGCCGGGGGCCGTCGCCGGCCTGGAACTCAAGCCCGCCCTCGAAGCCGTCCTCATGGTCGTGGACGAGCCCGCGACCGAGGAGCACCTCGCCCGGATTCTCCAGCGGCCGCGGCGGCAGATCGCGGACGCGTTGCGCGAGCTCGCCGACGAGTACACCGTCCAGGGCCGCGGCTTCGAGCTGCGCCTGATCGCGGGCGGCTGGCGCTTCTACAGCCGCCCCGCGTACGCGGCGGCCGTCGAGGGCTTCGTCCTGGACGGCCAGCACGCCCGCCTCACCCAAGCCGCGCTGGAGACGCTCGCCGTGGTCGCCTACCGCCAGCCGGTCAGCCGCGGCCGCGTCTCCGCGGTACGCGGTGTGAACTGCGACGGAGTGATGCGCACCCTCCTGCAACGGGGTCTGGTCGAGGAGGCGGGCACGGAACCCGAAACAGGTGCGATCCTGTACGTGACGACGAACTACTTCCTGGAGCGGATGGGCCTGCGCGGCCTGGACGAGCTCCCGGAGCTCGCGCCCTTCCTCCCCGAGGCGGCGGCGATCGAGGCCGAGACACTGGAAGGGGTCCCGTCGTTCGATCCGGACGCCCCGGATTCCGAGGACGCAGACGACAAGACGGAACTTTGATGCGAAGCAGCAGCGGCAGGAACAGCAGCGGAAACAACGGCGGGAGCCGTGGTGGCAACAGCGGCGGCCGCGGCGGGAGCAGTGGTGGCCGCGGTAACCCCCGCGGCGGGAGCAGTGGTGGGCGCGGCAACCCCCGCGGCGCCGGTGGCAACCGCGACGACAGGCAGGGCGGCCGTCCCAAGAACCCGCGCCCGGAGGAGCGGCGCTACGACGTGGGCCCCGGCGCCACCCACGAGGGCCCGAAGTCGGGCCGCGGCCCGGCGGCCCGCGGCGGCGCCAAGGGCGGGCCGAGGAAGCCCCTGCAGCGGGGCCGCTCGGTCCCGGCCACGTCCCGCGAGTACGAGGCGCGGGCCGAGGAGCGCAACCGGGAGCGGTACGCCGGCAAGAAGGACGTCAAGCTGCCCAAGACGTTCCCGGGCGCCGAGCAGGAGGGCGAGCGGCTGCAGAAGGTCCTCGCGCGCGCGGGCTACGGCTCCCGGCGTGCCTGCGAGGAGCTGATCGAGCAGGCGCGCGTCGAGGTCAACGGCGAGATCGTGCTGGAGCAGGGCAGGCGGGTCGACCCGGAGAAGGACGAGGTCAAGGTCGACGGACTGACCGTCGCCACGCAGTCGTACCAGTTCTTCTCGCTCAACAAGCCCGCCGGCGTCGTCTCCACCATGGAGGACCCGGACGGCCGGCAGTGCCTCGGTGACTACGTCACCAACCGCGAGACCCGCCTCTTCCACGTCGGCCGGCTCGACACCGAGACCGAGGGCGTCATCCTGCTGACCAACCACGGTGAGCTGGCGCACCGCCTGACCCACCCCCGGTACGGCGTGAAGAAGACCTACCTCGCGCACATCGTGGGCCCGATCCCGCGCGACCTCGGCAAGCGCCTCAAGGACGGCATCCAGCTGGAGGACGGGTACGCGCGCGCGGACCACTTCCGGGTCGTCGAGCAGACCGGCAAGAACTACCTGGTCGAGGTCACCCTCCACGAGGGCCGCAAGCACATCGTCCGCCGGATGCTGGCCGAGGCGGGCTTCCCCGTCGACAAGCTGGTGCGCACCGCCTTCGGCCCGATCACCCTGGGCGACCAGAAGTCGGGCTGGCTGCGCCGGCTGTCCAACACGGAGGTCGGGATGCTGATGCAGGAGGTCGAACTCTAGGCACCGCGAAGGTTGTGACGGACCACCCACCCCTTTATAGTCTCAGTGACTATTAAGGGGTGGGTGCCTGTGCACGGCTACGACAAGTACGCCTTCGAGCCCTTCGCCGTCACCGTCGATCTCGCCGTCCTCACCCTCCGCGCGGGCGCGCTGCACGTGCTGCTCGTCGAGCGGGGGCAGGAGCCGTACGCCGGCCGCTGGGCACTGCCCGGCGGCTTTCTGCTGCCGGACGAGTCGGCGGAGACGGCGGCCCGGCGCGAGCTGGCCGAGGAGACCGGCCTGTCCGACGTGAGCGGACTGCACCTGGAGCAGCTGCGCACCTACAGCGAGCCCGGCCGCGACCCCCGGATGCGGGTCGTGTCGGTCGCGTTCGCCGCACTGCTGCCCGACCCTCCCGAACCGCACGCGGACACCGACGCGGCCGAGGCCCGCTGGGTGCCGTACGACGCGGCCCCGGACCTCGCCTTCGACCACGACCGGATCCTGGCCGACGCCCGGGAACGCGTCGGCGCCAAGCTGGAGTACACCTGCCTGGCCACCGCCTTCTGCCCGGCCGAGTTCACGCTCGGCGAGCTGCAGCAGGTCTACGAGACCGTGTGGGGGACGGCTCTGGACCGGCCGAACTTCCGCCGCAAGGTGCTCGCCACACCGGGATTCGTCGAGGCGGTCCCCGGCGCCGCCCGCCTCACCGGCGGCCGCGGCAAACCGGCCGCGCTCTACCGCTCGGGCCCCGCCACCACCCTGTACCCGCCCCTGCTCCGCACCCCTCGGGAAGGACGCCCCGCATGACCACGACCACCGTCACCAAGCGCGCCGCCACCGGGGCGCTCACCGGACTCGCCCTCGGCGACGCGCTGGGCTTCCCCACCGAGTTCCACGACGTCCCGTCGATCCTCGCCACGTTCGGACCGTGGCGGGAGAGGGAGCTGCCCCGGCCCGCGATCGTCACCGACGACACCCAGATGACGCTGGCGCTCGGGAAGGGGCTGCGGACGGCCATGGGCCTCGCGGTCCTGACGCCCGAGGGCATGGCGGAGCCCGTGCGGCAGGAGTTCATCGCCTGGAACCGGTCGCCGGAGAACAACCGGGCGCCGGGCAACACCTGCCTCACGGCCTGCGGCCTCCTGGAGCAGTCCGGCCGCCCCTGGCAGGACGCCAGCCAGGTCCACTCCAAGGGCTGCGGCGCCAACATGCGCGTCGCGCCCATCGGCCTCGTCCCCGGCCTCAGTGACGAACAGCGGGCGGGCGCCGCCCAGTTGCAGTCGGCGCTCACCCACGGCCACCCGACCGCGCTCGCCGCCTCCGACCTCACCGCCCACGCCGTACGGCTGCTCGCCGAGGGCGCCGAGCCGACCGGACTCGTCGGGCTGCTGCGGTCGTACGCCTACGACAACCGCACCCGCTACCACGAGCGCTGGCTCGGCGACCTGTGGACCCGCGCCCAGGACCCCACGCCCGAGCACTTCATCGCCCGCGGCTGGGACGAGTGCCTGGCGATACTCGACCGGCTCCAGCACGCGGTGCGCACCGTCTCGCCGGAGACCGACCCCTGCCTCGCGGTGGGTGAGGGCTGGATCGCGGAGGAGGCCATGGCGGCCGGGCTGCTCTGCTTCCTGCTCTTCGTCGACGAGCCGCTGACCGCCCTGCGCCGCGGTGCCTGCACCGCCGGCGACTCCGACTCCATCGCCTGCCTCGCGGGCGCCTTCGCCGGCGCGCACCTGGGCGCCGACGCCTGGCCCGCCGAGTGGGCCGACCGCATCGAGTACCGGACCGACCTGCTGGCCCTCGGAGCGCTCTGGGACGCCTGACCGCATGACCGGCGCCCTGGAGACATCGGCCTGGCTCCGGTGGTGGCCGAGCAGCCTTCCCGGTGCTGTTCGCCACCGTCTCCGGGCCCGCCTCTTCGGCTTCCCCTCCCGCGACTCGGACGTCGGCCTGCGCGGCGTCCACCTGCTGCCCGCCGCCGCCGAGGCGGAGCACGAGCACGGGGACGCCGGCGTCGACCACGCGCGCGTGCGCCACGACGCGGAGCGGCCGCACGGCGTACCCGACGAGGCGCAGGCGACGTCAGTCCCGCCCGACGCCCCCACCGCGCACGACGCCCTGCACGACCTCGTCGTACGGACCCGGCGGGTCCGCACGGAGGGCTGAGGCGCGGCGGGTGCGGACGAGGAAGTCCTCGACGCGGCGCCGGTCCGGTTCGGCGGGCAGTGGGCTGCGGCGGGCCGCCTCCTCGCCCTCCTCCACCAGGAGGCTCATCCGGGACTCGACCTCCGGCCAGGGCACCTCGCCGCGCTTCACGGCGAGCAGCGACTCCCGCCGGTCGCCGACATCGATGGTGAGCGTGCCCGTGCGCAGCAGGTCGCGGGCGGACGTCAGCAGCCGCAGCAGGTGCATCGCGTGCTTCCAGCGCGGGGCGCCGTGCGTGCGCACGTCGGCGTCCAGCTTGCGGCGCCGGCCGTGCGCGTACCGGGTGAACGCCCCGTGGGCCCGGCGGGAGAGGAACGCCTCGCGCAGGGCGAGCAGCTCGCGGCCCGTGTCGTCCGCGTACTCCACGAGCGGGGAGTGCAGGCACTCCAGGATGTTCGGATTGGCCCGCAGGGCCAGCTCGCAGAAGCGCTCCAGTTCCCAGCTGAACTGCTCCTCGGCCGGACCCTCCACGTGCGTCGGCGGCTTCTCGAAGCGCCAGAACAGGGAGGCGGGGGCGAGGAACACGCCCCGGCGGTCGGTGTCGCTGTCCTCCGTCGCCAGACCGAAGGCGCGCGAACCCATGACACAGGCGTAGATCGTGTGGTCGCGTACCAGGGTCTCGGGCAGCGTCGCGGTCTCGGGGTGCATGTTCCGGGAGCGTACGCGGGCGCCTCACGCCGGGCGGACCGAATTTCCCCGCACCTTTCCCCGCACCGCGATCCGCTGCCACGAGCGCCGCCGCACCCGTGGCGCTGAGGACCGTACGGCGGGTCGGGGCGCGGGTCACGCGGCCCTCCGGGGGAGGGAGGACCCCGGCGGGGCCGGCGTCTCAGGGGACGGGCGCCCCGGACCGGTACACGGCGGGCTGACTACGCTGGACGGACCAAGAGCCGATACGCACGTCAGCAAGGAGCATCGCCGTGGCGGTACGAGCGGTCCGGGGCGCCGTCCAACTGGAGCGGGACGAGGCCGGGCACATGAACGAGCAGGTCGCGGCACTGCTGACCGCCGTCCTGGAGCGCAACGGCCTGAGCGGCGACGACCTCATCAGCATCTGGTTCACGGCCACGCCCGACCTGCACAGCGACTTCCCCGCGGCGGCGGCCCGGGGGCTCGGCATCACCGACGTCCCGCTGATCTGCGCCCAGGAACTGGACATCGACGGCGCCATGCCCCGCGTCGTCCGGATCCTCGCCCACATCGAGTCCGACCGGCCCCGCGCCGAGATCGCCCACGTCTACCTCGGCGCCGCCGCGGCCCTGCGCAAGGACATCGCCCAGTGAGAACCGCACTCGTCATCGGCACCGGCCTCATCGGCACCTCCGCCGCCCTCGCCCTGACCCGGCGCGGCGTCACCGTCCACCTCGTCGACCACCACCCCGAGCAGGCCCGTACGGCCGCCGCGCTGGGCGCCGGCACCGACCGGGCCCCGGACGGGCCGGTCGACCTCGCGATCGTCGCCGCCCCGCCGGCCCTGGTGGCCGACGTGCTCGCCGACGCCATGGCGCGCGGCGCCGCCCGCGGCTACATCGACGTGGCCAGCGTCAAGGGCGGCCCCCGGCGCGAGCTGGAGGCACGGGGGCTCGACCTCTCCGCCTACATCGGCACGCACCCCATGTCCGGCCGCGAGAAGTCCGGCCCGCTCGCCGCCACCGGCGACCTCTTCGAGGGCCGCCCCTGGGTGCTGACCCCGACCCGGGACACCGACACCGAGGTGCTGAACCTCGCCCTGGAACTGGTCTCGCACTGCCGGGCGGTGCCCGTGGTGATGGACGCGGACGCCCACGACCGCGCCGTGGCCCTCGTCTCCCACATGCCCCACCTGGTCTCCAGCATGGTCGCCGCCCGCCTGGAACACGCCGAGGAGGCCGCCGTACGGCTGTGCGGACAGGGCATCCGCGACGTGACCCGGATCGCCGCCTCCGACCCCCGGATGTGGATCGACATCCTCTCCGCCAACCCGGGGCCGGTCGCCGACCTGCTCACCGACGTCGCCGGCGACCTGGAGGAGACGGTACGGGCCCTGCGCGCCCTGCAGTCCTCCGACGAGGACAAGCGCCGCGAGGGCGGCACCGGCATCGCGGAGGTCCTGCGGCGCGGCAACGCCGGACAGGTGCGGGTCCCGGGCAAGCACGGCAGCGCGCCGCGGGTCTACGAGACCGTGGCCGTCCTCATCGACGACCAGCCCGGCCAGCTGGCCCGGATCTTCGCGGACGCGGGACGGGCCGGGGTCAACGTCGAGGACGTACGGATCGAGCACGCGACCGGGCAGCAGGCCGGGCTGGTGCAGCTGATGGTCGAGCCGAAGGCCGCGTCCGTACTGACGGCGGCCCTCAAGGAGCGGGGCTGGGCGATCCGGCAGTGATCTTTCGGATCCCGGCGGTGGTCCCGGGTGCCGGGCGACTGTCGGAGGGGTCCCGGAGAGCCAGTAACCTTGTGCGGGACGCGTTCGCGTCCCGCACACCACTCACCGCACCGCACCAGGAAGGTGTCCCCTCGTGGAAAACGGCGCCGCCCCGACCGTCCCGGCCGTGATTGTCGCCATCGACGGCCCCTCCGGCACGGGCAAGTCGAGCACGTCGAAGGCCGTCGCCGAGCAGCTCGGCCTCAGCTACCTGGACACCGGCGCCCAGTACCGGGCGATCACGTGGTGGATGGTCACCAACGGCATCGACACCGACGACCCGCACGCGATCGCCGCCGCGGCCGGCAAGCCCGAGATCGTTTCCGGCACCGACCCGGCGGGCCCGACCATCACGGTCGACGGTGTGGACGTGGCCGGCCCGATCCGCACCCAGGAGGTCACCTCCAAGGTCAGCGCGGTCAGCGCCGTCCCCGAGGTGCGGACCCGGATCACCGAGCTGCAGCGCACCATCGCCGCCGCCGCCCCGCTCGGCATCGTCGTCGAGGGCCGGGACATCGGTACGACGGTGCTGCCGGACGCGGACCTGAAGATCTTCCTCACCGCCTCGGCGGAGGCCCGTGCCGCCCGCCGCAGCGGCGAGCTCAAGGGCGCCGACGTCAACGTCACCCGCGAGGCCCTGATCAAGCGGGACGCGGCGGACTCCAGCCGCAAGACCTCGCCGCTGGCCAAGGCCGACGACGCCGTCGAGGTGGACACCACCGACCTCACCCTTCCGCAGGTCATCGAGTGCGTCGTCACCCTCGTCGAGGAGAAGCGGGCGGGGAAGTGACCGAGGTCCCATCGGCGCGGAGCGCTGAGGTCGGGCGGCGCATCGGCGTCGGCCTGATGTACGGGCTGTTCCGGCCGCGTGTGCTGGGCGCCTGGCGGGTGCCCGCGACCGGCCCGGTGATCTTCGCCGTCAACCACTCGCACAACGTCGACGGCCCGATGGTCATGGGCGTGGCGCCCCGGCCGACGCACTTCCTGATCAAGAAGGAAGCGTTCATCGGTCCGCTGGACCCCTTCCTGCTCGGCATCGGCCAGCTGAAGGTGGACCGCTCGACCGCCGACCGCACCGCCATCACCCAGGCGCTGGGCGTCCTGGACAACGGCGGCGTGCTGGGCATCTTCCCGGAGGGCACCCGGGGCGAGGGCGACTTCGCCGCGCTGCGGGCCGGCCTTGCCTACTTCGCGGTCCGCAGCGGCGCACCGATCGTCCCGGTCGCGGTGCTGGGAAGTTCCGACCGGCCCGGACGGTTGATAAAGGCGCTGCCTCCGCTGCGCTCGCGCGTCGACGTCGTCTTCGGCGACCCCTTCGACGCGGGGGACGGCAGCGGGCGGCGGACCCGCAAGGCGCTGGACGAGGCGACCGAACGCATCCAGAAGCAGCTCACCGCGCACCTGGAGAACGCCAGGCGGCTCACCGGCCGCCGGGCCACACTTTGAGTAGTGGATCACCCGGTACAGGGGGTGCACCACCGATCACCACGATGAACGAGGTACGGACTTCATGAACGACCACATCCACTCCGAGGGCTCGGGCGAGGAGCACGACCACGGGGCGCTCGGTGACGTCGAGTACGCGCAGTTCATGGAGCTCGCCGCCGAAGAGGGCTTCGACGTCGAGGAGGTCGAGGGCGCGATCGAGGAGGCCGGGCACGGCCCGCTGCCCGTCCTCGCCGTCGTCGGCCGCCCCAACGTCGGCAAGTCGACCCTGGTGAACCGGATCATCGGCCGCCGCGAGGCCGTCGTCGAGGACAAGCCCGGCGTCACCCGTGACCGCGTCACCTACGAGGCCGAATGGGCCGGCCGCCGCTTCAAGGTCGTCGACACCGGCGGCTGGGAGCAGGACGTCCTCGGCATCGACGCCTCCGTGGCCGCGCAGGCCGAGTACGCGATCGAGGCCGCCGACGCGGTCGTCTTCGTCGTGGACGCCAAGGTCGGCGCGACCGACACCGACGAGGCCGTCGTACGGCTGCTGCGCAAGGCCGGCAAGCCCGTCGTGCTGTGCGCCAACAAGGTGGACGGCCAGAGCGGCGAGGCCGACGCCTCCTACCTGTGGTCGCTGGGACTGGGGGAGCCGCACCCGGTCTCCGCGCTGCACGGCCGAGGCACCGGCGACATGCTGGACCGGGTCCTGGAGGCCCTGCCCGAGGCCCCGGCCCAGACCTTCGGCACCGCCGTCGGCGGCCCGCGCCGCATCGCCCTGATCGGCCGGCCCAACGTCGGCAAGTCCTCGCTGCTGAACAAGGTGGCGGGCGAGGAGCGCGTCGTCGTCAACGAGCTGGCCGGCACCACCCGCGACCCGGTCGACGAGCTGATCGAACTGGGCGGCGTGACCTGGAAGTTCGTGGACACGGCGGGCATCCGCAAGCGCGTCCACCTCCAGCAGGGCGCCGACTACTACGCCTCCCTGCGCACCGCCGCCGCCGTCGAGAAGGCGGAGGTCGCCGTCATCCTCATCGACGCCTCCGAGTCGATCTCGGTCCAGGACCAGCGGATCGTCACCATGGCCGTGGAGGCCGGACGCGCGATCGTCGTCGCCTACAACAAGTGGGACACCCTCGACGAGGAGCGCCGCTACTACCTG
This sequence comes from Streptomyces sp. WG5, assembly GCF_049974565.1. Classification (NCBI taxonomy): domain Bacteria; kingdom Bacillati; phylum Actinomycetota; class Actinomycetes; order Kitasatosporales; family Streptomycetaceae; genus Streptomyces; species Streptomyces sp. WG5. The sequence goes on along the minus strand of NZ_JBNGGC010000003.1, from coordinate 286,107 downwards.
GAGCGGGAGATCGAGACGGAGCTCGGCCAGGTGGCGTGGGCGCCGCGGGTCAACGTCTCGGCGCAGACCGGCCGGCACATGGAGAAGCTGGTCCCCGCGATCGAGACGGCCCTGGCCGGCTGGGAGACCCGCGTCCCGACGGGCCGGCTGAACGCGTTCCTCGGTGAGCTGGTCGCCGCCCACCCGCACCCGGTGCGCGGCGGCAAGCAGCCGCGCATCCTGTTCGGTACGCAGGCGGGCACCAAGCCCCCGCGGTTCGTGCTCTTCGCCTCCGGCTTCATCGAGGCGGGGTACCGGCGCTTCATCGAGCGCCGGCTGCGCGAGGAGTTCAGCTTCGACGGGACGCCGATCCACATCTCGGTGCGGGTGCGCGAGAAGCGTGGGGCGAAGAAGAAGTAGCGGCCACGGCGACGTGAGTGACGGGAGAGGGCGACCCCCGGCAAGGGGTCGCCCTCTCTCGTCACTCACGTGGCTGTCAGGCGCCTCTGCGCGGGCCCGGTGGCAGCGCCGCCGGGACGTGATGGGTGCCGACGCGCTGCCACATCGGCTGCTGGTGGCCGACGCGGGCACTGTGGGCCCCCGCGCTGTAGGCGCTGTACGCGCCTCTGCTGCGCGGGATGCTCCGGAAGGCCGTGAATCCCAGCTCCTCCTCACCGCTGCGATCGCCCGGCAGTGATCGGAAGGACCTGACGTACTCGGCGTAGAGCGCGTCGTAGATCGGCGTGGCCGAGGGGCCGCCCTGGCGGTGAAAGGCGTCGTATGCGTACACGTATGTCCAAACGACACCGCGCTGGAAGAGATGCGGCCCAGGCGATGGCCGTCCGCCGGTCGCGCGGACTGGGCTCAGGTCCCGGCCAGCGGCAGGGCCGCCGCGACCAGCTGCCCGTTCGCCGCCGCCCTGTCCAGCGCTTCCCGCAGCAGGTCCTCGCGCGGCTGCCGTCCGATCGACCCCACGGGCGCCGCGAACATCAGCACCTGCTGGTGCTTGTTGGCCGCCGTGCGCCAGCCCTCGGTGACCTGGAGGGGCTGGTGCGCCTGCCACCAGGCCACCGGCCGGCCGCCGTTCGTCCCCGGCTGGAGCACCGCGTGCAGCTGGCCCATCGCGAGCAGTACCGACCAGCCGTGCAGCACCGCCGGCGCGGTGGACAGCTCGGTGACCGGCATGAAGCCCTGTTCGATGAGCAGCGGAAGGAAGTCGTCGCCGGCACCGGCCGTGCCGGGCCGGGCGATGGGGGCGGTCGGCTCCACCACGAGGGCCGGGTGGAGTTCGTCGGCGATCAGGATCAGTCCGCTGGTGACACCGAGCACGGCCTGCTCGGGTGCGGCCTGTTCCGGCCCGGGGCGGGCCTGGTCGGAGTTGATGGACTTCACGGCCCCCTGGAGCTGCTCCTCGGTGACCTTGACCACCTGCGAGGGCAGGCACCCGGCGTGGGCGAAGGCGAGTACGGCGGTCTCGTCCCCGATGAAGAGCACGGTGCTGGTGCGCTCCTGCGCGCAGTCACCCGGGGTGCGGCAGGACGTGCAGTCGTAGCTGCCCGGGGCGGATTCCCCGGCGAGCAGGCGGTCGGCTTCTTCGTCGCCGATCTCGGCGCGTACGTCGTCGCTGACGTCGAGCATGCGCGGCACGGGTGGCTCCCTCGGGATGCGGTACGTGGCCGGACCGGGTGGCTCCCGGGCCGTGGTCCGGGCGGTCCCCGGCTCATGCAGAAGACAACGGGGGATCTGTGGCGGGAGTCACGCCCCATGCCCAACGGAATCGAACCATCCGGCGCACACGGTCATCTGTTGGGCGGAACCGCTCACTCACCGTCAACTGGTTTGAACCGCAAGGGCGTTGATGCGGTGAGGTGGGTCACAGATCACCATGGCGGTTGGTCGACAAATCAGGAAATCAGCGAATGAAGTGGGTGTCCGGAAATGGCTGATACCCGAGGTAATGGCGGACTGGCCTGGAATGACGGGCCATGGGTTGATCCCGGCCGGACGGGCTCCCTAGATTGCTCCGCCGTGTGCAACGAGCACCGCCCGGGAACGTCCGCCGACCGCACCACCGGCTCGCACCACGGCCATCGGCGGACGGGGCGGAGCGCGCGTGCCGCGTGCCGTGCGCGGCGAGCGTGCCCCGTCCTGGGGGAGCCCGGGTTGCGTGGAAAGGGAAATACATGTCCGGAAGTGCCGACACCACTCGCGGCAACGTTCGCAGGAACCGTACGACGGCGGCCCTCGCCGGGGCGGCACTGCTCGCGCCCCTCGGACTGCTGGCCGCGACCGGCAGCGCCGCGGCGGCGGACCGCGGAGTGTGGGACCGCATCGCCCAGTGCGAGAGCGGCGGCAACTGGCACATCAACACCGGCAACGGCTACTACGGCGGACTGCAGTTCTCCGCCTCCACCTGGCGCGCGTACGGCGGCACCGCCTACGCGCCGACCGCCGACAGGGCGACCAAGTCCCAGCAGATCGCCGTGGCGACCAAGGTCCAGCGCGCCCAGGGCTGGGGCGCGTGGCCGACCTGCTCCTCCCGGGCCGGGGCCCGGGGCGGCGCACCGGCCGCCGCCACCCCGCCCGAGGCGGCTCCGGCCGCCCCCGCCGAACCCGTGAAGCCCGCCGCCGGGCCGTCGAAGGCGCCGACCCGGCAGAGCGGCCACACCGGCCGCAGCGCGTCCCGCGGCGACTACACCGTCCGCCAGGGCGACACCCTGAGCGCCATCGCCGGCCGGTACGGCACCACCTGGCAGCGCCTGCACGCCGCCAACCAGGCCGTCATCGGCGCCGACCCCGACGTCATCGTGCCCGGACAGCGCCTCGAACTCTGAGCCCGCCCGCCCCGCCGCGCGGCACAGCCTCCCTGGGCGAACCCGCGGCGGGGCCTCGGACCCGCCTCCGGCCGTGATCACATCGCAATCGGACACGGACAACCAGAAGGCGGGGTTCTGGGTCTAACCGGACGACGAGAAGCCCAGGGAGGATCCGCACCGCATGACGCCGCCGACCCCACCGGCCGCTCCGCTGCGCGCCGACTGCATCGGCGACTCGGCGGGCGGTCTGACCTTCGACGTCGCCGCGCACGAGGGCACCGGGGCGGCCCTCCTCGTCCTGCGCCGCCGCGACGGAGCCGACGACACCGTCAGCCTGCCGCTGGCCCCCGCGGCCGAGGGCCGGCTGCGCGCCGCGCTGCCCAGCAGCGTGGCCCTCCCCGAGGGCCGCTGGGACGCCTACGCGCGCGTGAGCGACGGCGAGCCGCGGCGCCTGGTGCCCGGCGTCACCGACCTGCGCTCCCTCGCCGACCGCACCCCCGGGGGACTGCTCGGCCACGTCGCCGTCCGCATCCCGTACGCCACCCGGCAGGGCAACCTCACCGTCCGCAGCTGGCTGCGCGCCCCGCACGCGGAGACGGGGGAGCTGCGCCTCGCGGAGGGCGGGCTGACGGTGCGCGGACGGGTGTACGGCACGCGGCTGGCCCCCGGAGCCCACGCCGAGCTGCGGGCCCGGCCCGGCACCGGCGAGGGCGGTGTGCGCCGGCTGGACGTCACGGCCGACCGGGCGGAGTTCGGCTTCACCGTGCCCTACGACACCCTGGCGCCGGGCGAGTGGGACCTGTGGCTGCGGCCCGCCGGCGAACCCGGCCCCGCCGTGCGCCTCGCGCGGCTGCTGGACGACATCGCCGACAAGCACCCCGTCCTCACGTATCCACGCGCGCGCGTGCGGACGCCGCAGGGCCCCGTGCAGGCCGGGCCGTACTACACGCGGGACAACGACCTGTCACTGTCGGTCACCCCGCTGGAGACCTGACGGTCGCGGACAGTACCTGTCCGCGACCGCTGGCAGACTCGGCGCCATGCTCGAGACCTCGGCACGACTCCTGCGCCTGCTCTCCCTCCTCCAGGCCCACCGGGACTGGACCGGCACCGACCTCGCCGACCGTCTCGGCGTCTCCCCGCGCACCGTGCGCCGGGACGTGGACCGGCTGCGCGAGCTGGGCTACCCGGTCAACGCCAGCCCCGGCACCGGCGGCGGATACCAGCTGGGCGCGGGCGCCGAGCTGCCGCCGCTGCTGCTGGACGACGACGAGGCGGTCGCCGTGGCCGTGGGGCTGCGCACGGCCGCGGGGCAGGGCGTCGAGGGGATCGGCGAGACCTCCGTCCGTGCGCTCGCCAAGCTGGAGCAGGTGCTGCCCGACCGGCTGCGGCGCCGCGTGGGCGCCCTGAACGCCTTCACCGTGCCGATGCTGCGCGGCGCCGGGTCCTCCGCCGTGGACCCGGGCGTCCTGGCCGAGCTGGCCCACCTGTGCCGGGACGGCGAGCGGCTGCGCTTCGCGTACCGGGGCCACGACGGCACCGACAGCCGCCGCACCGTCGAGCCCCACCGGCTGGTGTGCTCCGAGCGCCGCTGGTACCTGGTCGCCTTCGACCTCGGCCGCGGGGACTGGCGCACGTTCCGGGTGGACCGCATCACGCCCAAGCCGCCGCACGGCCCCCGCTTCGTCCCGCGCGAGCCGCCCGCCGAGGACCTGGCCGCCTACGTCTCCGAGGGTGTCTCCACGCGCGCGTACGCCACGCGTGCGGTCGTACGGCTGCTGGTGCCCCTGGAGGAGGCCGCCGAGCGGATCTCGCCCACCGCCGGGGTGCTGGAGGCGGAGGGTCCGGGCAGCTGCCTCCTGCGCACCGGCGCCGGGAGCCTGGACGTCATGGTGGTGCACGTGATGCTGCTGGGCTTCGACTTCGAGGTGCTGGAGCCGGACGGGCTGACGGAGGCGATCCGGGCGGTACGCGACCGGCTCACCCGGGCCCTGTCCGGGTCCGGGCGGCCCGAGGGGAATCTGTGAGCAGCTGATGTGTTTCCTATGTCGATGTCTGGTCTTCGCACGTCGTGCACGACGTCGCACGTGAGTTCGTTCGAGTGGGTTCGGATGTGTTCGGGCGCGGAATGCGAGTAAGTCTCCGCAGCCCTTCGAAGGCTTTTCCGTCCACTTATTCGAGAGGGTGACGCGACACGCGGAAATTCACCTCACGGGTCTGCCGGAAGGCGTACGAAACCGTCCGTCCGTGTGACGGAGTCATACCGAAACGCGGTCCGTGATCTTGTGACAGAAGTGTGACCCCGGGTGCGTCCGCACCCGTGTTACGGGCCTGGACTTCCCCGGTCGTGGAGCAGGGCATAGCGTGGCGGCATGGCACCGATTCCGACACCCCCGGCCGAACCCCAGGACAGTCCGGACACGTACGTGGGCCTCGAATCCGGCGCGGCCGAACGGCTCGCCCGGGAGCGGGGCTGGTCGACGGTGCGCGCACTGGCACCGGGGACGGTCATCACCATGGAGTACCGCGTGGGCCGCCTCAACTTCGAGGTGAAGGACGGCCGAGTGGCCCGGGCCTGGAAGGGCTGACCCGCGGGGGAGGGGCTGTGCGTACCGGTCCCCGCGGCGTGGTGTGAGCGGTCAGCCGCCCGACAGGGGGCGCGCGGCCGGGGCCGCGCCTCGCGGGTGGCGGTCTGCGTGCCCCGGCCGGCGGCTGCCCGCCGGGGGCGCCGGCGTGCGGTCCGAGCGGGCCGTGTGGGGGCCCGGGGCCAGGTACGCCGGGGCCCGGCTGCGCGGTGCGGCGACCGGCTCGCGGACCGGTGTCTCCTCCCGGTCGGGGGCGTGCGGCGTGAGGACCCCGGGTGTGCTGACCGGCCGCTTCGTCGCCGCCGTGCGGCGGCGACGGGCGAACCAGCCGTCGCGCAGGCCGAGGATCCGGGCTTCGGTCCGGGTGATCAGCGGCTCGAACCACGGCAGCGCCAGCAGGATCAGCAGCCCCGCCGCCCAGCCGAGGAGCACGTCGCTGAGCCAGTGCGTACCGATGTAGACGGTGGACAGTCCCACGCCGAGCGAGGTGACCGCCGACAGTGCCGACAGCCAGCGCCGTGCCCTCGGCGTCGAGGCCAGATAGGCCAGGATGCCCCAGGTCACGACGGCGTTCGCGGTGTGACCGCTCGGAAATATATCGCCGCCGAGCCACATCTCGTTCGCGCCGATCGTGGTCGCGTAGTGCGGCCCGAGCCGGCCCATGCCGTACTTGGCGGCACCGACCGTGACGTTCAGCAGGAGCAGGGAGACGCCGAGCGCGAGCAGGGGGCGCAGGGTGTGCTGCCGCCAGGAGCGCCAGCCGAGCCAGGCCGCGACCATCACCGCGGTGGGGCCGCGCTGGCCGAGCACCACGTAGTAGTCGACGAACGCGTGGAGCTCCGGCCACTGCTGGTAGGGCCGGAAGAACATGACCTGCCAGTCGAGCCGGACCAGCCACGAGGTGATCAGCACGGCCCACACGATCGCGATGTAGAACGCGAGGGTTCCGGCGAACAGCGCAACCCTGTGCCGGCTCATCTCCGGCACATCTAGGTGGGCCGGTCGTTCCGGCTCCCGGTCAAGTCTCGCGAACACCCGGTCCAGACGGGTGAGGTTCCGTTCGGTACGCACGCAATCGACGTTACAGCGAGTGAGGAGTGATCCCGGCCGAATCAACGGCTTTGTGATGACGATGTGATGTGGGATTCCTCTCAGGCGGTGGTCTATTTCCGAGGAATCCGCAACCCCGTCCTATTGCGGACTTCAATTCCTTTGATCGGCCCGGTCGACGGCTTATCGTGCTTATGAATTCGTTCACCGAATGCTGGTGCGGAATTCTCCCGGCGGTCATCGGGGCGCGGCGGGCCGGTCAGGGCGGGCCGGAGCCGTTCAGCCAGAACGCCCCGTACACCGCCGACGCCACCGCGACACCGCCGACGACCAGCGCCGACTTGGAGGTTCGCAGCCGGGCCAGGGGCCGGGCGAGGGGCAGCAGCAACGGGAAGGCGGGCAGCAGCAGCCGCGGCTTCGAGCCGAAGTAGCTCGACGTGCACAGGGCGAGGACGGTGACGATGCCCGCGTACACCAGCAGCGGGACCGGCTGGCGCTGCCGTACGCAGACGACGTACAGCAGGACGAGCAGGGCGACCCCCACGATCAGGGCGACGCCCGCCGGAGCCGACGGGAACGACGTGAACTTGTCGGCGACGAAACGGGCGAAGGCCACGCCCCCGTCGAAGCCGTTGCGCCAGCCGGCCTGGACGTCGAGATAGCCGAGCGGGCCCTGGCCGGTGCGGTGCCCGACCCAGAGCACGTACCCGGCGGCGCCCAGGGGCGCGAGGAGCATGCCGAGCGCACGGCGCACGCCGTCACCGGGGGCGCGTGCCGGGTCGAGGGCGCCGTCCGTGACGGCCTCGCTCCGGCTTCGCACGAATGCCGTAATCGCGGCGACCCACACGGCCGCCGCCACCGCGAGCCCCACCGGGCGGGTCAGCCCGGCCAGCGCGGCCAGCGACCCCGCCGTCACCCAGCGCCCGGTCAGCACCGCGTACAGCGACCAGGCCGCGAGCGCCGTGAACAGGGACTCGCTGTACGCCATGGACTGCACGATCCCGACCGGCAGCACGGCCCACAGCAGCACCGCGCACACCCCGGCCCGGCGGTCGTACACGTGCTCCGCGACCGCGAAGATCCCCCAGGCCGCGGCGAGCGAGGCGAGCAGTGACACGACGAACCCGGCGTCCGCGTGCGACCACGGCCCCGCCGCCGCGCCGAGCCGCTCCAGCCAGGGCAGCAGCGGGAAGAAGGCCAGGTTGGAGTGCACGTCGCCGTTCGGCAGGCGCACCTCGTAGCCGTAGCCCAGTTCGGCGACCCTCGTGTACCAGAGGGAGTCCCAGCGGGCCGTCAGCAGCGTGTACGCGCTCGTGTCGCGCGCGGCGCTCCACAGGGCCAGGGCGAGCAGGCCCAGGGCGCGTACGGCCGCGTAGCCGAGGAGCGCCGGGGCGGCCCGGCGCAGGGCGCCCGGGCGGCCCGCCGTGCGCGTTTCAAGATCGGTCACGGGCTCGATTATCTGCCGTGGGCGGGAGCGGCCGGCCGGCCGGGGCGGGCGGGGCCGTGGCCGCGGTGGCGCATGCCACACAGGTGACGCGGGTTGTGTGAGGTCCGCCACGTGTGCCGTGCGAGGTCTCGCGTACTCTGGCGAGCCACTCGCGTTCCGTTGCACGGCCCGGAGCCCCCGCTCCTCTCCGGCCGAGCCGCAGGGGAGTCCCCACCCCGCGCGGCCCGCCGGGCGCGAGGGAACATCTTGGAGGTACGTACATGTCCGGGACGACCACGGCTGCCGCCGCGCCGCGCCGTCGGGCGGCCGGGGGCGGTGCCAACCGCTGGGTGGTCCTGGTCGTCCTCTGCGTCAGCCTGCTGCTCGTCGCCGTCGACGCGACCGTGCTGCACGTGGCGGTCCCCGCCGTCACCGAGGACCTGCGGCCCGGCGCGATCGAACTGCTCTGGATCGTCGACGTCTACCCGCTCGTCTGCGCCTCGCTGCTGATCCTGTTCGGCACGCTGGGCGACCGGGTGGGACGCAGACGCGTCCTGCTGCTCGGCTACGCGCTCTTCGGCGTCGCCTCCGCGCTGGCGGCCCTCGCCGACAGCGCCCAGGTCCTGATCATGGCGCGCGCGCTGCTCGGCGTCGGCGGCGCGATGATCATGCCGGCGACGCTGTCGATCCTCCGGCAGGTCTTCCCCGACCGCCGGGAGAGGGCGCTGGCCATCGGCGTCTGGAGCGCCGTGGCCGCGGTCGGCGCGGCGGTCGGGCCACTGCTCGGCGGCTTCCTGCTGGAGCACTTCTGGTGGGGCTCGGTCTTCCTCGTCAACATCCCGCTGATGCTGGTCAGCCTGCCGCTGGGGCGGCTGCTGCTGCCCGAGTCGAAGGGCGACGGCCGAGGGCCCTGGGACGTGGTCGGCGCGCTGATGGCGGCCGGCGGCCTGTTCGGTGTGGTCCTGGGCGTGAAGCGGCTGGGCGGCGGGGAGCCGGTGGCGAGCGTGCTCACCCTGGTGCCGCTGGTGGTGGGCGCGGCCCTGCTGGCCGCGTTCGTACGGCGGCAGCGGCGGCGTACGCATCCGCTGGTGGACCTGGAGATGTTCCGGCGGCCGGCGTTCAGTACGTCGGTGGGGTGCATCGTGCTGGCGATGCTGGCGCTGGTGGGTCTGGAGCTGATCGCGGCGCAGTATCTGCAGCTGGTGCTCGGGCTGTCCCCGCTCCAGACCGGGCTGCGACTGCTGCCGCTGACCTTCGCGGCGATGGCTGCCGGGCTGGCGGGCGCGCGGATGCTGCGGCGGTTCGGCCCGCGCCGGATGGTGTGCGCCGGGTTCTGCCTGACGGCCTTCGCGGTGCTGCTGCTGACGGCGATGGGCCGGGCCGACAACTGCGCGCTGCTGCTGTCCGGGTTCGTGCTGCTCGGCTTCGGCCTGGAGACGACGCTCTTCGGGGCGTACGAGTCGATGCTGAGCGAGGCGCCGCAGGAGCAGGCCGGCGGGGCGGCGGCGATCGGGGAGACGTCGTACCAGCTGGGGGCCGGGATCGGGATCGCCCTGCTGGGCAGCGTGATGAACGCGGCGTACACGCCCGCAGTGGCGGGCGGCGTGCCCGGGGTGCCGGCTTCGGCTTCGGCGGCGGCGGGGCACTCGCTGGGGGAGGCGTACGAGGTCGCCGCGCAGCTCGGGGGGCCCGCGGGGGTCGCTCTGCGGCGGGCGGCCGCCGACGCGTTCGTGCACGGGCTGCATGTGACGCTGGTGGTGAGTGCGGGGTTGTTGCTGCTGGGGGCGGTGATGGCGTCGCGGTTGCCGCGGGGGATGCAGTGCGAGGGGGTCTCCGTGCCTGCGCCTCGGGACGCGGTGGAGTCACGGGTCTCGGTGTGAGCGCTTCGGTCTCCGCATCCGCGCACCCCCCGATTGCGGTCCGTCACCCGGTGACGTCGTCCGCGGGGGCGTGCCGCGGCCGGCGCGGTGGGGCAGGGGCGAGCGGGCGGTGCGTGCGGGGAAGACGCATGGTGGACGCGCGAAGCGGCGCGTCGTAACGTCGGCACGAGAACCGTAACTAGCAGCGCTAGTTTCACGTCCCGGAGGGTGTCCCATGGCCTCGTCCCCCACGTTGCCCGCGTTCGATCCCGCCGACCCGCTCGGCATCGACGACCTCCTGGAGCCGGAGGACCTGGCGGTCCGGGACACCGTGCGGGACTGGGCGGCGGACCGCGTGCTGCCGTACGTCGCGGACTGGTACGAGCAGGGCGAGCTGCCCGGCGTCCGGGAACTGGCCCGCGAGCTCGGCGGCATCGGCGCGCTGGGCATGTCGCTCCAGGGCCACGGCTGCGCCGGCGCGAGTGCCGTGCAGTACGGACTGGCCTGCCTGGAGCTGGAGGCGGCCGACTCCGGGATCCGGTCCCTGGTGTCCGTGCAGGGCTCCCTCGCCATGTACGCCATCCACCGCTTCGGCAGTGAGGAGCAGAAGCAGGCCTGGTTGCCGCGCATGGCCGCCGGTGAGGTCATCGGCTGCTTCGGGCTGACCGAGCCCGACCACGGCTCCGACCCCGCCGGCATGCGCACCCGTGCCAAGCGCGACGGCGGGGACTGGGTGCTCGACGGGCGGAAGATGTGGATCACCAACGGGTCGGTGGCCGGTGTCGCCGTCGTCTGGGCGCAGACCGAGGACGGGATCCGCGGCTTCGTCGTGCCCACCGACCGTCCCGGTTTCTCCGCGCCCGAGATCAAGCACAAGTGGTCGCTGCGGGCCAGCGTCACCAGCGAGCTCGTCCTCGACGGCGTACGGCTGCCCGCCGACGCCGTACTCCCGGAGGCCGCCGGACTGCGCGGACCGCTCAGCTGCCTCTCCCACGCCCGCTACGGCATCGTCTGGGGCGCGATGGGCGCGGCCCGCAGCTCCTTCGAGGCGGCCGTGGAGTACGCGAAGACGCGGGAGCAGTTCGGGCGGCCCATCGGCGCCTTCCAGCTGACCCAGGCCAAGCTCGCCGACATGGCGGTCGAACTGCACAAGGGGATTCTGCTCGCCCACCACCTCGGGCGGCGCATGGACGCCGGCCGCCTGCGTCCCGAGCAGGTCAGCTTCGGCAAGCTCAACAACGTACGCGAGGCCATCGGCATCTGCCGTACGGCCCGCACGATCCTCGGCGCCAACGGGATCTCCCTCGAATACCCCGTGATGCGGCACGCGACGAACCTGGAATCGGTGCTCACCTACGAGGGCACCGTCGAGATGCACCAGCTGGTGCTGGGCAAGGCCCTCACCGGACTGGACGCCTTCCGGTAGGGCTGCGGGGGCGGGGCCGTGGTGTGCGGCCCCGCCTCAGCTCTGGTTGAAGAAACCGTCGGAACGGTGCGCGGCCGACTCGCCGCTGATGACCTGGGTGTCGGCCGGGCTCAGCAGGAACACCCGGGTGGACACCCGCTCGATGGAACCGCGCAGGCCGAAGATCAGCCCGGCCGCGAAGTCGACCACGCGCTTGGCGTCGGTGCCCTCCATGGCCGTCAGGTTCACGATGACCGGGACGCCGTCCCGGAACAGCTCGCCGATGGCCCGTGCGTCCCGGAAGCTGTCCGGAGTGACCGTGGCGATGCGGCGGCCCTTCTCCTCGGCCACGTCCGTGGCCACCTTCACCCGCGGGTCCGTGACCCAGGCGTCCCCGGATTCGGTGCCCTCGGAGTAGTCGTCGTCGTAGTAGCGCTCGTCATCGTTGTCGTCGACGAGGCCGAGCCACGCACTCGCCTTGCGTACCGATCCCATGGACGCCTCCTCTCACAGCGGTCTTTCGTGTTTCCGCATCCCTATGGTCATCCATGATGCGGACGTCGCGCCAAGTGGATAGACGCCGCCCGGGGGGTTTGTGACGGTACTGGTGCACAGCGAATCCGTCGAGAGTCCTTGTGTCCCAAGGGTCTTTCCCCAAACGGATGCTGACTGTGAGTGAAATATGATTCTTCCCGGCGGACGGGTGAGGGAGGGTGCGTACGGGTGAACGCGCCGGTCGGTACGATGCCGCAGCTCAGCATCGTACGAGGCACGGGGGAATGTCGTGTTCGGAATCGTCAGGCCTTGCAGGCACCGGCTCGGGGAGAGCCTCGCGAGTCAGTGGATGGCGCATTTGTGCGGGTTGTGCCTCGCACTGCGCAAGGATCACGGCCAGTTCGCGCGCATCGTGACGAACTACGACGGGCTGCTGATTTCGGTTCTGACGGAAGCTCAGGCAGGCCGTGGCGGCACCGGCGCCGGGCGGCGTACGGCCGGGCCGTGTCCGCTGCGCGGAATGCGCACCGCCTCCGTCGCCCACGGTGAGGGCGCCCGGCTCGCGGCGGCCGTCTCCCTGGTGCTGGCCTCGGCCAAGGTGCGTGACCATGTCGCCGACGGGGACGGGGTGCTGGCCCGCCGGCCGGTGGCCCTCGCCGCCCGCCGGGTCGCCACCGGCTGGGACGCCGCCGGCGCCCGCGGCGGCAGTGCCGTCGGGTTCGACACCGCCGTACTGGTCGACGCCGTGGACCGGCAGGGCGGCATCGAGGCACTCGCCGGGCCCGGCACCCCCCTGCTCACCGTCACCGAGCCCACCGAGACCGCCACCGCCGCCGCGTTCGCGCACACCGCGCGCCTCGCCGGGCGGCCGCACAACGTCGAGCCGCTCGCCGAGGCGGGGCGCCTCTTCGGCAGGCTCGCCCACCTCCTCGACGCCGTGGAGGACAAGGAGGCTGACGCCGCGTCGGGCGCCTGGAACCCGCTGACCGCCACGGGGACCCCGCTCACGGAGGCACGGCGGCTGGCCGACGACGCCGTGCGCGGGGTGCGCCTCGCGCTGCGGGATGCCGAGTTCGGTGACGGCCGGCTGGTGCACCGACTGCTCGTGCACGAGCTGGGGAACTCCGTCGACCGCGCCTTCGGTACCGTCTCCCACGCCCACGGCAGCCACCCGTACGTCGTCCCTCCCGGAACCCCGGCGGGACCCGGCGCGCCGGTGCCCCCGGAGCCGCCGCGCCGGGACCGGCGCGGGCTGCTCGCGGGGTGCGCCGTGTGGCTGGGGCTGGCCTGTACGTGCCAGATGTGCTGCGGCACGTACCACGACCCCTGGAGCGGGGAGCGCAAGCAGTCGCCGTGTACCAACGGCGACTGCAGCGGGTGCGGCGACTGCTGCAGCTGCTGCGACTGCTGCGGCAACTGCTGCGGCGACGACGGGTGCGGCTGCGACGGCTGCGACTGCGGTTGCAGTTGTTGAGGCGGTCCGGTGTGCGAGGGTTTCCTCCATGACGACGGACGCATCCGGTGAGTGGAAGCGGTGGCACGAGCAGCGCATCGCGACGGTGTCGGCGCCCTACGGACCGCTGGCCCTGACCGGCACGTACTGGCTGGAGGACTATCCGGACGGGCAGCTTCCGGACATCCCCGGGAGGTGGACGGCCGGTGAGGGCGCGGTGCTGCTGACGGCAGCCGAGGCGGACGGGCTCACCGTGGACGGGCGGCCGCTCGACGGTGCGGCCCGGCTCGCCCCCGACCCGGGGCCCGCGAGCGCGGCCCGGGTCGGGTACGGCGCGCGGCGGATCGTCGTCCTGCTGCGCGAGGGCGCCTGGGGCGTGCGCGACTTCGACCCGGCCGCCGAGGCGCGGCGCGCGTTCCGGGGCATCGCGGCCACGCCGTACGACCCGCGGTGGTCGGTGCCGGGCCGCTTCACGCCGTACGACGCCGGGCAGCGCAGCGTGCGGGTGCCGAACGCGGACGGGCGGGAGCGCGGGCTCGCCCTGGGCGGAGAGCTGGCCTTCCGCCTGGGCGAGCGGGAACTCACGCTCCAGGTGAGCGTCGAGGGGGACGGCTCGCTGTGGGCCGTCTTCGCCGACGCCACCAGCGGGAGCACCAGTTACCGCTTCCGGTTCCTGCGTCCGGCCGCGCCGGACGCCGAGGGTCGTACGACGGTCGACTTCAACCGCGCGCTGCTGCCGCCGTGCGCGTTCGCCGACCACTTCGTCTGCCCCTTCCCACCGCCGGGGAACACCCTGGGGGCCCGCGTCGAGGCGGGGGAGCGCGAACTGCGCTGAGGTCCGGCGGGGGTTGGCGGGGCGGAGCGGTGCGGCACGGGTCGGCCAAAGGTTGAAGGCCGAAAGGCACTCTTGCGCCGACCGGTCGTTCGGCCGAATACTCCAACCTCAGCGCTTGTCAGGGGCACGACGCATTCGGAACCCGGACGTCCACCCCTGGCTGCGCCTCACGGGCCCACCCCACGAAGAGGGCCCCCGACTTCCCCAGTGGAGGAACGACAAGTGAGGATCAAGCGCACCACCCCCCGCAGCGGCATCACGAGACGGACCCGGCTGATCGCCGTATCCACCGGCGTCGTGGCCGCGGCAGCGATCGCGATCCCCAGCGCGAACGCGGCACCCACCCCGGCCACCTTCAGTGACGCCGAGCTCAACAGCGCCAGCAGCGCGGTGCTCGAGGCCGACGTCCCGGGCACCGCCTGGGCCATCGACAGCAAGAGCGACCGACTGGTCGTCACCGTCGACAGCACGGTCTCCCAGGCCGAGATCGCGAAGATCAAGGAGCAGGCCGGCGACAAGGCCGGCGCGCTCACGATCAAGCGGACCCCCGGCACGTTCAGCAAGCTCATCCAGGGCGGCGACGCCATCTACTCGAACAGCGGGCGCTGCTCCCTCGGCTTCAACGTCCGCAGCGGCAGTGGCGTCGACTACTTCCTGACCGCCGGGCACTGCACCGCCGGGGCCGGGACCTGGTACGCCAACTCCGGGCGCACCACCGTCCTCGGCTCGACCGCCGCGTCCAGCTTCCCGGGCAACGACTACGGCATCGTCCGGTACACCAACAGCTCCATCAGCAAGCCCGGTACCGCGAACGGTGTGGACATCACCCGCGCGGCCACCCCGAGCGTGGGCACCACGGTCATCCGCGACGGTTCCACCACCGGCACCCACAGCGGCCGGGTCACCGCCCTGAACGCCACCGTCAACTACGGCGGCGGCGACATCGTCCGCGGGCTGATCCAGACCACGGTCTGCGCCGAGCCCGGCGACTCGGGCGGCCCGCTCTACGGCAGCAACGGCACCGCGTACGGCCTGACCTCCGGCGGCAGCGGCAACTGCCGTACCGGCGGTACGACGTTCTTCCAGCCGGTCACGGAGGCCCTGAGCGCCTACGGCGTCAACGTCACCTGAACCGCCCGCCGGAGCGCAGCCGGCAGCACGACGAGCCCCCGCACACCGATCGGTGTGCGGGGGCTTCCCGTCGGCCCGGACCCGAAGGCCCCGCGGAGGCCAGCACCGCGTGTAGACGCACACGCGGAGGCCTGAGCGCAAGGGGTGAATTCCGGACGGGGGCGGGGCGGACCGGCCGGTTCTCGGTTACTTGCTCGTAGCGTTTGCTGGAGTGTTCGCCGCACGAATCCTGTTGGAAGGGACATGAATGGTGAAGGTCGTGTGCGCGCGCTGGAGTTGTCGTGCGCACGTCCTGAAGCCGACCTTGTGTGCCCCCTGTGGGGTTGGAAGAGTTAGTGCTCGTCAACCAGCCTTCCGGTCCGCGAGGTCCCCACAACCTCCCGGGCCGACCCCCCACAGGAGGACGTGAGTTGAAGCACCGACGTACACCCGGGCGACGGGTCGCCGTGATCGGCGCGGGAGTCACCGCGCTGGTCGCCGCGGGAGTCACCTTCCAGAGTGCGAACGCCAGCGAGACCCCGGAGGCCTCCGCCCCCGAGACCCTGTCGGTCACGGCGGCCGGAAAGCTCGCCTCCACGCTGCTCGGCGACCTCGGCACCGACGCGGCGGGCACGTACTACGACGCGCAGGCGAAGAGCCTCGTCGTCAACGTGCTCGACGAGAACGCCGCGCAGACCGTCGAGGAGGCCGGCGCCAAGGCGAGAATCGTCGAGAACTCGCTCGCCGAGCTGAAGAGCGCGCGCACCACCCTCGCCGAGGACGCCACCATCCCGGGCACCTCCTGGGCGACCGACCCGACCACCAACAAGGTCGTCGTCACCGCCGACCGCACGGTCTCGAAGGCCGAGTGGGCCAAGCTGACCGAGGTGGTCGACGGGCTGGGCGCCAAGGCCGAGCTCAAGCGGACCAACGGTGAGTACCGTCCCTTCGTCGCGGGCGGCGACGCCATCACCGGCAACGGCGGGCGCTGCTCCCTCGGCTTCAACGTGAGCAAGGGCGGGGAGCCGTACTTCCTCACCGCCGGCCACTGCACCGAGGGCATCACCACCTGGTCGGACTCCTCCGGGAACGTGATCGGCGAGAACGAGGCGTCCAGCTTCCCGGGCGACGACTACGGTCTGGTCAAGTACACCGCCGAGGTGGACCACCCGAGCGAGGTGAACCTCTACGACGGCTCCGCCCAGGCCATCTCGGGTGCCGCCGACGCCACCGTCGGCATGCAGGTGACCCGCAGCGGCTCCACCACCCAGGTGCACTCCGGTACGGTCACCGGCCTGGAGGCCACCGTCAACTACGGCAACGGCGACATCGTCAACGGCCTGATACAGACCGACGTCTGCGCCGAACCCGGTGACAGCGGCGGCTCGCTCTTCTCGGGCGACCAGGCGGTCGGCCTCACCTCCGGCGGCAGCGGCGACTGCACCTCGGGCGGCCAGACCTTCTTCCAGCCGGTGACGGAGGCCCTGTCGGCCACCGGTACGCAGATCGGCTGAGCGCACACACATCGCAGGCAGAAGTCCCGTCCCGCGCGCGAGGGGCGGGGCTTCCGCGTGTGTACGGCGGGGACTTCCGCCGTGTACGGCCGAGCTTCCGCGTGCGACGCGGGTCAGCCGGCCTGCGTGGGCAGTTCCGGCTCCTGCCGCCTGAGGCGCAGCACGGACGCCAGCACCGTGATCAGCGTCCCCGCGACCGCCCACGCCCACAGCACCAGCAGGGAGACGGTCGTGTCGTTGCCCTGGAAGTAGGCGATCGAGCGGGCCGCCCACGTCCCCGCGCCCGGCGGCAGTGCCGGTCCGATCGCCTGCCAGAACGGCGGCAGCATCGGCAGCGGGAAGGCGCCGCCCGCGCTCGGGTTGCCCGCGACCACCACCAGCAGGATCGCCAGCCCGATGCCGACGATCCCGAAGACGCCCTGGAGGGCGAGCGTGGCGGCGCCCACCGCGAAGGTGATCAGTGCGCCGAGCCCCCACAGATCCACCACGCTGCCGGGCAGCGCGCCGAGGATCGGCCCGACGATCACCGCGCCACCGAGCCCGCCGACGATCGACACCAGGGCCATCACGATCAGCCGGATCGCCGCGCGGTGCGGGTTGGCCGGCCGGGCGCCGGTGCTGATCGCCAGGATCGAGGCGCACAGATAGCCGCCGACGCACCAGCCCACGACCAGGTAGAAGGACGACAGCCCGTCGAAGTCGTGGGGGGAGGCCGGGGCCACGTCGACGGTCCGCACCGTGCGGCCCTCGGCCCGCTCCACCTCGGCGACGAGGCTCTCCAGGGTGGTGGCGAGGACGGTGCCGCCGCCGGAGGCGACCAGCAGGGTGTCGGTGCCGGCGGAGGGGTCGACGATCAGGGCGCCGTCGATCTCCCGGTCCTTGATCTGCTGCCGGGCACTCGACGCGCCGGCCACCGTGCGCGGATCCAGCGGTGACCCGGGCAGCCGCTCCAGCCTGCTCACCGTCTGCTCGGCGGCCGCCGGGGGCGCGACCACCCCGAAGGGCACGTCCTTCGGTTTCGGGTCGTGCAGCGCCCCCACGTAGGAGGCGATGAACAGCAGCTGGAGCGCGATCACCCCGAGCACGAGCAGGGTGGCCCGCGGGGTGACGGCGTCCTTCACCTCGTCGCGGAAGGAGCCGCTCCGGGTGCCGGTGGCCGGGGTGTGGGACATGTCCCCACGGTCCGGGGCCGCGGGCGTTTGCGCAGGTGGGGCGGGGCCGAACGGATGTCGCACACGCATTCGAAAATTGGTCTATGGTGGGGGTGAGGTAGTTGGGAACAGACGTTCGATAAGGCGTCGGTTCATGAGATCGGGAGGTGCGTGTGCCGGGTTTCACGCATCTGCACACCGTCTCCGGGTTCTCCGCCCGCTACGGCGCCTCCCACCCGGAGCGGCTGGCCGTGCGCGCCGTCGAGCGGGGCATGGACGCCCTCGCCCTCACCGACCGCGACACCCTCGCGGGCACGGTCCGCTTCGCCAAGGCCTGCGCGAAGGCGGGCGTCCGTCCGCTGTTCGGCGCGGAGCTGGCGGTGGCCGCCCCCGAGCCGGAAGCGGACCGCACGGAGACCTCTGTACGCCGTGACCGGCGCCGCGCCCCCGTGCGCGGCGGTGCCTTCGTCGACGAGTCGGCCCCGCGGGTGGCCTTCCTCGCCCGGGACGGTGCCCGCGGCTGGGCCGACCTGTGCAGGCTGGTCTCCGCGGCCCACGCCGCGGAGGGCACACCCCTCCTGTCCTGGGCCGACAACCACGCCGACGGCCTGACCGTCCTGCTCGGCCCCGACTCCGACGTCGGCCGCGCCCTCACCGCCGGCCGCCCCGACCGCGCGGCCCGGCTCCTCGCCCCCTGGCGGGAGGGCTACGGCGACGCCCTGCGCCTGGAAGCCGTCTGGCACGGCCGCGAGGGGACCGGCCCCGGCTCCCTGCGCCTGGCCGCCCGTACCGTCGGTTTCGCCGCCGAGCAGGGCATCCGGCCGGTGCTCTCCAATGCCGTCCGCTACGCCGACCCCGGCCAGGGCCAGGTCGCCGACGTGCTGGACGCCGCTCGCCGCCTCGTCCCCATCGACGCCACCAAGGAACTGGACTCCGGCGAGGCCTGGCTCAAGGGCCCGGACGCCATGCGGCACGCCGCCGAGCGCGTCGTGGAGGCCGCGGGCTTCCGCCGTGACACGGCCCACCGCCTGCTGGAGCAGACGCAGGCGACCGCCGCCGAGTGCCTGGTCGACCCCGAGGACGACCTCGGCATGGGCGCCGTCCACTTCCCCGAGCCGCACCTCGTCGGCGCCGGCCGCCGCACCGCCCAGCGGGCGCTCGCCTCCCGGGCGGCGGCGGGCATGGTGCGGCGCGGCTACGACCGTTCACCCGGCGCGCGGCGCTACTGGGAGCGGATGCACCACGAGCTGGACATCATCGCCCACCACGGCTTCGCCTCGTACTTCCTCACCGTCGCCCAAGTGGTGGACGACGTACGGGACATGGGCATCCGGGTCGCCGCGCGCGGCTCCGGCGCCGGCTCGCTCGTCAACCACCTCCTCGGCATCGCGCACGCCGACCCGGTCGAGCACGGGCTGCTGATGGAGCGGTTCCTGTCCAGGGAGCGGGTCGTGCTGCCCGACATCGACATCGACGTGGAGTCCGCGCGCCGCCTGGAGGTCTACCGCGCGATCATCGGCCGCTTCGGCACCGAGCGGGTCGCCACGGTCGCCATGCCGGAGACGTACCGCGTGCGCCACGCCATCCGCGACGTCGGCGCCGCCCTGTCCATGGACCCGGCCGAGATCGACCGCGTCGCCAAGTCCTTCCCGCACATCCGCGCCCGCGACGCCCGCGCGGCCCTGGAGGAGCTGCCCGAGCTGAGGGAGCTGGCGGGGGAGAAGGAGAGGTACGGGAAGCTGTGGGAGCTGGTGGAGGGCCTCGACGCCCTCCCGCGCGGCGTCGCCATGCACCCCTGCGGCGTGCTCCTCTCCGACGCCTCCCTGCTCTCCCGCACGCCGGTCGTGCCGACCAGCGGCGAGGGCTTCCCCATGGCGCAGTTCGACAAGGACGACGTCGAGGACCTCGGGCTGCTCAAGCTGGACGTGCTCGGCGTGCGGATGCAGTCGGCGATGGCGCACGCGGTCACCGAGGTGAAGCGGGCGACGGGTGCCGAGATCGACCTGGACGCCGTACCGGAGGGCGACCCGGCGACGTACCGGCTGATCCGCTCCGCCGAGACGCTGGGCTGCTTCCAGATCGAGTCGCCGGGGCAGCGGGACCTGGTCGGACGGCTCCAGCCGTCGACCTTCCACGACCTCGTGGTCGACATCTCGCTCTTCCGGCCCGGCCCGGTCGCCGCCGACATGGTGCGGCCGTTCATCGAGGCCCGGCACGGGCGGGCGCCGGTGCGCTACCCGCACGAGGACCTGGCGGAGCCGCTGGAGGGGACGTACGGGGTCGTCGTCTTCCACGAGCAGATCATCGACATCGTGGACATCATGACCGGCTGCGGACGCGGCGAGGCCGACCGGGTGCGGCGCGGGCTGTCCGACCCGGAGTCGCAGGGGCGGATCAAGGTGTGGTTCGCGCAGCACGCGGCGGCGAACGGATACGACGCGGAAACGATTCAGCGGACCTGGGAGATCGTCGAGGCCTTCGGCTCGTACGGCTTCTGCAAGGCGCACGCCGTCGCCTTCGCCGTGCCGACGTACCAGTCGGCGTGGCTGAAGGCGCACCACCCGGCCGCCTTCTACGCCGGGTTGCTCACGCACGACCCCGGCATGTACCCCAAGCGGCTGCTGCTGGCGGACGCGCGGCGGCGCGGGGTGCCGGTCCTGCCGTTGGACGTGAACAAGTCGGGGGTCGCACACAGGATCGAACTGGTGTCTGAATCACGGGTGTGGGGGCTACGGTTGGCCCTCTGCGACGTGCACGGCATCAGCGAGGCCGAGGCGGAAAGGATCGCCGAGGGGCAGCCGTACGCCTCCCTGCTCGACTTCTGGGAACGGGCCCGCCCCAGCAGGCCGCTGGCCGGGCGGCTCGCCCAGGTCGGCGCGCTGGACGCGTTCGGCGCCAACCGCCGCGACCTGCAACTGCACCTGACCGAACTGCACCGCGGCGCCCGGGGCGGACGCGGCGACCAGCTCCCGCTCTCCGGCGGACGGAGGACCGCTTCCGCCGGACTGCCCGACCTCACCTCGGCGGAGAAGCTCAGCGCCGAACTGGGCGTGCTCTCCATGGACGCCTCGCGCAACCTGATGGACGACCACCGCACCTTCCTGAACGAGCTGGGCGTCATGTCGGCCAAGCGGCTGCGCGACGCCCGGCACGGGGAGACGGTGCTGGTCGCGGGAGCCAAGGCGGCCACCCAGACGCCGCCGGTCCGCTCCGGCCGGCGGGTCATCTTCTCCACCCTGGACGACGGCACCGGCCTGGTCGACCTCGCCTTCTTCGACGACTCCCACGACGCCTGCGCGCACACCGTCTTCCACTCCTGGCTGCTGCTGGTGCGCGGGGTGGTGCAGCGCCGGGGCCCGCGCAGCCTCAGCGTGGTCGGCGCCGCCGCATGGAACCTCGCCGACCTGCTGGAGGTGCGCCGGGAGGAGGGGCTGGAGGGCGTCGCGGCCCGGCTGGCCGGAGCGGTCGGAAGCCAGGACCGCGACCCCGGGGGCGGTCCGGCGCGCAGACGCCTCGCCGGTTCGGACGGGCAGCCCGCGCCGACGGGTTCCGCGGCCCAGGACCCGATGGAGCAGCGGCGCATCCGCATGTCCACGGGGTACGAGATGCACCCCTGGGCCGATCTGCGGCCCGCGGGCGAAGGGCTCGCGGTCGGAAGGAAGTTGTGGCACCAGAGTCCGGGGAGTGCGGGATGACGATCCTCTGCGTACGTTTCCAGCTGCCGCCGATGTACGAGGCGGCCCTGCCCCAGCTGCTCGGATTGCTCGAGGAGTTCACGCCGGTCGTCGAGGCGCTCCCGCCGGACGGGGCGCTGGCCGACCTGCGCGGCGCCGAGCGGTACTTCGGCCGCGACGCCGTGGAACTGGCCTCGGTGATCCGCGTCCGCGCCCTCGCGCTGTACGGCGTCGACTGCGTGATCGGCGCCGGTCCGGGCCCGATGCTCGCCCGCATGGCCCTGCGGGACGCCCGGCCGGGACTGACCCGCGCGGTGCCGGAGGGCGAGGAGCGGGACTTCCTCGCCGGCAAGCCCGTCGCCGCGCTGCCCGGCGTCGGCACCGCGACCGCCCGCACCCTGTGCGAGTACGGCCTGGACACCCTCGGCCGGGTGGCCGCCGCGCCGTTGTCCACGCTCCAGCGGCTGGCCGGCGCGAAAGCAGGCCGCGAGCTGCACGAGAAGGCGAACGGCGTCGACCGCGGCCGGGTCGTGCCCAACGGCGTCTCGCGGTCCCTGGCCGCCGAACGCCCCTTCGCCCGCGACGAACTCGACCCCGGCCGGCACCGCCGTGCCCTGCTCTCGGCCGCCGAGGACCTGGGCGCACGGCTGCGCGCCGTGGAGAAGGTGTGCCGCACCCTCACTCTCACCGTGCGCTACGCCGACAGGTCGGCGACCACCCGCAGTCGCACCCTGAAGGAGCCGACCGCGCACTCGGCGGCGCTGACCCGGACCGCGTACGACATGTACGAGGCGCTCGGCCTCCAGCGCGCCCGGGTCCGCTCGCTCTCCCTGCGCGCCGAGGGCCTGGCCCCCGCCGAACAGGCCTCCCACCAGCTCACCTTCGACCCGGTGGACGAGAAGGCCCGCCGGATCGAGGAGGTCGCGGACCGCGCGCGGGCGAAGTTCGGGCCGAGGGCGGTGATGCCGGGGTCGCTGGCGGCGTGAGGCCCCCGCGGGTCAGTTGGCCCACGGGGGAGTGAGCCGGGTGCCGTCGGCCAGCTCGGCCTGGAGGCCGACGGACGTGGTGACCCAGGAGGTCGCGGTCCGGTCGGTCGGGTTCTCGACGGCGAGGGTCGCCCCCGGGTTGATGATCACAGTGTCGCCCGCGGTGACGCGCTCGGTGCGGCCGTCCAGGGTGATCAGCAGATCACCGCTGAGCAGGTGGAAGATCTCCTCCCGGTCGACGGTGTGAGCGGGCGCCTTCGTGCCCGCCGGAATCTCGCCCCGCCAGGCGCACAGCTCCTTGCTGCCGGTGCGGGGAGTGGCGTACGAGACGAAACGGGCGCCGTGGATCTCGTGGGTGACGGCTTCGGACGAGCGGACGACGGGCATGGCGGGCTCCTGCGGGCTCATTGGTCAAGTCACTTGACTGCTATGACGGCCCTATGGTCAAGCTGGTTGACCAATACGTCAAGGGTGTTTCAATGCCCCCGTGCAGAACTCCGACGCCATGGCCCTGTCCGCCGCCCTGCTCGCCGCCGCCGGCGGGCTCACGCAGCGCATCCACGAGGGTGTCGTCGCCCGCGGCTTCGAAGGAGTACGGCCCGCGCACGGCTTCGCCTTCGTCCGGCTGGCCCCGGACGGTGCGACGGCCACCGAACTCGCCGCGCACCTCGGGATGACCAAGCAGGCTGCCAGTCAGCTCGTCGACGAGCTGGTCCGCAGGGGATACGTCGAACGCCGGCCGCACCCCGCCGACGCGCGGGCCCGGCTGGTCGTACTGACCGAGTCGGGGTGGGCCTGTACGCGGGCCGCGGAGGAGGCGGCGGCGGAGGCCGTTCGCGCGTGGGTCGACGTGCTGGGCGAGAGCGAGGTCCGCGCGCTGCGTGACCGTCTGCTGCGTGTGGCGCCCAGCGGGCGGATACGGCCCGCCTGGTGAACGACCGTCACCCGAGACCGTCGGCCGGCAGGCGCCCGGGCACGCCGCAACGGGGCCTGTCCGGCCTGAGCCGCCGGACAGGCCCCGCGTTCCCCCGCGTTCCGGGTCAGCGGCCGTGCCGGCCACCCGTCAGCGCCCGTCGGCGCACCGACCCGAACAGCACGGCCGCGCCGACGGCCAGGGCGGCGGCACCGCCGACCGCGATGTAGGGCGTGCTGCTGTCCCCGCCGGTCTCGGCGAGGCTCTCGGTGCCCGCGCCGGCGGCCTCGACCTGGTTGGGTCCGTCCACCGGAGCGGCTTCGGGCGCCGCGTCGGACACCTCGTCCGGGGCGGCCGGGTCCGTCGTCGTCTCGGCGTCCTGGTCGCCGTGGCCGTGGTGCTCGATCGTCGACTTGTCGGCCGCGGCCGCGATCTGCTCCTCGGACGGGGCGGAGGCCTCGGGGGCCGGGGCGGCACCGTCCGCCGTGTCCCCGCTTGCCGTGTCGCCGCCCGTCGTGCCGCCGTCGGCGCCGCCGAAGGAGACGTCGGAGCAGGAGTAGAACGCCTCCGGGCTGTCCGAGCGCTGCCACACCGCGTACAGCAGGTGCTTGCCGGAGCGCTCGGGAAGGGTGCCGGAGAAGGTGTAGAAGCCGCCCGTGGCGGCCGGGTCGGTGACCGTCGCCACCGGGGCGGACAGATCCAGGTCACCCCAGCCCAGCGGCTGCGCCGGGTCGTACCCGGGCTGGGTGATGTACACCTTGAAGGTGCCCTTGTGCGGGGCGGTCACGCGGTACTTGAAGGTGTACGGGCCGCTGCTCACGCTGGTCGCGGGCCAGTCGCCGCGGGCCAGGTCCATGCCCTTGAAGGCCGGGTCGTTGGCGCTGCACAGCTTGCCGTCCGGGATCAGCTCCCGGTGCTTGCCGGCGGCGTTGCCGATGCGGATGCCGTTCCAGTCGTACAGCGCCTGGGTGCCGCCGGCCGCGACGGCCGCCTTGCACGCGTCGGACTTCGGGTTCTCGGGGCCCTCGGCGTGGCACTGCGAGACCCGGCTGACCGGGTCGCCCATCGAACCGTGCGCGGACGCGGGGGCGGCGGCCAGCGTGGTCAGGGCAAGCGGGGCGAGGCCGGCGACGGCGACGGCGGCGACCCTGCGGGGCGCGGAGGGTGCGGGCATGGGGAACTCCTCGAAACGGTCACTGGGGATGCGCGAACTCGGGCCGGAACCCGTGGGGTTGACCAGCAAGCTAGCCCCGGGAAACCGTGAAATCCCCTGTCGGACGCGGGCGGCGGAGATCCTTATGGTCGCGTTAAGGGAGTGCTCAGGCTGCGCTGAGGTAGCTACCGTTCGCGGCATGGAACGAGAGCAGATCCGGCAGGCGGTCACCGCGGACGTACTGGCGGTGAGGGCCGTCACCGACGCCGCCTACCACCCCTACATCGAGCGCATCGGGGTGGTGCCGCAGCCCATGGAGGCGGACCACGCGGCGAACGTGGCCGGGGGGAAGGTGTTCGTCACGGGCGAGCCCGTCGTGGGCCTTGTGGTCCTGGAGGTGTTCGCGGACCATCTCTTCCTCGACAGCATCGCCGTCCACCCCGACGCGCACGGCAGTGGCGTGGGGCGACGGCTGCTGCGCTTCGTGGACGCACGCGCGCGGGCGCTGGGCCTGTCCGAGATCAGGCTCTACACGAACGCGATGATGCGCGAGAACCAGCAGATCTACCCGAAGTACGGGTACGAGGTCGTGGAACGTCGAGTGGACGGGCCCTACGACCGCGTCCACTACCGCAAGCGACTGCTCTGACACGTCTCATGACGTGACCGGCCCGGTCAGTTGTCCGGCCACCACGTGCGCGCGATGTCCTTGCGGACCTCCGGGCGTCCCGAGGGGCGCTCGTCGGCCTCCTCGCGGACACGGCGGGCGTCGGTCTTCTTCAGGGGCTTGTGCACGGTCAGACGGCGCATGGCTGCCTCCTTACGGATCCACCGGGTTCCGCGTTCTCACGGAGGTAGACCCTTTCCCCGAGACTTGCCCATCGAAGCATGGCTGTCAGTGGCGGGTGTCACGATCCGGCGTCTCGATTCCCCTGCCCGTGCTGTTGTCAGTGCTGTCGCAGTCCTGTTGTGCCAACTCTGTTGTGCCGGTTCCTGTTGTGCCAGTGCTGTTGTCAGTGGCGGGTGTCACTCTGGGCGGCATGGCGAACGACGGTGACGGGACGATCACGCCGGGTGTCGACCGGGGGGCGCGGGCCGCCGCCTTCGGTGACGAGCCGGACGGGCTGCGGCGCCGGCGCGGCCTCCGCCGCTCCTCGCGGCCGGGCAGCGACACCGCGTCACCGGCGTGCGGCCTGTCCCCGCCGCGCTGGAACCGACCCGGCCGGACTCGCCGGTCGTGACGCGGTGTTCCTCAACGGTGACGCCGCGGCACCGCCGGCGGGCGGCCGGTCCTGGCCGGGAACGGGACGGGCGGTCCGTGCTGTCTCAGCAGGTCCTCGAAGCCGCCCCCGCGGGCCAGCCGCTCCAGCTCGTCCAGCGCGGCCACGGCGGCGGCAGCGGCCTCGGGGTCCCGCACCGCCAGCCCGCTCCCGGCGAACTCGTCCTCGTCCAGCCGCCGTACGTCCGTGCCGTCCGCGGAGCGCCACAGGTCCAGGTCGAGGTCCTCCACGACCAGCTCCGCGCCGGTCGGTACGGCGGGGCGGGTGATGTCGCAGTACCAGCCCTTCAGCGCGCCGGTGCCGGTCCGGACCTCCTTCACGGAGTACCAGCGGTCGCGCCAGTAGTACTCGGTGAACACGTCACCGGGCTCGAAGCGCACGAAGCCGAAGTCGCGGACGCCGGCACCGGCCCAGGGGGCGCGGACGGCGAGGCGGGTGCCGTCGTCGTGCAGCAGCTCGCCCGCGTACCGGATCTTCGTACGGCCCGCCTTGACCAGGACGACGTCCACCACGCCCGGCGTCTCAGCCGAGTTCGCGGACATGGCGCACCTCCGTCCCGCAGATCTCGTACCCGAGCCACTTGTTGATGGCGAGCATCGGCCCGTTGCCGGTGTCGTTGCCCGTGAACGCCTGTGTGTACCCGGCGGCGCGGGCCCGGTACAGGGAGTCGGTCTTGGTGAGTTTGGCGAGACCCCGGCCGCGGTGGGCGCGGACGGTGCCCGTCATGGCGGTCGAGTAGCGGGTGCCGCCGTCGGTGTAGGCGACGCTGAAGGCGACGGGGCGGCCGTCGACGACCGCGACCGTGGTCAGTTCGCGGTTCAGCAGCGGGTGCCGCCAGGTCTCCGCGAGCCAGGCCTCGTAGTCCGTGAACTCGACGTCGACGTCGCTCGGTTCGTCCTCCAGCGTCCGGGCGTCCAGCTCGAACATCGGGCGGGGGTCGTCGGCGTAGTCGGCGGCGGTGCGCAGTTCGACGCCCGGGGGAGTGGGCGGCAGGGGCGGGAGCGCGCCGTTCGCCAGGTCGAGGCGGAGGAAGTGACCGGAGCGCCGCCGTGTGTAGCCGTGCCGCTCGGCGAAGGCCAGGCTGGCGGGATGGTCCAGCACCCAGGCGAACAGCTTCGTCGCCCCCTCGGTGGCCAGGTACTCCTCCGCCGTACGCACCAGCAGCCCGCCGGCGCCGCGCCCTGCCCTGTCCGGGTGGACGTAGATGTTGAGGTACGCCTGTCCGGGCTCCGGGCTGTCGTGCACCAGCCCGATCTGCGCCGTGCCGATCGTCTCCCCGTCCTCCTCCGCGACGAGGGACCGGCTCCGGGCGTCCGGGTGGGTGTGGACGAGCCGGTGGACGATGGCCTCGGGCGTCCACAGGATGAACGGCAGGGCGGCGTGGCGGACATGGGCGAAGGCCGCGACGTCGGCCGCATCATCGGGACGCAGGTCACGCACAAGAACGGTCATGTGAGCGCACGCTACGGCGGGCGGGCGGCCGGCTGCCTCCCATTTTCCGGGGGATGCGGGACAATCGCTGCGTGACCTTGAAGATCCACATCGACGACGGTGCCCCGCCCTACGAGCAGGTGCGCGCGCAGATCTCCGAACAGGCGCGGTCCGGGGCGCTGCCCGTCGGGTACCGGCTGCCGACCGTGCGCGGGCTGGCCGAGTCCCTGGGGCTCGCCGCGAACACGGTCGCCAAGGCGTACCGGGCGCTGGAGGGGGACGGAGTGATCGAGACGCGGGGGCGCAACGGAACGTTCGTCGCCGCGGCGGGCTCGGCGGCGGAGCGGGAGCTGGCGTCCGCCGCGCAGGAGTACGCCTCGCGGGCGCGGCGGCTCGGGGTGGCGGAGCCGGACGCGGTGGCCGCCGTGCGGGATGCGCTGCGGGCGGCCTACGGGGACTGAGCGCCGTTCTGCCGGGACCGGCTGCCGCCTGCGGGCGCGTCGTGGCCGGTCGCTCGCGCCGGCGCGGCGGAGCCGTACCGTGTCCCGGCCCCGCGCCCCCGTACCGGCGTTCGGGTGGCCGTCAGATCCGACCTCCGCGCCAGTCGGGCGAACGCCGTCGCGTCCTGGACCGCCGCCGCGTTCGGGTCGTTGTTGAAGTACGCGTAGACGTCGTGGTCGTCCGGCCAGGTGGTCGCGATGCGGTCGGCCCAGGCCGCCAGCGACCGACGGCCGTAGTGCGGCCACGGCGCGGCCCGGCCCTGGTGGAAGCGGACGTAGCCCCAGTCGGTGGTGCGCCACAGCGGGGTGACGGGGCGGGCCCGGACGTCGGCCCAGCACAGCGCCGCGCCCCGGGATGCGAGGACCCCGCGTACCTCGGGCGTCCACCAGGACTCGTGCCGGGGTTCCACCGCGACCCGCGTGCCGGGCGGGAAGCAGGCGAGGCAGGCGTCCAGGAGGCCCGGGTCGCCCCGCAGCGTCGGCGGCAGTTGCAGCAGGACCGGGCCGAGTCGGTCGCCCAGGCCCGCCGCGTGGGTCATCAGGCGGTCGACCGGTTCCTCGGGGTCCCGCAGACGCTTGACGTGGGTGAGGTAGCGGCTCGCCTTGACCGCGACCACGAAATCGGCCGGTACCCGCTCGCGCCACGCCGCGAAGGTCTCCCGGGACGGCAGCCGGTAGAACGCGTTGTTGATCTCCACCGTGGCGAAGGCTTCCGTGTACCGCTCCAGCCAGCGCCGGACGGGCAGACCGGGCGGGTAGAGGACCTCCCGCCAGTCGCGGTACTGCCAGCCCGACGTGCCGACGAACAAGGTCATACCCTCATCAAAGCACCGGGTTAGAGGTACAGCCCGGCCTCCGCGCCGTCCCGCGGCTCCGGCAGTGTGGTCGGCGAGGTGCCCCGGCGCAGCGCGTACAGCTCCGCCAGCGTGGCGCCCTCGCGGCCGATCCCCTCCTCGCTGCCGAGCCAGTCCACCGCTTCCCGGCGGGTCAGCGGGCCGACCTCGATGCGGGCCAGGCAACGGCCGGGGCGGACGACGGCGGGGTGGAGACGCTCCAGGTCCTCGTTGGTCGTGACGCCGACCAGGACGTTGCGGCCCTGGCCCAGCAGCCCGTCGGTCAGGTTCAGCAGGCGCGAGAGAGCCTGGCCGGCGGTGTGCTTGGCCTCGCCGCGGATCAGTTCGTCGCAGTCCTCCAGCAGGAGCAGCCGCCAGCGGCCCTTGCCCGCCGCGTCCTCCTCGCCGATGGCGATGTCCATCAGGTAGCCGACGTCGGAGAAGAGCCGCTCCGGGTCCAGTACGCAGTCCACCTGGCACCAGTCCCGCCACGAGCGGGCGAGGGTGCGCAGCGCGGAGGTCTTCCCGGTGCCCGGCGGGCCGTGCAGGAGCAGCAGCCGTCCCGCGATGTCCTCGGGCGTCGTCTTCATCAGGCCGTCCATCGCGTCCGCGACCGGAGCCGTGTAGTTGGACCGGACCTCGTCCCAGGTGCCCGCCGAGATCTGCCGGGTGGTGCGGTGCGGGCCGCGGCGCGGGGAGACGTACCAGAAGCCCATCGTCACGTTCTCCGGCTGCGGCTCGGGCTCGTCCGCCGCGCCGTCCGTGGCGTCGGCGAGCACCTTCTCGGCCAGGTCGGCGGTGGTCGCCGTCACCGTGACGTCCGCGCCCCGGTTCCACCGCGAGACCAGCAGGGTCCAGCCGTCGCCCTCCGCCAGCGTCGCGCTGCGGTCGTCGTCGCGGGCGAGTCGCAGCACCCGCGCCCCGGGCGGCAGCAGCGTCGCCCCGGACCGCACGCGGTCGATGTTCGCCGCGTGTGCGAACGGCTGCTCGCCCGTCGCGAAACGGCCGAGGAACAGCGCGTCGACGACATCGGACGGGGAGTCGCTGTCGTCGACGTTGAGCCGGACCGGCAGGGCGTCGTACGGGTTCACGGACATGCCGCCATGATCCGGCACCCGGCCGCCGCGTGCACCCCGTTTCCCGGGCGCACGCGGCACGCCCGCCGCCCTCGGCACCCCGGGCGCGGGGAGGCCGGCGGCGGGCGGTTCAGGCACCGGACCCCAGCACCCGCCCCCGTGCCTGCCGTGCCCTGCGGAGCACGGCGTACCCCTTGGTGAGGGCCCGGTCCCGGGCGAAGGCGCGGGTGACCGCGCGTCCCTCGACCAGCCGGGTGAACTCGTCGATCCCCGTGCTGCGGCGCACGGTGACCCGCCGCAGGGCGTACGGTCCCTGGGCGCGGCGCGCCAGGCCGTTGCCGACGGCGAGCGCCTGCGCGTACCCCGTCTCGCGCACCGCCCGCCGCACCCGGCGGTCGGAATACCCGTACGGGTAGGCGAACGAGGCCGGTACGGTGCCCAGTTGGTCGGCGACGATCTCCTTGCAGTGGATCAGCTCGTACCGCAGCCGTTCCTCGGCGAGCTGGTCGAGCTGCGGATGGGTGTGACTGTGTCCGCCGATCTCCACGCCGGCGGCGGCCAGTTCGCGGACCTGGTCCCAGTCGAGCATGGTGTCCAGGGCGCCCCCGGTGTCGTACGGGCCGCGCAGCCAGCCGGTCGAGACGAACAGGGTGGCCGGGAAGCCGTGCTCGGCGAGGGCGGGCAGGGCGTGCCGGTGCACGCCCTCGTAGCCGTCGTCGAAGGTGATCAGGACGGGCCGCTTCGGCAGCGGGCGTCCGGAGCGCCAGGCGGCGGCCAGCTCCGCCGTGCCGATCGGTGTCAGGCCCCGGTCGGAGATCGCCGCCATCTGCTCGGCGAACGCCTCCGGAGCCACCGAGAGCGCGCGGGTCGCGTCGTTCGGACCGGCGGCGACCGCGTGGTACATGAGGACCGGCACGCGCGCGTCCGCGCCGTACGCCTCAGCCATGCGCGCCCCCCTCGACGGGCGCCACGGAGAAGGTGGCGCCGCCCCGCCGCGCCCGTACGCTCCCCACCACGTAACCGCCCGCCGCCGTGAGCACTCCGGCGACGATCGCGCCCGCCCGGCCCGCGCCGCCCGGCCGGGCCAGCACGGCGTCGCGCAGTCCGCGCACCACACCGGCGGGCAGGACACGGGTGGCGTACCGGCGTTCGGACTCCAGGCCCTTGTCCGCGCCGACGCTGCGCGCCACCAGTGCCTTGGACAGGCCCTCGGCGTAGGTGCGGGTACGGAAGTAGGCGAAGTGCTCGCGCGTCTCGGGCACCCGGTGGTGGATCACCGCCCGGTCGTCGATCAGCAGCACGGCGTCGGGCCGGGCGCGGGTGAGCCGGATGCACAGCTCGGTCTCCTCGCAGCCCAGCGGGCGCTTGTCGCCGTCGCGCCCGATACCGGTGGCGAAGCCGCCCGCCGCGTCGAACGCCTCGCGCCGGAAGGAGGCGTTGCCGCCCAGCACGTTGCGCACCCGGACCCGGCCGGGCGGCAGGCCCCGGTACGTGCAGCCCACCACCCAGTCGAACTCCTCCGGGAACCAGGCCGGCCGGCGCCCCGACGCCCAGACCGGCACCGTGCGCCCGCCGACGGCGACGACCGCCGGGTCGGCGTACCCCGCGGCGAAGTGCCGCAGCCAGTCGCGTTCGGCCACGGCGTCGTCGTCGAGGAAGGCGATCACCTCCCCGCGCGAGGCGGCGATGCCGGTGTTGCGGCCGGCGGACAGGCCGCGGGGGCCCGCGTTGGCGAGCACCCGTACGTCCTTGCGTTCCTTGTACTCCTTCAGCAGCCGTTCCCGCAGCGCCTCGTTGTGGTCGACGACCAGCAGCGTCTCCCGCGCGGGGTGGGACTGCGCCCGCACCGAGGCGACCGCCGCGAGGATGTCCTCCCAGCGGTCCTCGGTGTAGACGCAGATCACGACGGAGATCGTGGGGGAGGCCGTGAGAGGGGCGTCCGTACCGCTCAAGACGCCTTCCTCCGGACCGGGACGACCGCAGCGGCCGGGCCGACCGGGCCGGCCGAGGCGAGGGTCGGCGCGTGCGTACGGCTGCGCAGCGCACGCCGGTTGGACCGCTCGTCGAGGATCACTCTGAGCACCCGCAGCCCGTCCCGTACGGCGCGCAGGTTGCTGACGCCGTGGATGCGCAGGTACTCGTGGCTGGGGATCTCCTGGACCTTCAGGCCGGCCTTCACGACCCGGATGTTCATCAGGGTCTCGACCTCGAAGCCGGTGCAGTCGAGGTCGATCTTGTCCAGGCAGTGCCGCCAGAAGGCGTTGTAGCCGTAGCAGAGGTCGGTGTAGCGGGCGCCGAACTTCCGGTTGACGACCGCGCACAGGGCGCGGTTGCCGAGTTTGCGGATGAAGGTCATGTCGTCGGTGCCGCCGCCGTTGGCGAAGCGGGAGCCCTTGGCGAAGTCCGCGCCCGAGACGAGGGCGGAGACGTACGACACGATCTCCTGGCCGTCGGCCGAACCGTCGGCGTCGACCATCACGATGATGTCCCCGGTGCACGCCTTGAAGCCGGTGATCAGCGCGTCCCCCTTGCCCTTGCCGCGCTGCTCGACCACCTTGACGTCCGGCCACAGCTCCCGGGCGACCTCGACGGTGTCGTCGGTGGAGTTGCCGTCGACCAGGACGACCTCGTGGACCCAGTCGGGCAGTGTCTTGAAGACGTACGGAAGGTTCTCCGCCTCGTTCATGGCGGGTATCACCACGCTCACCGGCGGTGCTATCGCCAGATGGGAGGAGACGGGCCGGTACTTCCCGGCGGGTGACGGATCGGAAGACGATTCGCGTGACGGCTCGTTGCCCGTCGACGCCGGCTGCAGGACTGAGCTCATGAGTCTGGTCCCTCTCGTCCGGCGGACCGCCCGCCCCAGGGGCGGTCCGGCTCTGTATCCGGTTCGAAAGGGGGGTTCTCACCCACGGCGCGCGACGGGACGGATCTCCGTGCGTGCCAGGTGAGCTGGCAAAGCCCGTCGGCGCCGGAAAGACGACAGCCGACCGCGCGGCACGGCCCGGTCACCAGTGCGGTCACCGAGCACGGCACCCCCCTACCGCGCCTCCCGGCCCCGGTCCGTCGCGGCCTCGAGCCCTCCCCTGAGCCGCTTGCCGACGTACCGATGCGGGAGATGTATGACGGTATTGACGATTGAACCTCTATGGCAAGACCTGGAACCAGGTCTCACGTTTTTGTTGGTTTGCCGTCATCCGTTCTTCTTGAGGGGCGATTTCGCCCGGTGCGGGTCACCCGGACCGTTCCGCTTTGCCCCCCGAAGCCCAAGATGCCGGGCCTCAATGTGGCGCAGCCGGCGGAGGGCGTCAAGGGCGCACCGGCCCTCCCGCTGACTTTCGTCCGATATTGAATGACTGTCAGCCATTTTTTGGCATGGACACTTCCTGTCGACGGGCGTAGTCGCTACCACGGTCGAGGCAGAGATCCTGCTAAGGGAGGCTCCATGAGACGTTTCCGACTTGTCGGGTTCCTGAGTTCGTTCCTCCTCGCCGCCGGCGCCGCGCTCGCCGGGGGCGCGACCGCCCAGGCGGCCCAACCCGCCGCGGCCGAGGGCTATGTGGCGCTCGGCGACTCCTACTCCTCCGGTGTCGGAGCGGGCAGCTACATCGGCTCCAGCGGCGACTGCAAGCGCAGCACGAAGGCCCATCCGTACCTGTGGGCCGCCGCCAACTCACCCTCGACATTCGACTTCACCGCCTGCTCCGGCGCCCGTACGGGTGATGTCCTCGCCGGACAGCTCGGCCCGCTCAGCTCCGCCACCGGCCTGGTCTCGATCAGCGTCGGCGGCAACGACGCGGGCTTCGCCGACGTCATGATGACCTGTGTGCTCCAGTCCGACAGCACCTGCCTGTCGCGGATCGCCACCGCCAAGGCGTACGTGGACTCGACGCTGCCCGGCAAACTCGACAGCGTCTACTCGGCGATCCGCAGCAAGGCCCCGGCCGCGCACGTCGTCGTCATCGGTTACCCGCGCTTCTACCAGCTCGGCACGTTCTGCATCGGCCTCTCCGAGGCCAAGCGGAAAGCGATCAACGACGCCGCCGACCACCTCAACACCGCGATCGCCAAGCGCGCCGCCGACCACGGCTTCACCTTCGGCGACGTACGTCCCCCCTTCACCGGCCACGAGATCTGCTCCGGCAGCTCCTGGCTGCACAGCGTGAACTGGCTCAACATCGGCGAGTCGTACCACCCGACCGCGGCCGGCCAGTCCGGCGGCTACCTGCCGGTCCTCAACAGCGCCACCTGACCGGAAGCGGAAGCGGAAGCGGAAACGGAAGCTGAAGCGGAAGGAGAGGGGGAGGCGGAGGCCCCGCCCGTCGGGGTCTCCGTCTCTGTCTCCGTCTCCGTCTCACAGGTCACGGAGAACGCCACCGCGTTCGACGTGGCCTCCACCGGCTCCCGCACCTCCACGCGGACGGTGCCCCGGAACGTGCCGCTGCCGGCGTTCGTCGTGACGACCACGGTGTCCTGCCGCGTGCGGTCCCCGCCCGCGGGGAAGGACAGCGTCCGCCAGCCCGGATCGGAGACCGCCCCGTCGTTCGTCACCCAGCGGTAGCCGACCCGCGCGGGCAGCCGGCCCACGGTGAGCGCCGCGGTGAAGGAGGGCGACCGGTCGTGCGGCGGGGGACAGGCCCCCGCGTAGTCGGTGTGCGAGCCCACCACGGACACCTTCACGGACTGCGGTGGAGGACTGCTCCGCGGACCGTGGCTGCCGGAGCCGGCCGCAGTGCCCGGCTCCTCGCTGCGCTCGGTCCGGCTCGGCGCGGAACCGGTCGCCCCCGGACTCCCGCTCGCGCTCCCGGTGCCCCCGCCGTGGTCCGAGCGGTTCAGCAGGACGTACGTCAGTCCGGCCAGGGCCAGCGCGAGAACCGCCAGGCCCAGGACCAGCACCGCCCGCGCACGCCGGTCCCGGCCCTCGGATGCCGCGGGAGTGGCCGCCGTGGCCGGTACGGGCATCGGGGCAGCCGGTGAGGCATCCGGCCCGGCGGGTGCCGGTACCGCCGGGGCGTACGCACCGGCCGGCACCGTGTCCGCGCGCGGGGTGCCTCCGCCGGAGGGAGTGCCTCCGGCACCCACGAGCCGCAGGTCCCGTTCGGCCCGCTCGGCCGGGGTGCGCTCGGCCGGGTCCTTGCGCAGCAGGCCCTCGACGACGGGCGTGAGCGCGCCGGCCCGGTGCGGCGGCGGCAACTCCTCGTCGACGACGGCCCGCAGGGTGCTCAACGGGGTGTCCTGCCGGAAGGGGGAGACGCCCTCGACCGCCGCGTACAGCAGGACGCCCAGCGACCACAGGTCGGACTCGGGACCGGGCGTGCGGCCCAGCGCTCGCTCCGGGGCGAGGAACTCGGGCGAGCCGACGACCTCGCCGGTCATGGTCAGTGCCGAGCTGCCCTCGACCACGGCGATCCCGAAGTCGGTGAGCACCACCCGGCCGTCGTTCGCCAGCAGGACGTTGGCCGGCTTCACGTCCCGGTGCAGCACCCCCGCCCCGTGCGCGGCCCGCAGCGCGGCCAGCACCTCGGCACCGATCCGCGCGGCACGCCGCGGTTCCAGCGGGCCCTCGGCCTCCAGCAGGTCGGCCAGCGACAGCCCGCGGACCAGCTCCATCACGATCCAGGGCCGGCCGCCGTCGGTGGCCACGTCGTACACCGTGACCACGTTGTGGTGGGCGACCCGGGCGGCGGCCCACGCCTCGCGCTCCAGCCGTGCGTACAACCGCCGCACGGCGGTCTCCGGCAGCCCGGCGGGCGCGCGCACCTCCTTCACCGCGACCTCGCGGTGCAGCACCTCGTCGCGGGCGCGCCACACCGTGCCCATGCCGCCCTCGCCGAGGGGGGACAGGAGACGGTACCGGCCGGCGATGACGCGCTCGTTGCCCGGTTCCTCGAACACCGGCGCCCCCTATGACGTCTCACGTGGACATTCCCCGGGAACGGGCCCGTATTTCTCCCGCATTCATCCCAAAAGTAGCTCAGCCGAGCGCGGATGCGGCCCCCCGTACACCAGTCCGTACCGCTCGCCACCACGGACGCCGGCCCGAGGGCCGCCGTGACCAGGAGGCCGGGGGGCGACCGGCCCCGTGGTGTCGGCATCCCGGACGCGCCCCTGCCCGTGCCCTTGGCCACGGCGACGGCCGCCGCGACGCTCGTCGCCGCCCCGCTCCTCGCCGTCCGGGCGAGACGGAGGCAGGGCGAAACGGAGGCAGGGCGAGACGGAGGCAGGGCGAGTCGGACTCGGCGCGGACCGGCACGTGAGATCGCCCACGTTCGCGCGGCTCCGGACGCCCGCGCGACGAGCGGCGCGGACGACCGGGGCCGCAGACTCGGAGCGGTCGCCTCCGCGTCCGAGGGGCGCGCGTCGTCGCCCCGCGCGGATACGGCGAGCCGCCCCGGGCGACCGCGTGCACCAACTGCGGCCCGTGCGCCCCGGCGCCGGACCGCGCTCCCTGGGGGCTCCTCGGCACCGGCGTGCCACTGCTCGCCTCCGGCCCGGCCCTGCCCGCCGCCTCACTGGCCGTCACGGTCGGACCGGCAGGGGACCGGCCCGCCCGACGAGCGAGCCGATTGTCCAACTCACCCTGGAATCTGCTGAATTCGGAGAGTGACCGTCAACCCCCTTACGGGGAAGGTGAATCCTGTGACCGCGATACGCGCATGTCGTACCGGGGCGATAGGGTTACTCTGCCCGGGCCGGGTGGACTCGTACGGGTGGGGAGTGACATGGAACAGATAACAGTGCGCAGCAGGGCAAGGGTCCCTGCGATCACGTGCGGAAGCGGCGCGACCAGCTCGCGTCTCGACCGTCACCTCGCGGTGCTCGGAGGGCCCGCCCTCCCGCAGCGGGAGACGGTGGAGGCGACGTCGCTGATGCGTGAGCTGACCGCGCGTGAGCCCGCGCACAAGCGCAGCAGCAGGGGTGCCAGGGTGCGCCGGGTCTCGCTGTTCGCGCCGCTGCGCCGACTGCGGCGCTCGCTGTTCGGCAGCAACTGAAGCCCGCGCGCCGGCGATCACACCGTCCCGGCGCGGCGCCGCGCACTCGTCCGTCGTCCCCACGGCACGCAGCGGCGCCTCGGTGTGGTCCCGAGCGCGGGTAATCCCCGTACGCCCGTCTCCGTACGCCCGTTTCCCCACGTTCGTCCGGCACGGTCCCCGTGGGTGTTCTCACGTCCTCGTCCCGCCGTCTCCCACCCGGCGGTGACGCACACCGACCCGCGGTCCCCGCGCGCGGAGCCGGCGCGGGAAGGGCCTACAGCAGCGCCAGCTGCCCCTGAGGCCCCTCCTCCCGGCCGTCCAGCACGGAGGCCGGCCTGCGGGCCGCCGGGGGCACCGGGAGCACGCCCGCCTCGCGCAGCTCGGTCGCCGTGATCTGCGCCGTCACCGCGGGCTCCCGGAACAGCGGCCGCACCTCGGCGAGCAGGGCGAGGACCGTGATCAGTTCCAGCAGTTCGGACGTCCAGGTCTGCGGCCAGACGGCCGGGCGGATCGCCGCCAGCGTGCCCGGCTCACCCCCGGCGGTCCGGGCCGCGAACCACTGCTCCAGCACCCGCACCCCGCCCACCTCGAAGTCCCAGGCGCCGGGCGGCACGGGGGAGACCCGGCCCTCGTCCAGGCACAGGGCCTCCTCGCCCCGGTCGTAGCGCAGGGTCACCGGACGGGCGGGCAGCGGGGCCCGGACGTACGGGCGGCGGCCACCGGGCAGCTTGGGGCGCTCGCCGTCGCGGCGCATCAGCCACAGGGCGCGCCGGCCCAGGCCGACGCCGTGCTCCCACAGCGCGGGGTCCGCGGTGAGCGGGACCCGGGAGCCCTCCCGCACCGTCGCCACCGCCCAGGCCAGCACGTCCAGCGGGTCGGGACGCCGGCCGAGCCGGGCGGCCAGGTGGTCGAGGAGACCGGGTGCCAGGTTCGGCTCCGCCCCGCCGGGACGGCGGTACAGCGGACGCACCCGGGCACCGCCGAGCAGCGGCAGCCGCGAGGTCGCGAGGAGCAGCGGAGCGCCGGCGGCACCGGGCGCCTCCACCACGAACACCTGCCGCTCGTCCGCCACCCGCCACAGCTCCGGACGGGCCGCGTCGATCAGCCGGTGGTCGGGAATCAGCCACTGCTCGTCGAAGGGCGCGCGCAGTACGCGCACGGGTTCCGGGCACGGCCCCGAGGCGCGGACCAGCTTCTCCGTGCCGCCGGAACCGCCCGGCAACCGCCCGACCGCCGTGTGCAGCGTGCGCGAGCGCGTCGGCTCGAACAAGGCCTCGCGGGCGGCGCCCTCGGCCTCCACCAGGGCGTCCCAGCGGGCCTTCAGGGACGCCGCGTCGGGGGCCGTCGGCCACGCCCGGCCGAGCCGCGGCGGTGCGACGGACCACGGCATGAGGTCCGCCAGCGGCGGAGCGTCGTCGTGCGTCACGCCGGGCATCGTACGACGGGGCGCCACGGCCTCACGTGGCATCCAGGGTGACCGTGAAGGAGAAACGGTCCCCCCGGTAGTGGATGACCGCCACGTCCAGCGCCCGGCCCGCCGTGTCGTACGTGATGCCCGTGTAGTGCAGGATCGGGCTGAGCAGCGGGACTTCGAGCAGCCGCGCCGTCTCCGGGTCCGCGAGCCGGGCCTCGACCGTGTCCGTGATCCGGCTGATGTCCAGGCCCACCACGTCCCGCAGCACCTTGGTCATCGGCCAGCGGACCAGGTCGTCCACGTCGATGCGGGCGGCGACTTCGGGACGGACGTAGTTGCGGGCGTGGTTGGTGGGCTCGCCCGTCTTCTCGTCGCAGCGCAGCCGGTGGTACGTCGCCGTCTCGGCCAGGCCGGGGAAGTACTCGGCGAGTTCGGGTGGCACGGGGCCGGTGCCGTGGTCCAGCAGCTCCGCCGTCATGCCGGACTGCTGGGCCACGATCGCGTCCACCGAGCCCAGCAGCCGCACCGGGGCGCCCCGCCGGACGCCGGGCTCGATGAACGTGCCGCGCCGGCGGTGCCGGGTGATCAGCCCCTCGTCCTCCAGCTCCTTCAGCGCCTGCCGCATGGTCAGCACGCTCACCCCGTAGTGGCCGGCCAACTGCTCCTCGGTGGGCAGGCGCAGCGGGTCCCGGGGCGAGCGGCCCAGTATCGAGGCGCGCAGCGACTGCGACACCTGGTACCAGAGCGGCAGCTTGCGGTTCAGGACGATGGAGTCCGGGGCGAAGGAGGTCACGGGCCATCCGTACCGGTAGCCCATCCTCAGTGCAAGGGGCGGAAGTGGCGCTCCAGGCCCTGCCAGACGTCGTCGTACCCCTGTTGCAGGTGCTCGGCGCGGGCCGCCTGGGGTGTGAGGGTCACCGGCCAGCGCGTCTCGAACATGAACGCCAGCCCGTCGTCGATCCGCTGCGGCTCCAGCTCGGCGGCGCTCGCCCGGTCGAAGGTCTCCCGGTCCGGACCGTGCGCCGACATCATGTTGTGCAGCGAGCCGCCGCCCGGTACGAAACCTTCCGCCTTCGCGTCGTAGGCGCCCTCGATCAGGCCCATGTACTCGCTCATCACGTTCCGGTGGAAGTACGGCGGCCGGAAGGTGTCCTCGCCCACCAGCCAGCGCGGGGCGAAGACCACGAAGTCGACGCCCGCGAGACCCGGGGTGTCCGACGGGGAGGTCAGCACCGTGAAGATCGACGGGTCGGGGTGGTCGTAGGAGATCGTGCCGAGGACGTTGAAGCGGCGCAGGTCGTAGACGTACGGCACGTGGTTGCCGTGCCAGGCGACCACGTCGAGCGGGGAGTGGTCGTAGTCGGCCGCCCAGAGGTTGCCGCAGAACTTGTTGACCACTTCCACCCGGCCCGCCGCGTCGTCGTCCTCGTACGCCGCGACCGGCGCCAGGAAGTCCCGCGCGTTCGCCAGGCCGTTGGCGCCGATCGGGCCGAGGTCGGGGAGGCGGAAGGGGGCGCCGTAGTTCTCGCAGACGTAGCCGCGGGCGTCCTCGTCGAGGAGCTCCACACGGAAACGGACCCCGCGCGGGATCAGCGCCACATGGCCGGGCCCGGCGTGCAGCAGCCCGAACTCGGTGCGCAGCAGCAGGCCACCGCGCTCCGGGACGATCAGCAGCTCGCCGTCGGCGTCACTGAAGACACGCTCCATGGAGGCCGTGGCGTGGTACAGGTGCACGGCCATGCCGGTGCGCTGGGTGGCGTCCCCGTTGCCGCCGAGTGTCCACAGGCCCGCGAGGAAGTCGGTCCCGGCCCCGGGCGCGGGCAGCGGATTCCACCGCAGCCGGTTCGGGTCCGGCACGGCTTGGGTGAAGGGTGCCGTGCGGATCGCGCCGTTGCCCGTGCGGGTGAACGCCGGGTGCGCGGCCGACGGGCGGATCCGGTACAGCCACGAGCGGCGGTTGTGCGCCCTCGGCTCGGTGAACGCCGTGCCGCTCAGCTGCTCCGCGTACAGGCCCTCGGGTGCCCGCTGCGGCGAGTTCCGGCCCTCGGGCAGCGTTCCCGGAACGGCCTGCGAGCTGTGCTCGTTGCCGAAACCGGACAGGTAGGCCAGTCCCTCCGCGGTCTTCCGCGCGTCCCCGCTCATCGATCGCTCCCTCGCAGCCCGTGTCCCACCCGATTCCTATGGGACACCGTAGGATTGCGGTCACCCGGGCGCAAGAGGCCGTGCGGGACTCCCGGTCCCCCCGGTCGTCCCGGGGACGATGACCGGAATCAGACCCCTGGGGGATCCGGACCGTCGGACCGGTGTTCTAGTCTCCCGTCATGTCGTGGATGCGGGGAGTGCTCGCCGTGCTCGCGGTCTGTGTCCTGCTGCTGACCGGATCCGCCGGCTGCGGCTCCGGTGACACGGGCGGTACGGGCGAACCGGAGGCCCGGGATTCGGCCACGCCGGTGGGCAGGCTGCTCGACGCCACCGACGAGGAGGGCCGGCGCTACCGGGAGGTGGACGGCGAGGACGCGCCCGAGGTCGGCGTCGAGGTGGAGCCCGAGGGCGACGACAGCTGGAACGTACGCCTGACGGTCCGCGACTTCAGGTTCTCGCCGGCCGGTACGGAGGCCGAGGCGGTGGCCGGCCGCGGCGTCGCCCACCTCTTCCTCGACGGGGACCTCCTCACCCGCCTGCGCGTCCCGGAGCACCGCCTCGCCGCCGACCTCGTACCGCGCGGCACCCACCAGCTCACGGTCCGCCTGTACGCCGACGACGGCACCGTCTGGGCCGTCGACGGCGAGCCGGTCGAGAGCACGGCGGACATCACGGCGTCGGACGCGGAGCCGTCCCGGGCCACGGAGCCGGAGGGGCTCGACGGCCGGACGCTTCCCAAGCCTGCGGCAGCCCGATGAGTGAAACGGGTGGCCACCGCCGTACTGAAGGTCACAGTTCACCGGACCGCGGCGGAAGGGCATCATGAAGACCGTGTCCCACGCGACCCCGCTCCGCCGCGCCCCCGTGCAGCGGCGCAGCGCCGAACGGCTGACCCGGATCCTCGACGCCTGCGCCGACCTCCTCGACGAGGTCGGCTACGACGCCCTGAGCACCCGGGCCGTGGCGCTGCGCGCGGACGTCCCCATCGGCTCCGTGTACCGCTTCTTCGGCAACAAGCGGCAGATGGCCGACGCGCTGGCCCAGCGCAACCTGGAGCACTACGCGGAACGGGTGACCGAACGGCTGACGGAGACGGGCGACGGCGGCTGGCGCGGGGCGCTGGACGCGGTGCTCGACGAGTACCTGGCGATGAAGCGGACCGCGCCCGGTTTCTCCCTGATCGACTTCGGCAACCAGATCCCGGTCGGCGGCCGCCACGCCGTCCCCAACCACCGTGTCGCCGACCGGCTCACCGAGCTGCTCTCCGGCTACCTGGGCCGCCGCCCCGACGACGAGCTGCGCCGCGCCTTCCTGGTCGCCGTGGAGACCGCCGACGCCCTCGTGCAGCTCGCCTTCCGGGTCGCGCCGGACGGGGACGAAAAGATCATCGAGGAGGCGCGGGAGCTGCTGCGGGCCTATCTGGGGCGGGTGTTGGACTGACGGGCCGGCGGTGCCCGGCCGACGGTGACGGGCCGGCGGGCCGAAGGTGACGGACCGGCGGGTTGGGTGGGCGCGGCCGCCGGGTGGGTGTTGCCGGGCGGACGGGCCGGCGGTGCCCGGCCGACGGGCGGGCCGCGCCGGATCGACGGGCCGGCCGTGCTCGGCCGGCGGGCCGGTGTCGTACGGCTGTTCACGCAGCCGTCGGCGCAAAGCCTCCCCAGCATGCCTACCGGTCGGTATGCTCGCCGCGAGAGAGCGCCGCTGCCGCCGCCCTACGGGAGGACCCGTGTCCCGCACCGCCCTGCGTATCTGCCCCCTGTGCGAGGCCACCTGCGGCCTGGCCCTCACCATCGACGGCACCACGGTCACCGCCGCCCGCGGGGACCGCGACGACGTCTTCAGCCGTGGCTTCGTCTGCCCCAAGGGCGCCTCCTTCGGCGCCGTCGACGCCGACCCCGACCGGCTGCGCACGCCCCTGGTGCGCAGGGACGGCGAACTGCGCGAGGCGACCTGGGAGGAGGCGTTCGACGCGGTCGCCGCCGGCATCCGGCCCGTCGTCGAGCGGTACGGGCCGCACTCCGTCGGCGTCGTCCTCGGCAACCCCAACGTGCACACCGTGGCCGGCGCCCTCTACCCGAACGTCCTGCTCGGCGCCCTCGGCACCCGCAGCCTCTTCACCGCCTCCACGGTCGACCAGATGCCCAAGCACGTCTCCAGCGGGCTGCTCTTCGGTGACGCCAACGCCATCCCGGTGCCCGACCTCGACCGCACCGACCACCTGCTCCTCATCGGCGCCAACCCGCTGGAGTCCAACGGCAGCCTGTGCACGGCTCCCGACTTCCCCGGCCGCCTCAAGGCCCTCAGGGCCCGCGGCGGCACCCTCACCGTCATCGACCCGCGCCGCACCCGCACCGCCAGGCTCGCCGACCGGCACGTGGCGATCCGCCCCGGCACCGACGCCCTGCTCCTCGCCGCGATGACCCACGTGCTCTTCGAAGAGGGCCTGGTGGACCTCGGCGCGCTCGCCCCGCACGTCGAAGGGACCGCGGAACTCGCCGAAGCCGTACGCGACTTCACGCCGGAGTCCGTCGCCGCCGCCTGCGACGTGGACGCCGGTGTCACACGCGCCCTCGCCCGCGAACTCGCCGCAGCCCCCACCGCCGCCGTCTACGGCCGCATCGGCAGCTGCACCGTCCCGCACGGCACCCTCGCCAGCTGGCTCGTGGACGTCCTCAACATCCTCACCGGCAACCTCGACCGCCCCGGTGGCGCCCTCTTCCCGCAGGCCGCCACCGACAGGACCCCGCGCCCCGCCGGACCCGGCCGCGGCTTCGCGCTCGGCCGCTGGCACTCCCGGGTGAGCGGACACCCCGAGGCCAAGGGCGAGCTGCCCCTGTCCGCCCTCGCCGAGGAGATCGACACCGCCACCGACGAGGGCGCGCCGGTCCGGGCCCTGATCACCGTCGCCGCCAACCCGGTGCTGTCCGCACCCGACGGCGACCGGCTCGACAAGGCGCTGGACTCGCTCGACTTCATGGTGAGCGTCGACCCCTACCTGGGCGAGACCTCGCGCCACGCCCACGTCGTGCTGCCGCCGCCCCCGCCGGCCCAGAGCCCGCACCACGACTTCGCCTTCAACACCCTCGCCGTGCGCAACCAGGTCCGCTACACCCGTCCCGCCGTCCCCCTGCAACCCGGCCGCATGGCCGAGACCGAGATCCTGGCCCGGCTGATCCTGGCCGCCACCGGCATGCACGGGGCCGACCCGGCCACCGTCGACGCCCTGGTGATCCGGCAGACCCTCGACAGGGCCGTGGGGGACCCGCACTCACCCGTACACGGACGCGACGCGACCGAACTGGCCGCACGACTCACCGGCGAGGACGGCCCCGAGCGGCGGCTCGACCTGATGCTGCGCCTCGGCCCCTACGGCGACGGCTTCGGCGTACGCCCCGACGGCCTGACCCTGGAGCGGCTGCTCGCCCACCCGCACGGCATCGACCTCGGGCCGCTGCGCCCGCGCCTGCCGCAACCGCTGAAGACCCGCAGCGGCAAGGTGGAGCTGCTGCCCGGACCGATCGCCGGCGACCTGCCGCGCCTGCGCCGCGCCCTGACCGAGCGCGCCGCCGGGCTCGTCCTCGTCGGCCGCCGCCACCTGCGGTCCAACAACAGCTGGATGCACAACATCCCGGCCCTCACCGGCGGCTCCAACCGCTGCACCCTGCACCTCCACCCCGACGATGCCGAACGGCTCGGCGTGCGCGGCGGAGAGCCCGTGCGGGTCAAGGGCGCCGGGGGAGAGGTGACGGCCCCCGCCGAGGTCACCGACACCGTCCGGCCGGGCGTGGTCAGCCTTCCGCACGGCTGGGGCCACGACCGGCCCGGCACCCGCACGAGCCACGCCGCCACCGAGCCCGGCGTCAACGTCAACCAGCTCCTCGACGGCAGCATGCTCGACCCGCTCTCGGGCAACGCGGTCCTCAACGGCGTACCCGTCGAGCTCGTCCCGGTACCCCCGCCGCTGACCGACGCAAAGCTGTGACCTGGAGTTTTGCGCTTATTGCTCGCGTGTCAACGTCTTGTTAACGACACTTCACGGCACCTAACGTCGCTCGCACCGCCTGCCCCGGTGGGATGTTCAAGGGCGAACGTTAGGTACTCACTCATGCTGACCATCCTCGGCTTCGCCATGATCGCGACCTTCCTGGTCCTGATCATGATGAAGAAGATGTCGCCGATCGCGGCGCTCGTGCTGATCCCCGCGCTGTTCTGCGTGTTCGTCGGCAAGGGCGCCGAACTCGGCGACTACGTCATCGACGGCGTGTCCAGCCTCGCCCCCACCGCGGCGATGCTCATGTTCGCGATCGTCTACTTCGGGGTGATGATCGACGTCGGGCTCTTCGACCCGATCGTCCGGGCCATTCTGAAGTTCTGCAAGGCCGACCCGATGCGGATCGTCGTCGGCACGGCCCTGCTCGCCGCCATCGTCTCGCTGGACGGCGACGGATCCACCACCTTCATGATCACGGTCTCGGCGATGTACCCGCTGTACAAGCGCCTGAAGATGAGCCTGGTCGTGATGACCGGCGTCGCCGCGATGGCCAACGGCGTGATGAACACCCTGCCCTGGGGCGGTCCCACCGCCCGCGCCGCCACCGCGCTGAAGGTCGACGCCACCGACATCTTCGTCCCGATGATCCCGGCCCTGGCCGTC
This sequence comes from Streptomyces sp. WG5, assembly GCF_049974565.1. Taxonomy (NCBI): domain Bacteria; kingdom Bacillati; phylum Actinomycetota; class Actinomycetes; order Kitasatosporales; family Streptomycetaceae; genus Streptomyces; species Streptomyces sp. WG5. The sequence continues at coordinate 241,399 of NZ_JBNGGC010000003.1, read as the reverse complement.
GGTCTGCTCGCGGTCGTCACCCTCTCCTACGTCCTGGGTCTGCGCGAGCGCAGGCGGCTGGGCACGCTGACGCTGGACGAGGCGCTGGTGCGGGAGCCGGAGAGCGAGACGGTGCTGGTCGGTGCGGGCGCGGGTACGAAGGCGGGCGCTGACGCGGCCTCCGGTGCGGACGCCGGTGCCGGTGCGGGTTCGGACAAGGCCTCCGCGGGTTCCGGCGGGTCCCAGGGCGCCGCCGCCGAGGACGGCGACCCCGGCGACGACTTCCAGACCCTCGACCCGGACCGGGCCACCCTGCGCCCCAAGCTGTACTGGTTCAACGCGCTGCTCACGGTCGCGCTGCTCACCGCCATGATCATGGAACTGCTGCCGATCCCGGTGCTCTTCCTGCTCGGCGCCGCGCTCGCGCTCACCGTCAACTTCCCCCACATCCCCGACCAGAAGGCACGCATCGCGGCCCACGCCGACAACGTCCTCAACGTCTCCGGCATGGTCTTCGCCGCCGCCGTCTTCACCGGCGTCCTCACCGGCACCGGCATGGTCGACCACATGGCCAACTGGCTGGTGGACACCATCCCCGACGGCATGGGCCCGCACATGGGCCTGGTCACCGGCCTGCTCAGCCTGCCGCTGACCTACTTCATGTCGAACGACGGCTTCTACTTCGGCGTCCTGCCGGTGCTCGCCGAGGCCGGCCAGGCCCACGGCGTGTCGACGCTGGAGATCGCCCGCGCCTCCATCGTCGGCCAGCCGCTGCACATGTCCAGCCCGCTCGTCCCGGCCGTCTACGTCCTGGTCGGCATGGCCAAGGTCGAGTTCGGCGACCACACGCGGTTCGTGGTGAAGTGGGCGGTCCTGACGAGCCTGGTCATCCTCGCGGCGGGCATCCTGTTCGGCATCATCTGATCATCGGACCAGCTGTCCGGTCAGTCGTTCGGTGAGCCGGCGATCGGGGAGTTCCGGATCCCTGGAAGGAAACGATCATGACGCCCGGTGGGAACCGCGGGTGGCTGCTCCGCCTCGTCATCGCCTTCGGCTTCGCGCAGGGGGCGGTGTCCATGGCCCGGCCCGCCGTCTCCTACCGGGCCCTCGCGCTGGGCGCGGACGAAAGGGCCGTCGGCGTCATCGCCGGTGTGTACGCGCTGCTGCCGCTGTTCGCCGCCGTCCCGCTGGGCCGCCGTACCGACCACGGCCGCTGCGCGCCCCTGCTGCCCGTCGGCGTGGTGCTCATCGCCGGCGGTTGCGCGCTGAGCGGCATCGCGGGCTCCCTGTGGGCGATGGCCCTGTGGAGCGGCGTCATGGGCCTGGGACACCTCTGCTTCGTCATCGGCGCCCAGTCGTTGGTCGCCCGCCAGTCCGCCCCGCACGAGCAGGACCGCAATTTCGGCCACTTCACCATCGGGGCGTCGCTCGGCCAGCTCGTCGGGCCCGTCGCGGCGGGCGCGCTGATCGGCGGCCACGACATGGCGGGCAGCAGCGCCCTGGCCCTGGTGGTGGCGGGCGCGGGCGCGGCGGTCGCGTTCACGTCGTTGTGGCGCATAGAGCACCCGACGGCCGCCACGTCCCGTACGGAACAGGGGACGCGCGTCCCCGTCGTGAGCATCCTGCGCGCCCGGGGCGTGCCCGCCGGGATCCTGATCAGCCTGTCCGTCCTGTCCGCGACCGACGTCCTCACCGCCTACCTGCCGGTGGTCGGCGAGCACCGGGGCATCTCCCCGGCCGTGATCGGCGTACTGCTCAGCCTGCGGGCCGCGGCCACGATCGCCTGCCGGCTGGTGCTGACCCCCCTGCTGCGGCTGCTCGGCCGAACCGCGCTGCTCACGGTCACCTGCCTGCTGGCCGGGCTGCTGTGCGCCGGTGTCGCGCTGCCGGTGCCGGTGTGGGTGCTCGCGCTGATGCTGGCCGTCCTCGGCTTCTGCCTCGGCGTCGGCCAGCCGCTGTCCATGACGACCGTCGTCCAAGCCGCCCCCGACGGAGCCCGCTCCACCGCCCTCGCCCTGCGCCTGACCGGCAACCGCCTCGGCCAGGTCGCCGCACCCGCCGCGGCGGGCCTGATCGCCGGCGTCGCGGGGGTGGCCGCGCCGTTCGTGATGCTCGGCGCCCTGCTGCTCATGTCCTCGGGCATCGCCCTGCGCTCCCCGTCCACCGGACCGGCCGCGGACCGGCCGTCCGACGGGGACGATGCCGAGGACACCCCTCGCCGGGCGCCGCGCCGGACGGCCCGTTCGTCGGACGGCGGGTCTTCCGGCTGAGCGGTGCCCGCAGCCCCGGGATGCCGTGGGCGAGCACCGGGGCTGCGCGACCGGGCCCGCTGTTCCGAGCGCGGCGCCCTGTCAGGTCGGCTGGAGCTCGCCGGTGACCGGGACGTCGGGGGTTTGCGTGTTGGTGACGATGGCGAGGTCGGGGCCTTCCGGACCGGGGTGCCACTGGCCGCCGGCCAGGCGGATCAGGGCGATGTTGGGGGTGGGGCCCTGGGTCCAGTCGAGGGTGCCCGCGATGGTGGGCAGGGCCGTGCCGGCGAGGGCTTGGGCGATGGCGGCGTGGTCGGTGGGGTCGTCGGCGCTGCTGAGGGCGTGGTGGGCGGTTTCCACGAGGGCGTGGGCCAGTCCGAGTGGCTGCAGCCAGGCTTCGCCGGTGTCACGGTGGTAGGCGTGGGCGAGGTCGGCGCAGGTGGTGCCGTCCAGGCTGGAACGATAGGGGTGGGCGGGGCTCCAGTAGACGAGGGTGGCGACGCGTGCGTCGGCGAGTTCGGCGTGGACGTCCGGGGCCGTGGTGGTGTGGGTGTGGGGGTAGGTCAGCCATCGCGAGCAGGTGATCAGCCGGGGCCGTAGCCCGGCCTGGCGGGCCTGACGGTGGAAGAGGGACAGGTCGGCGGCGGTGGCGGCGCTGGTGACGATGTCGGCGCCGTACTCCCGCATGCGGCCGACCTGTGTCCGGAAGTCGCCCGCCGGTTCGCGGTAGGGGCCGAGGTCGACCGTGTCGAGTCCGCGCGCGGACGTCACCGGGGCGAAGCCGTACCGGTCGTGGCGGAGCAGGCTGCCCTGAAGGTCGTCGTTCCACAGGCAGCCGACGGTGTGGGTGCCATCGGCCTGTTCCCACATCTGGGCGAAGACGGTGGCGATGTCGTCCAGGCCCCAGGCGAAGTGGTAAGTCCACTGGAAGCGGTGCCCGGGGGCGGCGCCGCGCGCGTGGACGTAGGCCTGCCACGGGAAGGTGGTCGACAGGCAGGGGACCCGCAGCTCCTCGCAGGCGTCGGCGACGGCGGGCAGGACCTGGGTCCCGGCCATGGTCAGGACGATGTGCGCCTGGTCGGTGGTGACCAGGTCGTGGACGGCCTGCCGAGCCGCTGCCGGATCGGAGCGGCTGTCGCGCACGGCGACCGACACGTCGTAACGGCTGCTTCCGTTACGGACGTGCTCCAGCTGCGGCGCCAGCGCCTTCAGAACGTACGTCAGTGGCTTGCCCAGCGGCGCCAGACGCCCCGTCAAGGGCGCCACCACACCGATCGTCAGCCTTGCTGAGGACATCTTCACCTTGTGCTTCCTGCCTTCTCGTCGCCCATCGACGGGAACCGGTGAGCCGCATGGTGGTGGACGACGCCACGCGGCTCACCGGCTCCTCACTTGCGCCTCGCCGGACTCCCCGGCTCAGTGACCGGAACGGTCCACGGTCACGCAGGTGGTCCGGCTCATCACCGACACCGTCTCGTTGCCGCAGTTGTTGCTGTGGCCCGAGGCGTTGCGGGCGAACAGCAGGTTGGACAGGACCCCGCCGCTGGCGCCGGCCTGGTCACCGCCGCCACCCCGGCTGGTGTCCTCGGACAGGCAGGTGCGGTCCTTGAGCAGAGCCACCTTGCCCGTTCCGCAGAGGTTGGCGTGGCCGGAGGAGTTCCTGCCGGACAGGTTGGACAGCACGCCCCCCGGCCCCCCGTCACTGTCACCCGCGTGTGCCGCGGCCACACTGACGGGCGTCGCCAGTACCGCCCCCACCAGCGAGGCCACCACCGCGATACGCCGCACACCGAACATCTGCACTGTTTCCTCCCATGTACCGTGGCCGGCCGTGTCGGCCGGCCCACCAGCCCTAACGACGGTGCGGGCGAACGGCATGGCCGTGGGCACGGTGAATCATCAGCGAAGCTGTTGATCGGCTACTCCGAAGGAGGGCTCATCGGCCAGGCCGTTGACAGTGGCAGTGGCAGTGGCAGTGGTGGGACGGGGGCGTGGGCCCGGCGACGCCGTTGCCCGCCGTCCAGCCGCCTGCTCGGGCAGCGGCGGGCGGGGGAGCGGATCGGGAGCGGATCCGGACGATGCCGGCGGCACCTCGCGCATCGAGTCGCTGCTGCCGCCACCACGGTCACGGGGCCGGGTGCGGCACTCCGGCGCCCGGCGGCGCGGATCGGGTCGGGTCGGGTCGGAGGAATCGTGCGGTGAAGCGCCGCAGGCCCCGGTCCGCCTCCTGAGACGCCCCCGCCCCTGAATTCGGCCGTCCGCTTTCTCACCAGTCGGACAGTGGGACCGGGATACGGTCCAGCGTCTTCCCCCAGCCGCGCACATTCCGTTAACTTCCGTGACTCACACGCCCCGTACGACTCGCACGAGGCGTCCGACCGCGGAGCACCAGCGCTCAGTGAGCCCCCGGGGGCACCTTCCCATGACACGCGCCATCTCCCTGCACGACGTGAGCAAGACCTACGCGCGAGGCGTCCGCGTGGTGGACCGGCTGTCGCTGGACATCGCGCCCGGCGAGTTCCTCGTCCTGCTCGGCCCCTCCGGCTGCGGCAAGTCCACCGTGCTGCGCATGATCGCCGGCCTGGAGGAGATCACCCACGGCCGACTGCTGCTGGACGGCGAGTACGGCAACGACCTGCCCCCCTCCGAGCGGAGCATGGCGATGGTCTTCCAGAACTTCGCCCTGTACCCGAACATGACGACCCGCGGGAACATCGGCTTCCCGCTGCGCGTCGAGGCACCGCAGACCGACCCCGGCCCCCGTGTGGACGCCACCGCCCGCATGCTGGGCATCGAGGACCTGCTCGACCGCTTCCCCGCCCAGCTCTCCGGTGGTGAACGCCAGCGCGTCGCCATGGGCCGGGCCATCGCCCGCCACCCCAGCGCCTTCCTGATGGACGAGCCGCTGTCCAACCTCGACGCCAAGCTCCGCAACCATCTGCGCGCCGAGATCACCAAACTGACCCGGGAACTGGGCGTCACCACGATCTACGTCACCCACGACCAGTCCGAGGCCATGTCCCTCGGCGACCGCGTCGCCGTCCTGCGCGGCGGCGTGCTCCAGCAGGTGGACACCCCGCGCGCGGTGTACGCCCTGCCCCGCAACGTCTTCGTCGCCGCCTTCATCGGCACCCCGCGGATCAACCTGCTGCGCGGCCTCGTGCGGGCGCCGCTCGGCGGGGCGATGACCATCAGCCTGGGCAAGCAGTTCCTGCGCCTGCCCGAACCCCTCTCGCTGGACCACCAGTTGCTCCGCGTCCAGCAGGGCCGCGAGGTCATCGTCGGCCTGCGTTCGGAGGCCGTCCGGATCGCGAAACCCGCCTCCGCCCGTCCCGGCGAGGTGCTGCTCACCGGCCTGGTGGAGCACGTCGAGTTCCAGGGCCACGAGGTCCTCGTCCACTTCAACACCGGCTCGCGGCCGGCCGTCGTACCCGACCTGGAGGCGCCGCGTCCCGTCGCCCGCCCGGCCAGGCGCCGCCGCCGCGACGGCACGGTCCTGGACCGGCTGAAGGAGCGGGCGGGTGCCCTGCGCGCCGGACCGGTGGTGGTCGTGGACGACCCCGAGGACGCCGGACCCGCGGGCACCGGACCCTCTGCCGCCGCCCCGGAGGGCCGCCTCCCCGGCGACCTGATCGTCCGGACCACCCCCGACATCGACCTCCGCCACGGCATGCAGGTCCCCCTTCTCGTCGACCTCGCCCACCTGTTCGTCTTCGACCAGCACGGCGACCGGATCTGCCCCGCCCCGGCGCGGCTGCCGGACCTGGAGGCCTGAACGGCGTCAGCGGCCTCGCAGACCGTGGTCGGCTCGGCCGGGAACCCCGGAGGAATCCCTCGGCCGCGATCGTGCCGTGGTCGCGAACCACCGCCTCGGCCCACGCGCGGCCGGTGCCCGTCCGCTGCCCCGCGACCTTCTTCTGCGCTGTCGCCCGCAGTCTCCGCGCCTCGCGGCAGGACGCGATTCCTCCCCGGCGTCAACGCCGGGGAGCTCCTCGCGGGAAACAGGTGACGTCGCCGGCATCCGGCCCGCCGGGAAGGTGAGCCGCGCCACCATGGTGGCCGCCCCTGGTGCCGTAAAACTATCGGCGCTAGTTTGGGGCCGGACGACGAGGCCCGCCCGGAAGGAACGCGATGAAGGCACACGACGGCATGTACATCGACGGGGCCTGGCGGCCCGCCGACGGCCGGGACACGATCGAGGTCGTCAACCCGGCCGACGAGCAGGTGATCGGCAAGGTCCCCGCCGGCACCGCCCTGGACGTCGACACCGCCGTACGGGCCGCCCGCGCCGCCCTGCCGGGCTGGGCCCTCACCCCGCCCGCCGAGCGGGCCGCGCGCCTGGCGGCGCTGCGGGACGTGCTGGTGGCCCGCAAGGACGAGATCGCCGAGACGGTCACCGCCGAGCTGGGCTCGCCGCCGAAGCTCTCGCAGGCCGTGCACGCCGCCGCCCCGATCGCGGTGGCCGGCTCGTACGCCGGGCTGGCGGCGACGTACGCCTTCGAGGAGAAGGTCGGCAACTCCGTCGTCCACCACGAGCCGATCGGCGTGGTCGGCGCGATCACCCCGTGGAACTACCCCCTCCACCAGATCGTCGCCAAGGCCGCCCCGGCGCTCGCGGCCGGCTGCACGGTCGTGCTGAAGCCCGCCGAGGACACCCCGCTCACCGCCCAGCTCTTCGCGGAGGCGGTGCACGAGGCGGGCGTCCCGGCGGGCGTCTTCAACCTGGTGACCGGCCTCGGCCCGGTCGCCGGCCAGGCCCTCGCCGAGCACCCGGACGTCGACCTGGTCTCCTTCACCGGTTCGACGGCCGTGGGACGCCGGATCGGCGCCGTCGCCGGCGCCGCCGTCAAGAAGGTCGCCCTCGAGCTGGGCGGCAAGTCCGCCAACGTGATCCTCCCGAGCGCCGACCTGGCCAAGGCGGTCAACGTCGGCGTCGCCAACGTCATGTCCAACTCCGGGCAGACGTGCAGTGCCTGGACCCGCATGCTCGTGCACGCCGACCAGTACGACGAGGCCGTGCGACTGGCCGCCGAGGCCGCCGCCAAGTACGGCGACCGGATCGGCCCGGTCGTCAACGCCGAGCAGCAGCAGCGCGTGCGCGGCTACATCGAGAAGGGCGTCGCCGAGGGCGCGCGCCTCGTCGCGGGCGGCCCCGAAGCACCGCGCGAGCAGGGCTACTACGTCGCCCCGACCGTCTTCGCCGACGTCACCGAGGACATGACCGTCGCCCAGGAGGAGATCTTCGGGCCCGTCCTGTGCATCCTCCGCTACACGGACGAGGAGGACGCCCTGCGGATCGCCAACGGCACGGTGTACGGCCTCGCCGGCGCCGTCTGGGCCGCAGACGAGGCCGAGGCGGTCGCCTTCGCCCGCCGGATGGACACCGGCCAGGTGGACATCAACGGCGGCCGGTTCAACCCGCTGGCGCCCTTCGGCGGCTACAAGCAGTCCGGCGTGGGCCGCGAGCTGGGCCGGCACGGCCTGTCCGAGTACCTCCAGACCAAGTCCCTCCAGTTCTAGCCCCAGGGGAGTGTCCACGTCATGGCCGTCCGTACCGCTGTCCGTGCCGCCGTCGTACCCGCCGTAGGAGCCCCGCTGGAGGTCACCGGGATCGAGCTGCCCGAGCCCGGCCCGGGGCAGGTCCGGGTGAGGCTCGCCGCCGCCGGGGTCTGCCACTCCGACCTGTCCCTGTCCAACGGCACCATGCGCGTGCCGCTCCCCGCCGTCCTCGGCCACGAGGGCGCCGGCACGGTCCTCGCCGTCGGCGAGGGCGTCACCCGCATCGCCGCCGGCGACGACGTCGTCCTCAACTGGGCCCCGTCCTGCGGTGCCTGCCACGCCTGTTCGCTCGGCGAGGTCTGGCTGTGCGCGGGCGCCCTGGCCGGCGCCGCGAACACGCACGCCCGCCGCGCCGACGACGGCACCGACCTGCACCCCGGTCTGAACGTCGCCGCGTTCGCCGAGGAGACGGTGGTGGGCGCCGACTGCGTCCTGCCCGTCCCCGACGGCATCCCGCTCACCGACGCCGCCCTGCTCGGCTGCGCCGTCCTCACCGGTTACGGCGCCGTGCACCACGCGGCGAAGGTCCGCGAGGGCGAGACGGTCGCCGTGTTCGGCGTCGGCGGAGTGGGCCTCGCCACGCTCCAGGCGGCCCGCATCGCGGGCGCGTCGAAGATCGTCGCCGTCGACGTCTCCCCCGAGAAGGAGGGGCTGGCCCGCGCCGCCGGCGCCACCGACTACCTGATCGCCTCCGGCACCACCGCCCGCGAGATCCGCGCCCTCACCGGCAAGCAGGGCGTCGACGTCGCCGTCGAGTGCGTCGGCCGCGCGGTCACCATCCGCACCGCCTGGGAATCCACCCGGCGCGGCGGACGCACCACGGTCGTCGGCATCGGCGGCAAGGACCAGCAGGTCACCTTCAACGCCCTGGAGATCTTCCACTGGGGCCGCACCCTGTCCGGCTGCGTCTACGGCAACGCCGACCCGGCCCGGGACCTCCCGGTGCTGGCCGAGCACGTCCGGGCGGGACGACTGGACCTCGGTGCCCTGGTGACGGAGCGCATCGCGCTGGACGGCATCCCGGCGGCCTTCGAGAACATGCTGGCGGGCAAGGGCGGGCGGGCGCTGGTGGTGTTCTAGACGGGCCGGGTCCGGGCCGGTCCGGGCCGGTCCCGGCAGGTCCGAACCCGTCCGGGCCGGCCGGGCCGGTCCGCGACAGGCTCAGAGCCGGTCGGCGTCCTCGCGGCGCGGTTCCGGTGCGGTGCCGACCCGCTCCGGGGCCGCCCCCGCGCGCTTCTTCGACCGCGACACCGCCACGCCCGCCAGGCACAGCGCGCCGCCCGCCAGGGTGAGCGGCCCCGGCACCTCGCCGAGCGCCAGCCACGACATCAGGACGACGAGGGCGGGCACGGCGTACGTCGTCGCGCCCATCCGGCCCGCGGTCGTGCGGGCCAGCGCGTACGCCCACGTCGTGAAGGCCAGCGCGGTCGGGAACACGCCCAGGTACACCATGTTGAGCGTCGCGGAGACGGGCGCGTCGGCCGCCTCACGCACCAGCTGCCCCGCGAACGGAAGGCAGAGCACCGCCCCGACCAGGCACCCGAACGTCGTCACCTGAAGCGCGCCGGCGTGCCTCAGCGCGGGCTTCTGGGCGACCACCCCGCCCGCGTACGCCACGGCGGCCAGCAGGCACAGCACCACCCCGAACAGCGAGGAACCGCCCTCACCGGACATCGACAGGCCCACGGTCACCGCGCCCGCGAACGACACCGCCATCCCCGCCACCAGCCGCGGCGGCAGCGCGTCCCCGAGCAGCCGGGCGCCGAGCAGGGCGATGAGGATCGGACCGACGTTGACCACGAGGGCGGCCGTGCCGGCATCCACCCGTTGCTCGCCCCAGTTGAGCACGACCATGTAGAAGCCGAACCACAGCAGTCCCGAGACCGCGATCCCCCGCCAGGCCGGCCGGGGCGGCATCCCTTCCCGCCGCAGCAGCCAGATCACGCCCAGCGTCAGCGCGCCCGACAGCAGCCGGCCGAGCGCCAGCGCCCCGGGCGAATAGGCGTCGCCCGCACTGCGGATCGAGACGAAGGCGGAGGCCCACAGGACGACGGTGACCGTGGCGGCGGCCGCCGCGAGCAGGTCCGGACGGCGGGACGGGGCGGTGCTCATCATGCTCCTGAGGCCAGGGAGGGACGGAATACGGGGACCGGCGGATCCGGGACGGGGACGCGTGGACACCGGTGCTCAGCGCAGCCCCACCGGATCGATGCCGAGCAGCTCCGACAGCGCGTCCTCGCCCGCCGGCGTCACCTTCACCGCCCGCCCGGAGCCGATGCGTACGCACCAGCCCGTGTCCAGGGCGTGCCGGCACAGGGCCGCGCCCGCGACGCCCGCGAGATGGGGACGGCGCTCGGTCCAGTCGAGGCAGGCCCGGGCCAGCGGACGGCGACCGGTGGGCTTCAGCGCGATCCCGGCGTCCTGGAACCAGCCGAGCCCGGCGTCGGTGAGCGCGAAGCCGGTGTCCTGGCGCAGCAGCCCCCGCCCGGTCAGCGCGTCGGTGACCGTGATGCCGAGCCGCCCGGCGAGGTGGTCGTAGCAGGTGCGGCCCCGGGCCATGGCCGAACCGGCGCCGGCTGCCCGCAGCGTGCGCGGACGCCGCGCCGCCGCCTCGGGCGCGACCTGTGCGGCCAGGTCCTCGACCAGCTGTGCGACCCGCTCGTCGGCCAGCCGTACGTACCGGTGACGCCCCTGGCGCTCCTCGGCGAGCAGTCCGCCCGCGACGAGCTTGCCCAGGTGCTCGCTCAGCGTGGAGGCGGCGACTCCCGCGTGCCGGGCCAGCTCACCGGCGGTCCACGCCCGCCCGTCGAGCAGCGCCAGCAGACACGCGGCCCTGGTCTCGTCGGCGATCAGCCCGGCCAGCCGCGCGAGTCCGGGCGCTTCGGCGTCCTTGTCGGTCATGCGTTCCAGGATGCGGTACGCACCGTTCGGCGGACGCCGAAGCGTCCTCAGGTGCCCCGCGCCACCTGGGCGTACTGCTGCGCCAGCCCGTCCAGCAGCGCCGTCAGCCCGGTTTCGAAGGCCCGCTCGTCGATCTTCTCCTGCTGCTCGGCCAGGAGGTGGGCCTGCTGGAGGTGCGGGTAGTCGGCGGGGTCGTAGGCGCCGGCGTCGCCCACGAAGCCCCCGGCGAAGGAGCCGAGCGCCGAGCCCATGACGAAGTACCGCATCAGCGCGCCGATGGACGTGGCCTGGGCCGGGGGCCAGCCCGCCGCGACCATCGCGCCGTAGACGGCGTCCGCGAGGTGCAGCGCGGCCGGGCGGCGGCCGGGGCCGTGGGCCAGCACCGGGACGATGTGGGGGTGGTCGCGCAGGGCCGCCCGGTAGGAGACGGCCCAGTCGTGCAGCGCGGTCCGCCAGTCCCGGCCGTCCTCGAACATCGTCAGGTCGACCTGCGCGCTCACCGAGTCGGCGACCGCCTCCAGGATCTCGTCCTTGGTGCGGAAGTGGTTGTAGAGCGAGGGCCCGCTGACGCCCAGCTCCGCGGCGAGCCGCCGCGTGGAGACGGCCGCGAGGCCCTCCGCGTCGACCAGCGCCCGGGCCGTCTCGACGATCCGGTCGGTGCTGAGCAGGGGCTTGCGCGGTCGGGCCATGGCGCACATAGTAGGGCTGCGAACGGAAACTAGCAGTGCTAATTTAAATGTACGGCTTTCAAGATGTCTTTCCTGTGGGGTGACTCGGCATGAACCTGGAGCTCAGCGAGGAGCAGACCGCCGTGCGGCAGCTCGCCCGGGACTTCGTGGAGCGCGAGATCGCCCCGCACGTCGTCGCCTGGGACCGCGCCGAGGAGGTGGACCGGTCGATCGTGAAGAAGCTCGGCGAGGTCGGCTTCCTCGGCCTCACCGTCGACGAGGAGTACGGCGGCAGCGGCGGCGACCATCTCGCGTACTGCCTGGTCACCGAGGAACTGGGCCGCGGCGACAGCTCCGTGCGCGGGATCGTGTCGGTCTCCCTCGGCCTGGTCGCCAAGACCGTCGCCGCCTGGGGCGACGAGGAGCAGAAGCGGCGCTGGCTGCCGGGGCTCACCTCCGGCGAGTACGTCGGCTGCTTCGGTCTCACCGAGCCCGGTACGGGGTCGGACGCCGGGAACCTCACCACCCGTGCCGTCCGCGACGGCGACGACTACGTCGTCAACGGCACCAAGATGTTCATCACCAACGGCACCTGGGCCGACGTCGTGCTGCTCTTCGCCCGTTCCACGGACGCCCCCGGTCACAAGGGGGTCTCCGCCTTCCTCGTGCCCACCGACACACCCGGCCTGACCCGCCGCACCGTCCACGGCAAGCTCGGACTGCGCGGCCAGGCCACCGCCGAACTGGTCCTCGAGGACGTCCGTGTCCCCGCCTCCGCGATGCTGGCCCCCGAGGGCAAGGGCTTCTCGGTCGCCATGTCGGCCCTCGCCAAGGGGCGGATGTCGGTCGCGGCCGGCTGCGTCGGCATAGCCCAGGCGGCACTGGACGCGGCCGTGCGGTACGCGGGCGAGCGCGAGCAGTTCGGGAAGACCATCGCCCACCACCAGTTGGTGCAGGAGCTGCTCAGCGACATCGCCCTCGACGTGGACGCGGCCCGGCTGCTGACCTGGCGGGTCGCCGACCTGATCGACCGCGGGCGGCCCTTCACCGTCGAGTCCTCCAAGGCCAAGCTGTTCGCCTCGGAGGCCGCCGTCCGCGCCGCCAACAACGCCCTCCAGGTCTTCGGCGGCTACGGCTACATCGACGAGTACCCGGCCGGCAAGCTGCTGCGCGACGCCCGCGTGATGACCCTCTACGAGGGCACCAGCCAGATCCAGAAGCTGGTCATCGGACGGGCGCTGACCGGCGTCTCGGCCTTCTGAGTGCGAGACGTCCCGGCCTTCTGGGTGCGAGACGTCCCGGCCTTCTGAGTACGAGAGCTGAGTACGCCGGCGGATGTGGCGGGGGCCGCATCCGCCGACCCTTGTCCGCATGAGTGACACACCCGTCAAGCAGCAGAGCACGACGGCCTTCTACGGGCAGGCCGTGGCCTCGTTCGCGGTCGCGATGACCGCCACCGCCGTCGGCATCTACAACCTCCAGGCCGACGCCTGGGTCCGTGCCTTCCTCGCCGTCGCCGTCCTGTACCTCGTCACCTCGGCCTTCACGCTGGCCAAGATCATCCGTGACCGCCAGGAGGCCGGGCAGATCGTGAGCCGCGTCGACCAGGCCCGGCTGGACAAGCTCCTCGCCGAGCACGACCCCTTCGAGAAGCTGGGCTGACGTGCCCGCCGGGAGCCGCCCCTAAGCGCCCGCTCAGCTTCGGCGGTATGGTGGTGCCCCTGTCACCGAGAGGGGCGAACAAGCGATGAGTACGGCGGCCGAGACGACGGGCGGCGACACCGAGCCGTGGGAAGAGGTCACCCCGGACGCGGCCCGGCGGCTCCTGGTCGCCGCCGTGGAGGCCTTCGCCGAGCGCGGGTACCACGCGACCACGACCCGCGACATCGCCGGGCGGGCCGGCATGAGCCCGGCCGCGCTCTACATCCACTACAAGACCAAGGAAGAACTGCTCCACCGCATCAGCCGGATCGGCCACGACCGTGCGGTCGCCATCCTGCGGACGGCGGCCCAGGGCGAGGGCAGCGCCACCGAGCGGCTCGCCGACGCCGTGAGCTCCTTCGTACGGTGGCACGCCGGGCGCCGCACGACGGCGCGGGTGGTGCAGTACGAGCTGGACGCGCTCGGACCGGAGGCCCGCGACGAGATCCTCGCGCTGCGCCGGCAGGTCGACGCCGAGGTGCGCGGGATCATCGACGACGGTGTCGCGTCGGGCGAGTTCGACGTGCCGGACGTGAAGGGGACGACGCTCGCCGTGCTGTCGCTCTGCATCGACGTGGCCCGCTGGTTCAACGTGAACGGCCCCCGGACGCCCGACGAGGTCGGCGCGCTCTACGCCGACCTCGTGCTGCGGATGGTGGGAGCCGCACCGCCCGGCGAGGCTCAGAGGTAGTAGCGGGAGACCGACTCGGCGACGCACACGGGCTTGTCGCCGCCCTCGCGCTCCACGGTGAAGGCGACGGTCACCTGGATCCCTCCCTGGACGTCCTCGACGCCGGTGATCGTCGCCGTGGCGCGCAGTCGCGAGCCGACCGGGACGGGGGAGGGGAAGCGGACCTTGTTGGTGCCGTAGTTGACGCCCATCTTCACGCCCTCGACCCGGATGAGCTGCGGCCCGAAGAGCGGGAGCAGCGACAGGGTCAGATAACCGTGGGCGATGGTGGTGCCGAACGGGCCCGCGGCGGCCTTCTCCGGGTCCACGTGGATCCACTGGTGGTCGCCGGTCGCCTCCGCGAACAGGTCGATCCGCTTCTGGTCGACGTCCAGCCAGTCGGTGTACCCCAACCGCTCGCCCACCGCCGCCTTCACGTCGTCGGCGGATGTGAAGATCCTCGGCTCTGCCATGTCCCGGCCTCTCTGCTCGCTCGTCCTGCTCGCTCGACCTGTTCGCCCTCAAAGCTAAGCGACTGCTTAGCATGGTCGCCCGGGCGGCCCGTGTCAACGGACCGGAGGCATCCGTGCGGGTGACCGGGTCGGTAGGGTTCGAGGAGTGCCTCAGATTCCCGAGAAGATCCACGAGCTCACGGTCGGCCAGCTCGCCGCGCGCAGCGGCGCCGCCGTCTCCGCCCTGCACTTCTACGAGTCCAAGGGCCTGATCCACAGTCGCCGCACGTCCGGCAACCAGCGCCGCTTCAGCCGTGACGCGCTGCGCCGGGTCGCCTTCGTGCGCGCCGCGCAGCGCGTCGGCATCCCGCTCGCCACGATCCGCGAAGCACTCGCCGAGCTGCCGGAGGGGCGCACCCCCACCGAGGACGACTGGGCCCGGCTCTCGGCGTCCTGGCGTTCCGAACTGGACGAGCGGATCAAGCAGTTGAACCGATTGCGCGACCACCTCACCGACTGCATCGGCTGCGGCTGCCTCTCCCTGGACACCTGTGTCCTGTCCAACCCCGACGACGTCTTCGGCGAACGCGGCGCCGGCTCCCGCCTGCTGGTGGAACGGGCCACGGGGGCCGGTGCCACCCCCGCGGCCCGGCGCACGGGAGCCGCCCGGGAGCCGGACGCGGACGCCCGGTGCTGCGACCGCCCGACGGGCTGACCGGGCCGCGCGGGCTGGGGCGGGTTCTTTTGAACAGATTCAAATTCCTTCGCCGTCCTTGATCGCGAGCCGGTAGGATCCGGTCACCCGCCATGGGCATGGCAGGGCAAGGGGAGGATCCAGTGAAACGTCACGGCTTGGTGCGGGGGGCGTTCGCCACCGCTATGGGCGTCGCTCTGACCGTGGGCGGTCTGATGCCGCAGGCGTCGAGTGCCGCGGCCGGCGAACCGGTGCCCGGCGAGGTGGTGGTTCCGGCCGCACCCCGTCCCAACACGGTGCCCGCGAGGACCTACCTGTCCGCGCAGTCACGCGATTTCCGGGCGGATTCCGCCGGTGCCGAGGGCGTCTTCTACGCGCAGGACGGGAAGGTCGCCCACGTCCGGTACGCGGACGGCCGCAGCACACCGGTTTCGTTGCCCACCGAGTCCGGGACGACCGTCCGCGGCACCGGCGCCGACACCCTGGCCTTCCTGCGCGACGGGGAGGTCGAACTCCGCGGCGCGGACGGGAGTTCACGCCGTGTGACGGTCCCCGAGGGGCTGAAGACGGCCGCGGTCTTCGGCTCCGCCGTGGTCGCCTACGAGCCGGTCACCCAGCCGGACGGGAGGGTGACGGCGGAGTCGATGCACCTGCTGTCGCCCCGGCCGGACGGGACGACCCGGGATCTTCCCCTGTCCGACCCCGCCGGCCACCCCCTGGGGGTGTTCGGCGGTGACGGGTCGGGCCTCGTCGTGGCGGCGAAGGCCCAGGACGGGCAGCGGCGCTTCGGCATCGCCTCGACGGAGACGGGTCGGGTCGAGGCCGTGACCCCGCCGATCCCCGAAACCTTTTCCCGGGTGAAGCTCTCGCCCGAATACCTGGCGGCCTACAGTCCGGACGGCGAGAATCACAAGATCCTCCTGTTCCTGCGGAGTGACCTCTCGGCTCCGTACATCGAGGTCACGCTGAACGACCTCGTCTACCCCGGCAATGCCCACCACGACTTCGCCGTCGTGGGCGACTGGCTGGCCTACGTGAACGGCAGCCGCCTCCAGGCGGTGCCGATCACCGGCGGCCCCGTCGTCACCCTGCTCAGCCGGATCCGGGGCGGAGTTGCCGCCGGACCGGACGGCACGGCAGCGATCGTCGGCGGCAGTGACGCCATTGACTGGGGAGTCAGGCGCATCACGGCCGACGCCACGGGCGAACCGGTGCCGACCTTGGTGAAGCGGCTGCCGAGACCGGCGCGCATCCAGGGTCTGGCGCTCGCCCAGGGACAGCTGTCCGTGGTCGACGACAGCGCTGCCGGGATTTACGCGTCCGTCCGGTCCGTCAGTACCTCCGGCACGCCGACCTACGGCGATCGCTCCTGGCTGACCAACAGCCGGCTGGCCGACTGCGCCGCCACCGACATCGCCTGCGCGGAGTACCGGGCTCTCGGGGACGGGCGGTTCGTGCGCCAGCAAGGCAGCCGATACGTGATCCGCAGCCGGGAAGCCGATGACAACAACTACTTCGACCTCGGCGCCGGCCGCCTCGTGGACGTCAACGGTGACTACCTCGTCCACGCCTCCGCCGACGCCACGGGCGAGCAGCAGGTGTACTCGCTCCGGAGGTGGCATGTCATCGGGAAGCGGCCGGCCGGCGCGGCCGCCCTGTGGGGTTCCTGGCTGTGGAAGCCGGGGGCGGAGAACGGCCGCGTCACGGCCGAGGACCTGGCGACCGGCAAGCAGGTCCAGTCGGTGGACACCGGCGCCCCGTGCGTGCCCCGGGAGCTGCAGGCCGTGGGCCGCTGGCTGTACTGGAGCTGCGGCGCGGACGGACCGGCCGGCGTCTACGACCGTACGGCGAAGACCTCACTGCCGGTCCCGGCGGGGGAGGCCCTGCTCGGCGACGGCTGCGTGGTCACCCACGACGCGGCGGCCGGACAGCTGGTCCTCACGGGCGCCGACAGTGCCCACCCCGTCAGCCGCGTCATCGGTTCCCTGCCCGACACCGGTGTTTCGCAGCGTCACATCCGCTGGAGCGTGGACCGCTTCGGTGGCCACGTGGCCTACGCCGACGCCGACGAGCGCGTCCACATCGTCCCGACGGGCATCGACGCCCAGCCCCTGTCGGTTCTGAGCCGGAACGCCGGCGACCACGTCGAGGCGAGCGAGAACGGCTGGGAGACGCTGCGCGTCCTGTTCAGCAAGCCCGTCGGCGGGTGGTCCCTCACTGCGCGGCACGCCACCACCGGCAAGGTCTCCGTGCTGGACTCCGGCACGGAGGCCCGCGGCCGGGTGGCGCTCTCCTGGACCGGCCGTGACAAGGCCGGGAACCTGATGCCCAACGGGCAGTACACCTGGACCTTGGACGCCCCGCCCGCCGACGGCGTCGGCCCGGCGGTCCGGCAGACCGGCAGCGTCGTCCTGACCCACGGCCTGTCCACGGCCACCTCCAGGTTCCGGGTGCACGAGCCGCTGCGGGCCATGGACACGCGCACCGGAACCGGCGTCCGCAAGGGCAAGGTCGGCACCGGAGGCACGGTGACTTTCCGGATACCCGAGCGCGACGGCCTCCTCCCGGCCGACCAGGTGACCGCGGTGGCCATGAACGTGACCGCCACCAACCCGACGGCGTCGACGTACATCTCGGTCTATCCGGCCGGCACCGCCCGCAGCAGCGCGTCGAACCTCAATGTGCCCGCCGGTGCGACCGTGCCCAACACGGTGGTCGTCCCCGTCAAGGACGGGAAGGTCACCTTCTACAACCACGCCGGGAGCGTCGACCTCATCGCCGACATCTCCGGTTACTACACCGAGGCGGACGGTTCCCTCTACGAGCCCCTGCGTCCCACCCGTCTGCTGGACACCCGCAGCGGCCTCGGCGCGCGGAAGGCCAAGGTGCAGGAGCACACCACGGTGCCCCTCACCGTCTCCGGCCGCGGCGGGGTGCCCACCACGGACGTGACGGCGGTCGTGCTGAACGTGACGGCGACCGACCCCACCACCTCGACCGTCGTGTCCGTCGTCCCGTCCGAGGGCGTGGTGGACTGGCGGGGGCCGTCGAACCTGAACATGACGTCGGGCCAGACCGTGTCGAACCTCGTCGTCGCCCCCGTGCGCGACGGTGAGATCTACCTGTACAACCACTCGGGCTCGGTCGATCTCATCGCCGATGTCGCCGGCTACTACACCTCCTCGAACCTCGGCTCCCTCTACCAGCCGCTGGCCCCGACCCGTGCCATGGACACCCGGTACGGCACCGGCGTCGCCAAGGGCAAGGTCGGATCCGGCGACACGGTGACCCTTCAGGTCGCCGGCCGGGACGGCGTCCCCGCCACGGGTGTGACGGCGGTCGTGCTGAACGTGACGGCGACCAACGCGACCTCGTCCACGTTCCTCTCGGTCTACCCCTCGGGAACGGCCCGCACCAGCGCGTCCACCATGAACCCGACGGCGGGACGGACCGTGGCCGGCCTCGTCGTGGTCCCGGTGGCCGACGGCAAGGTCACCTTCTACAACCACGCGGGCACGGTCGACCTGATCGCCGACGTGCAGGGCTTCTACGCCACGTAGGGGCGGCTCGCCGGGGGTCGCCGCACAGCATGCCTCGCGCGTCCTGAGCGACGACCCCCGGCGCCGGGCCGCACGGCCACCGGTTCGCACCGTCGCCGGGCCGCACGGCCGTCGGGCCGCACGGCGGCGGGCGCGCGCTCCCGCCGCCGGACCGGCCCTACGCCGACATGAGCAGCGGCCGTCCGAGTCTGGCGGCCGCCAGTGCCTCGGGGGTGAGGACGGGGCGCGGGACCAGGATGCCGCAGTCCGCGCAGACCGGGCCCGTGGAAGGCTCGTGGTCGAGGTCGTACTTCCAGACCAGGTGACCCCCGTCGCAGACCGGGCACAGCGCCCCCGGCTCACGCTCCAGCGCGGAGATCAGCCGGCGCAGCACCTCCGCCAGCGGCCCGTCCGGATGGATCCCGGGATCGTCGCACCAGGCGACGCCGAAACCGCCCCAGGTCAGCCGGTGCCAGTCGTCCACGCTGCCCGGCCTGCGCAGCCCGTCGTGCTTCTCCTTCCTGCGCCGCTCGGCGAACCCGGCCTCGTAGGCCAGCCAGACCGAACGCGCCTCCTCCAGCTCCTCCAGCGCGGCCACGAGCCGCGCCGGGTCGGGAGAGCGGTCCTCGAGGCCGAACCCGGCCCGGGAGCACAGATGGTCCCAGGTCGCCCTGTGCCCGTAAGGAGCGAACCGCTCAAGGCACTTGCGCAGTGAATAGCGCCGTAGCGCCAGGTCGCACCGCGGATCGCGGACCTGTCTCGCCAGACTCCGGAAACCGGCCATCGCCCTGCACCTCCGTCACACCTGCACCTGTACTTCGGTCACTTCGGCGTCTTCGTACGGACGTCGCCGAATAGACGTATCGACACGCGATTCGGCTCCATCCGATTTCCGATGCCCCTCATAAGCCGAACCACCGCTCCAAAAGTGACGCGTGTTCATCGTCGGACTCGGGTACCGGCGGTCATGCCCGGCCCGTCCCAGGCGGCGGGAGCCGCCGTGCCACGGCGCACCCCGCGCAACGCCCTCGACAGACTGAGAACTCCCCGCGGCGTCCACGGGTTCCTGAAGGGCGCGTCCGTATGTGTCCGCGTCACCGGCTTTTTGTCGCCGCTTTCCCCCGCCGATGGCTGCCGGAACGGGCCTCACCTCGGAGAAAGCCGCAGAGACGACTGCCGTGAGGGCAACCGGAAAATCCGCGGAACGATCACCGGAAAGCTCACCGGAACGGTGGCCAAGGACCGCTGCGGCGGCCGGTGTTGCGACATCCTGCCGCCCGGTCGGAACGGCCGAGCCGTCCTCTCCACGAAGTCGGTCTGCGAGAACCGGGGGGACGCTGTGGCGGGCCTGTCGGGGTGGCAGGACCGGCGGCATCGAGCACGGCGGCGTCGGCCGGCGGAACCGGCCGGCCTGCCTGCGGGTCGTGGAGTACGCGTCCCGCCGGTGACCGGCCGGCGCCCGGGTCAGCGGTAGAGCAGGTACGGGCGGCGCGTCCTTCGGAACGCCGCCAGTTCGCTCTCCCAGCCGCCCACCACCTCGTCGGTGTCCGCACCCGCGTCGATCATCGTGCGCACCTGTGCGGAGCCGGTGAGCTTGTCGATCCAGTTGTCCGGCCGCCAGGCGAAGCCGTCCCAGGTCCGCTTCGCGGTCACCAGGAGGGCGATCCCGGTGCGGACCGGATCGAAGGCGGCCCGGTCGTGCACGTGCAGCTGTACGCCCCCGACGGTCTTCCCCTGGAACTTGGAGAAGGTGGGCGTGAAGTACGCCTCCCGGAAGCGCACGCCGGGCAGGTCGAGGGCGTTCGCGGCGGCGGCCCAGCTCCCGTCGACGCCCTCGGCCCCGATCAGCTCGAAGGGGCGGGTGGTGCCGCGTCCCTCCGACAGGTTCGTGCCCTCGAACAGGCACGTGCCCGAGTAGACGAGGGCGCACTCCGGCGTCGGCATGTTGGGGCTCGGCGGCACCCAGGGCAGCCCGGAGGCGTCGTGGAACTCCGAGCGCCTCCAGCCGGTCATCGTCACGGTCTCCAGGGGTACCGGCGAGGTCAGGAACTCGCCGTTGAAGAGCCGTGCCAGCTCGGCGACGGTCATGCCGTGCGCCTGCGCGACGGGTTTGCGGCCGACGAAGGTCGCGAACTCCTCGTGCAGGACCGGGCCGAGGGCCGCCCGTCCGGTCACCGGGTTCGGCCGGTCCAGGACCACGAACCGCTTGCCCGCGAGCCGGGCCGCCTCCATGCAGTCGAACAGCGTCCAGATGTACGTGTAGAAACGCGCGCCGACGTCCTGGATGTCGAAGACGACGGTGTCCACGCCGGACGCCGTGAAGACGTCCGCGAGCGGCTGCCCGCTCTTCAGGTACGTGTCGTAGACCGGCAGTCCGGTCGCGGGGTCGTCGTAGCGGCCCTCGGAGCCGCCCGCCTGCGCGGTGCCGCGGAAGCCGTGCTCGGGACCGAAGACGGCGGTCAGCTCGACGCGGTCGTCGGCGTGCATGACGTCCACGATGTGGCGTACGTCCCGGGTGACGCCGGTCGGGTTGGTGACGAGGCCGGCCTTCTGCCCGTCGAGCAGGGCGTAGCCGTCGTCGGCGAGGCGCTCGAAGCCGGTGCGGAGCCGGCGGCCGCCGTGGCCCCCGGGCGCCGCCTGCGCCGTGCCGGTCGCGACGGCCGTGGTGGTGGCCGCCACCGCGGCCGTGGTGGCGAGCAGGGTCCGTCTGGACAGCGTCATGCGGTGACCTCCGTGATCGCGGCGGGTGTCATGCGCACGCACGCTAACCCGCGCCCCCTGCCGCGCGGAACGAGCCGGACCCCGGTTCACCTCTTCCGTCGTACATACCGACTGGTTAGTCTGGCGTTGCAGCAGGCCCACGCACGTGGCGTCGCAGCCGTGTCGAAGGAGACCGATGGTGGAAGCCGTGCAGGATGCCGGAGTCGTCGTCACCGGGGCGGGAGGCGGCATCGGCGCCGCGCTGGCCCGCCGCTTCGCCGCCGAGGGGGCCCGGGTCGTCGTCAACGACCTGGACGCCGACCGGGCGAAGGCCGTCGCCGACGAGATCGGCGCCGTCGCGGTCCCGGGCGACGCCTCCGCGATCGTGGCCGAGGCGCGCGAGGCGCTGGGCGGCACGGTCGACGTGTACTGCGCCAACGCGGGTGTCGGCTCGGGCGGTTCGGAGGCGGCCGAGGAGACCGTCTGGGCGCTCGCCTGGGACGTCAACGTCATGGCACACGTGCGGGCGGCCCACGAGCTGATCCCCGACTGGCTGGAGCGCGGCAGCGGCCGCTTCGTCTCCACCGTCTCGGCCGCCGGACTCCTCACCATGATCGGAGCCGCGCCCTACAGCGTCACCAAGCACGGTGCGTACGCCTTCGCCGAGTGGCTGTCCCTCACGTACCGCCACCGCGGGATCAGGGTCCACGCCATCTGCCCGCAGGGCGTGCGCACCGACATGCTCACCGCGAGCGGCAGCGCGGGCGAACTGGTGCTCACGCCGACCGCCATCGAACCCGCGGACGTGGCGGACGCCCTCTTCAAGGGCATCGAGGAGGACCGCTTCCTGGTCCTGCCGCACCCCGAGGTCGCCGCGTACTACCAGGCCCGTGCCGCAGAGCCCGACCGCTGGCTGCGCGGCATGAACCGGCTCCAGCGGCAGTGGGAGGAGGCGGCGGCCCGGTGACCGGCTCCCGTTACGCGGCCAGGCCCTGGCTGGACCTGCTGACCGACGTCCAGAAGGCCCCGCTCGACCCGGAGGCCTCCCTGGTGCACGCCCTGCGCCGGGCCGCAGCCGCAGCCCCCGACCGGATCTTCCTCGCCTACTTCGACGGCCGCCTCACCTACCGCGAGGTGGACGAGCTGAGCGACTCCGTCGCCGGGCACCTCGCCGCGCGCGGCCTGGAGCGCGGCGAACGGGTCGCGGTCCTGCTGCAGAACTCCCCGCACTTCGTGCTCGCCGTCCTCGGCGCCTGGAAGGCGGGCGCGGTCGTCGTGCCCGTCAACCCCATGTACAAGTCGGGGGAGATCGGGCACGTCCTGCGGGACGGCGAGGTGGCCGCGCTGATCTGCTCCGACCGGGCCTGGGAGTCGTACGTGCGCGAGACGGCGGGCGGCACGCCCGTACGGATCGTCCTCACCGGGTGCGAGCTGGACTTCCAGACCCGCACGGACACACGGGTGCTGAGCTTCGAGCGGCTGCCGGGCGCCACCGACGCCGACGACCTCGCCCGGGCCGCCCGCGCCGGGCACAAGGCACCCGAGGGCCGCGACCCGGGACCGCACGACATCGCGCTCATCAGCTACACCTCGGGCACCAGCGGCACCCCCAAGGGCGCCACCAACACGCACCGCAACATCATGTACAACGCCGAACGGCAGCGCACCGGTCTCGGCCTGCCCGAGGCGCCCGTCTACTTCGCGCTGGCGCCGCTGTTCCACATCACCGGCATGGTCTGCGAGTTCGGGGCCTGCCTGAACAGCACGGGCACGCTCGTCCTGGCGTACCGCTTCGAGGCGGGCGTCGTGCTGGACGCGTTCGCCGAGCACCGGCCGCACTACACCGTCGGCCCGTCCACCGCCTTCATGGCGCTGGCCGCCCACCCGTCCGTCACCCGCGGGCACTTCGCCTCCTTCGCGAACATCTCCTCCGGGGGCGCCCCGCTGCCGCCCGCCCTGGTGGAGAAGTTCCGCGCGGGCTTCGGGTCGTACATCCGCAACGGCTACGGGCTCACCGAGTGCACGGCGCCGTGCGCCTCGGTCCCGCCGCACCTGGAGGCGCCCGTCGACCCGGTCTCCGGAACCCTCGCCGTCGGCCTGCCCGGCCCCGAGAGCATCGTCCGGGTCGTCGACGAGCAGGGCGCGGAGGTGCCCTTCGGGGAACAGGGCGAGATCGTCGTGAGCGGTCCGCAGGTCGTCCCCGGCTACTGGCGGCGCCCCGACGCCACCGCCGAGGCCTTCCCCGGCGGCGAGCTGCGCACCGGCGACATCGGCTTCATGGACGCCCAGGGGTGGCTCTACGTCGTCGACCGCAAGAAGGACATGATCAACGCCTCCGGGTTCAAGGTCTGGCCGCGCGAGGTCGAGGACGTCCTCTACACCCACCCGGCGGTGCGCGAGGCCGCCGTCGTCGGCGTGCCCGACGGGTACCGCGGGGAGACCGTCAAGGCGTACATCAGCCTCCGTCCGGGTGCCGAGGCGGCCCCGGACGCACTCGCCGCGTACTGCGAGGAGAGACTGGCCGCGTACAAGTATCCGCGCCAGGTGGAGATCCTGCCCGACCTGCCGAAGACGGCGAGTGGGAAGATCCTCCGTCGGGAACTGCGTTCCCGTACGCGACAGGACGAACAGTGAACGGACACTGAAACGGAAAGGCAGGTGACGGCAGTGCCCAGGACCACGGACGGGGACGGCACTCCGGTGCCGCAGCGGCTCCTGGCCGCCGCCACCCGGCTCTTCGCGGAGCGGGGCTACGACCGCACCTCGGTACAGGAGATCGTGGAGGCGGCCGGCGTCACCAAGGGAGCGCTGTACCACTACTTCGGCTCCAAGGACGACCTGCTCCACGAGGTGTACGCGCGCGTGCTGCGCCTCCAGCAGGAGCGCCTGGACGCCTTCGCGGAATCCGACGAGCCGGTCGAGAAGCGGGTGCGGGAGGCGGCGGCCGACGTCGTCGTCACGACCATCGACAACCTCGACGACGCGTCGATCTTCTTCCGCTCCATGCACCAGCTGAGCCCGGAGAAGAACAAGCAGGTGCGCGCGGAGCGCCGGCGCTACCACGAACGCTTCCGCGCGCTCATCGAGGAGGGCCAGCAGGCCGGCGTCTTCACCAAGGAGTCCCCGGCCGACCTGGTGGTGGACTACCACTTCGGCTCCGTCCACCACCTCTCCACCTGGTACCGCCCCGACGGTCCGCTCGGCCCCCAGGAGGTCGCCGACCACCTGGCCGACCTGCTGCTGCGGGCACTGCGCCCGTGAGGTGACGGCCCCCCGGCTCCGGGGGGCGCCGCCTCGCTCAGAGGTACTTCTTGATCTCCCGGCGTGCCAGCGAGCGCTGGTGGACCTCGTCCGGGCCGTCGGCGATCATCAGCGTCCGGGCGCCGGCGTAGAGCTCGGCCAGCGGGAAGTCCTGGCTCACGCCGCCCGCGCCGTGCAGCTGGATCGCCCGGTCGATGATGTCGACCACCGCGCGGGGCGTGGCGATCTTGATGGCCTGGATCTCGGTGTGGGCGCCCTTGTTGCCGACGGTGTCCATCAGCCAGGCGGTCTTCAGCACCAGCAGCCGCAGCTGCTCGACGGTGACCCGCGCGTCCGCGATCCAGTTGTGGACGACGCCCTGCTGGGCCAGCGCCTTGCCGAAGGCCTCGCGGGACACCGCCCGACGGCACATCAGCTCGATCGCCCGCTCGGCCATGCCGATCAGCCGCATGCAGTGGTGGATACGGCCCGGACCGAGGCGGGCCTGGGCGATCGCGAAGCCGCCGCCCTCCTCGCCGATCAGGTTCGACACCGGCACGCGCGCGTGGTCGAAGGTCACCTCGGCGTGGCCGCCGTGGTAGTGGTCCTCGTAGCCGAAGACCTGCATCGCGCGGTCGACGGTGACACCGGGCGTGTCGCGGGGGACCAGCACCATGGACTGCTGGCGGCGGATGTCCGCGCCGTCCGGGTCGGTCTTGCCCATCACGATGAAGATCCTGCAGTCCGGGTTCATCGCCCCGGAGATGTACCACTTGCGGCCGGTGATGACGTACTCGTCGCCGTCGCGCTCGATGTGCGTGGTGATGTTCGTGGCGTCGGAGGAGGCCACGTCCGGCTCGGTCATGGCGAACGCCGAGCGGATCTCACCGGCTAGCAGCGGCTCGAGCCACTGCTTCTTCTGCTCCTCGTCGGCGAACTGGGCCAGCACCTCCATGTTCCCGGTGTCGGGCGCCGCGCAGTTCGTCGCCGTCGGCGCCAGCTGCGGGCTGCGGCCGGTGATCTCGGCGAGCGGGGCGTACTGGAGGTTGGTGAGGCCGGCGCCGTGCTCGGCGTCGGGCAGGAAGAGGTTCCACAGGCCCTGGCGGCGGGCCTCGGCCTTCAGGTCCTCCACGACCTGCGGCGTGTCCCAGGGGGAGGCGAGGCGGGCGCGCTGCTCGTGGGCGACCTGCTCGGCCGGATGGACGTACTCGTCCATGAAGGCGAGCAGCTTGGCGCGGAGTTCCTCGGTGCGTGCGTCGAACGCGAAGTCCATGGCGGGTCAGCCCTCCTGAAGGGTGGTCAGGCCGTGCTCGATGAAGACGGGGACGAGATCGCCGATGCGGTCGAAGCCGCGGCCGACCGTCTGGCCCAGCGTGTAGCGGTAGTGGATGCCCTCCAGGATCACGGCGAGCTTGAACCAGGCGAACGCCGTGTACCACGCGACGGCGGACACGTCGCGCCCCGAGCGCGCGGCGTACCGCTCGACCAGCTCGGCGGGGGCGGGGTGGCCGGTGGCCTGCGCCGTGGTGGAGACGGGCGAGTCGGGCATACCGAGCGGCATGCTGTACATCACCAGCAGGCCCAGGTCGGTGAGGGGGTCGCCGAGGGTGGACATCTCCCAGTCGAGGACGGCCCTGATCTCGTCGTCGGCGCCGCCGATCAGGACGTTGTCGAGGCGGTAGTCGCCGTGCACGACGGTCGCGGCGGGGGAGCGGGGCAGCTCCCGGCCGAGCGTGGCGTGCAGCTCGTCGATGCCGGCCAGGTCGCGGTTGCGGGAGGCGTCCAGCTGCTTGGCCCAGCGCCGCAGCTGTCGGTCCAGGAAACCCTCGGGGCGGCCGAAGTCCGCGAGATTCACCTCGGCGGGGTCCACGGCGTGCAGGTCGACGAGCGTGTCGACCAGGCCCAGTACGGCGGCCCGGGTGCGCTCGGGGCCGAGCGGGGCGAGCTGTCCGGCGGTGCGGTAGGGGGTGCCCTCGACGAACTCCATGACGTAGAAGGGCGAGCCGATGACCTCCTCGTCCTCGCAGAGGAGGACGGGGCGCGGCACCGGCACGTTCGTCGGGTGCAGCGCACTGATGACGCGGTGCTCGCGCTTCATGTCGTGCGCGGTGGCCAGGACGTGGCCGAGCGGGGGCCGCCGTACGACCCAGCGGGCGGTACCGTCCGAGACCGCGTAGGTGAGGTTCGACCGTCCGCCCTCGATCAGCCGGCCGGACAGCGGGCCGGTCACCAGCCCGGGCCGCTCGCGGTCGAGCAGGCCGCGCAACCGGTCGAGATCGAGTCCGGGCGGGTGGTCGGGGCTCATCGTCGCTCCTACGGGCAGGCGAACAGTACCCGAGTCATGATGCCGACCAGTCGGTATGCCGTCCAGTGGGGGAGCGGAACGTGATCGGCGCCACGACGTGCCGACAGCTCCCGGCGCGAGGGCGCGGGAGCTGCGGGAGCTGTCGGGGCGGGGGCGGCGGAGCGGCGTGCCCGCGGGTCAGTGGTCGTCCCAGTGGCCGTCGTGCGCGGCGTGCCGGTGGCCGTCGTGGAGGTAGTCGACGTGGTCGCCGTGGCGCACCCGCGCGTGCCCGCAGCCCTCGCCGTGCCGGTGGTCGTGGCTCTCGTGCGCGGTGTGCCCGGAGGGCTCGCACTCGTCCCAGTGGCCGCCGTGCTCGCGGTGCAGGTGCCCGTCGTGCGCGTAGTCGACATGGTCGCCGTGCGGCACCCGGACGTGGCCGCAGTCGGGGCCGTGCGCGTGGTCGTGGGCGGTGTGTTCCAGGTGGAGAGTCGTCATGGCGCTCACCTTAACGGTGTGAATCCGGACATTCGGCTTGCGTCACCTCCGGGTACCCCGGAGGGTCGGAGCCATGAAGGCGATCAGTTACGCACGGTACGGCGGCCCCGAGGTGCTGGAGTACGCAGACGTCCCCGATCCACGCGTCGGCCCCGACTCGGTGCTCGTGAGGGTGCGGGCCGCCGCCGTCAATCCCGTCGACTGGAAGTGCCGTGACGGCCACCTCGACGCGATCCTCCAGCCCGTCTTCCCCGTGATCCCGGGATGGGACGTCTCGGGGGTCGTGGTGCGGCCCGGGGCCGCCGTCACGGAGTTCGCCGTCGGGGACGAGGTGATCGGCTACGTCCGCGAGGACTTCCTCTCCCGGGGGACCTTCGCCGAGTACGTGGCGGCGCCCGTGCGCACCCTCGCGCGCAAACCCCGCGATCTCTCCCACGAGGAGGCCGCCGGGCTGCCGCTGACCGGGCTGACCGCGTACCAGGTGCTGGTGAAGGCGCTGCAGGTGAAACGGGGCGAGACCGTCCTCGTGCACGCCGCCGCGGGCGGGGTCGGCTCGATCGCCGTGCAACTGGGGAGGCACCTGGGGGCACGGGTCATCGGGACGGCGAGTGAGGGCAACCACGACTTCGTGCGAGGACTGGGCGGGGAGCCGGTGGCGTACGGGGAGGGGCTGGCCGAGCGGGTGCGAGGCCTGGCGCCCGAGGGCGTGGACGCGGTGTTCGACACGGTCGGCGGCGAAGCGCTGAGGGTATCGGCGAACCTGCTGGCCACCGCCGGCCGCCTGGTGTCGATCACCGACACGGACGTCGTCGACTACGGCGGGCGGTACTGTTTCGTACGCCCCGACGCCGAGGACCTGTCGCGGCTGGCCGAGCTGGCGGAGCAGGGGGTCGTGACCGTGCACGTGTCGGAGACGTTCCCCCTGGAACGGGCGGCGGACGCGCACCGGCGGAACCAGGAGGGGCGGACGCGGGGGAAGATCGTGGTGACGGTGGACCGGGAGTAGCGGCGGGTCCCGGCCCCTAACGGGTCCCGGTCCTTGGCGGGTCCTGGTCCTTGGCGGGTCCCGCGGCCCACCCAGCGGGTCCCGGTCCCCTAGAGGACGAGGAACCCGCCGCACACCGCCAGCGCCACCGTGCACAGGGCCGCGGCCGTGGCGTACGGCGGGGTCAGGGCGCGGGGCCGGTCCGCCGAGGCGAGGGTGCGGATACGGGCGTGGGCGATGGCCAGGAAGGCCAGCCAGAGGGCGCAGCACAGGGCGGCGGCGACGACCGAGGCGGGCGTCGCGCCGCCGTGCAGCGCGGTCTTCCCGGCGAGCACGGCGACGACCGTGCCGGACAGCGTCGTACGGCGCCAGGCGAGCCGGGTGCGCTCGGGCTGGAGCCCGGGGTCGCGCTCCGGGCCGGCCGGTGCGGCGTCCGCGTCGGCGCCCACGCTCAGCCCTCCCAGCCGACGAGCACCACGACGACCATCGCGACGGCGACCACGGCGACGACCAGGCTGAGCAGGGCGGGGAAGCGTGAGACGGGGAGGTCCTCGCCGCGGCGCATGGCCCGTTCGCAGCGCACCCAGTGGTTCACGGCACGCAGCGAGCACAGGGCGCCCGAAGCGAGCAGCGCGAGCGCCAGCCCCACCCGCCAGCCCCAGCGCAGGTCGGGCAGGAACTGGTCCACCGCGAACCCGCCGCCGACCAGGGCGAGAGCGGTGCGCAACCAGGCCAGGAAGGTGCGTTCGTTCGCCAGCGAGAACCGGTAGTCGGGGGTGCCGCCCTCCCGCCGGATCTCTTCGGGCGCCAACCAGAGCCGGGCGTTCCGCACGAATTCGATCACTTGGGGACCTTACCGGGTGAGGGCGGCACGCCTACGGCGGCCCGTGCGGGTGCCCGAACACCCCCGGCGGCGGGACAGACCTCCCTCCCGCCTCACTCCCGCCCGGCACGCAGCCGCGCGTACGCCGACAACCCGTCCGGCACCCACTCCCACTCCCCGAGCCGCCGCTCCAGCTCCGCCTCCTCGAGGAACCCGTGCCAGGCCACCTCCTCCGTCTGCGGGGCGACCGGTCCCTCGCAGCGGACCTCGTACACCGCCGACCACCAGGTCCGCCCGGCGCCGTCGTCGTACAGGAACGTGAAGAGGTGCTCCGGGCGCGGCAGCCCCGTCACCCCCAGTTCCTCCTCCGCCTCCCGCAGCGCCGCGTCGTCGTAGGACTCGCCCGCGCCCACCACCCCGCCGACGAACATGTCGTACAGGGAGGGGAACACCAGCTTCGTCGCCGTACGGCGGTGGACGAAGACGCGTCCCCGGGCGTCCCGGACCCACACGAAGACGCAGCGGTGGCGCAGCCCCCGGGCGTACGCGTCACCCCGCCGGGCCTGCCCGACGACGCGGTCGTTCTCGTCGACGATGTCGAGGATCTCGTCAGCAGCGCTCATGCCGTCCATCCAAGCAGCGGCCGCCCGGTTCCGGGCCGCTGCGGGGCCCGTGCACGTCCCTTCCCGCCCGTTGCCCCGCGACATCGCCGGACACGGGCCCGGCGGGACGCTGCCCGGCACCGCCGCCGCGAGCCCGCCCGCCTCCCGCACCGGTTCCCGGCGTCGGTCCGCAGCCGGTCGCCGAGGGGCCCGGCCCCGGCAGGCGATGCCCGCGAGCGGCCGGGAACGACGACGGGGAGGCGCGGCCGCATGTGGCCGCGCCTCCCCGTCGGCCGCGGTCGGCCGCGCCTCCCCGTGGGCGGCACGGTGCGGCGTGCGGCTATATGACCAGGGAGAGGAGCAGGACCAGGGCGCCCGCGACCACCGAGATGATCGTCTCCATGACGGACCAGGTCTTGATGGTCTGGCCGACGTCCAGGCCGAAGTACTCCTTCACCAGCCAGAAGCCGGCGTCGTTGACGTGGCTGAAGAACAGCGAGCCGGCGCCGATGGCCAGGACCAGCAGGGCCGCGTGCGTCGTCGACATGTCGGCCGCCAGCGGCGCGACCAGACCGGCCGCCGAGACGGTCGCCACGGTCGCCGAACCGGTCGCCAGCCGGATCGCCACCGCGATCAGCCAGGCCAGCAGCAGCGCCGGGATCGACCAGTCCTCGGAGATCTCCAGGATCATCTGGCCCACGCCGGAGTCGATCAGCGTCTGCTTGAAGCCGCCGCCCGCGCCGACGATCAGGAGGATGCCCGCGATGGGCGCGAGGCCCTTCTCGACCAGGCCGGAGAGGCGGTCCTTGCCGAACCCGGCCGGACGCAGCAGCGTGAAGATGCCGACGATCACGGAGGCGAGCAGGGCGATCAGCGGGTTGCCGATCACGTCGAAGGTGCGCTGCACCACGTTCTCCGGGTCGTCGACGATGATGTCGACGAGCGCCTTGGCCAGCATCAGCACGACCGGCAGCAGGATCGTGGCCAGGGTGGCGCCGAAGCCGGGGCGCTTCTCCAGCTCCTCGGAGGCGCGCTGCGGGATCATGCGGTCGGGGGCCGGGACGTCCACCCAGCGGGCCGCGTACTTCGAGAACAGCGGGCCGGCGATGATCACCGTCGGGACGGCGATCAGGACACCCAGCGCGAGCGTCACACCGAGGTTGGCGTCGACCGCGTCGATCGCGACCAGGGGGCCGGGGTGCGGCGGGACCAGACCGTGCATCACGGACAGGCCGGCCAGCGCCGGGATGCCGATGCGCATCAGGGAGTAGTTGCCGCGCTTGGCGACCATCAGGACGACCGGGATCAGCAGGACGATGCCGACCTCGAAGAACAGCGGCAGTCCGATGACGGAGGCGATCAGCACCATCGTCCACGGCATCGAACGCGGGCTCGCCTTGGCGAGGATGGTGTCCACGATCTGGTCGGCGCCGCCGGAGTCGGCGAGCATCTTGCCGAGGATCGCACCGAGGGCGATCAGGACGCCGACGCCCGCGACGGTGGAGCCGAGTCCGCTGGTGAAGCTGGTGATGACCTTGTCCAGCGGCGCTCCGGCGAACGCGCCGAGAGCCAGTGACCCGATGGTCAGCGACAGGAAGGCATGCAGCTTGAACTTGGTGATGAGCAGGACGATGACGGCGATGCCCAGGAGCACGGCGATGCCCAACTGGGCATGGCCGGCCGAGGTGATCGGCTCGGCGGTGTCCGCTGCCAGCATCTCGACGCTGAGTCTGGTCACGGTGGATCCCTTGCGGTGATGGGGGGTTGGGGGGAGGACGGGGCCGTGTCCGCGGGTGGCGGGCGGCCCCGGGGGAGGGTGTGGGGGTGGCTGCGGGGGGCTACCCGATCGGCTCGGGGAGGTCCTTCAGGGCGTTCGCGGCCCGTTCGGTGATCTCCTCCGGCGTGCCGGCGACGTCCACCGCGACTCCCGCCTCGTCCGGCTCCAGCGGCTGGAGCGTGGCGAACTGGGAGTCGAGCAGGGCCGTCGGCATGAAGTGCCCCTGCCGGTGCGACATCCGGTCCTCGATCAGCTCGCGGCTGCCCGAGAGGTGCACGAAGACGACACCGGGAGCGGCGGCCCGCAACCGGTCGCGGTACGACCGCTTCAGCGCCGAACTGCTCACCACCCCGCCGAGCCCCGCCCGCCCGTGCGCCCAGCCGCCGATGGCGTCCAGCCAGGGCCAGCGGTCCTCGTCGGTGAGCGGGGTGCCGGCCGTCATCTTGGCGATGTTGGCCGGCGGGTGGAAGTCGTCGCCCTCGGCGTAGGGAACGCCGAGCCGGGCCGCGAGCAGGGGGCCGATGGTGGTCTTCCCGGTGCCCGCTACGCCCATGACCACGACGACGTGGGGGGTATGCAGTTGCTGCATCGCACTCTCGCTGTCTGCTGTCTTCGTCGACACGTGATGTCGACGTAACTGAAACCCATTAGGTACGACGAATTCAAGAGTCTGTGACATATAAGTCTGACTTTTTGTTCCCGTAACGCGCCCCGTACGCTGAGTGCATGAGCACACCGGGTCGAGGGCTGCACGGCCGCGTACTGGACACCCTCGGCCCCGCGATCACGGCGGGCGAGTACCCTGCGGGCAGCGTTCTGCGCACGGACGAGCTGGCACAGCGTTTCGAGGTGTCGCGCTCCGTGATGCGGGAGGCGGTCCGGGTGCTGGAGTCCATGCACCTGGTCGAGTCGCGCCGCCGGGTGGGCGTGACCGTCCTGCCCGAGTGCGAGTGGAACGTCTACGACCCGCAGGTCATCCGCTGGCGCCTGGCCGGCGCCGAACGCCCGCGGCAGCTGCGCTCCCTGACCGTGCTGCGGTCGGCCGTCGAGCCGGTGGCGGCGGGCCTGGCGGCGCGGCTGGCCACGCCCGAGCAGTGCGCCGAGCTGACCGAGTGCGCGCTCGGCATGGTCGCCAACTCCAGCGGCCACCAGCTGGAGCAGTACCTCTTCCACGACGTGGCCTTCCACCGCGTCATCCTGACCGCCTCCGGCAACGAGATGTTCGCCCGCCTCGGCGGCGTCGTCGCCGAGGTCCTGGCCGGCCGCACCCATCACGACGTGATGTTCGAGGACCCCGACCCGGCCGCCGTCACCCTGCACGTCCAGGTCGCCGAGGCGGTCCGCGCGCGGGACGCCGAGCGCGCCGAGCGGCTGACCCGGGAGATCACGGTGGGGGCGCTGCAGGAGCTGGACATCCTGGCGCCCTGAAACCCGTGAGCGGGTCGGTCGATGAACCCCGTGAGCGCGTCAGTCGAGGAACTCCCCGTCGACGTACGTCCACGCCCCGTCCACCCGCTCGAACCGGCTCCGTTCGTGCAGCGACCCTCCGCGGTAGGACGCCCGGAACGTCACGGTCCCGGTGGAGTGGAAGGCGGACCCGCCGGTCGCGGCCAGGATCTCGAGGCCGGTCCACCGCGTCCCCGGGTCGAGGTCGAGACGCCCGGGGCGTGTCCGGGGATGCCACGTGCGCGCCAGGTACCCGGCGTCCTGCCGTACGAAGGCGGTGTAGCGCGAGCGCATCAGGGACTCGGCGGTCGGTGCGGCGGCGACTCCCGTGTGGAAGCGGCCGCAGCAGTCCTCGTACGCCTTGGGGAGCCCGCACGGGCAGGAACGAGTTGGCATGGCGGCCATTCTGCCCGGTCGGCACCGAGCCTCGGCGGACACACTGAAGGCCCCTTGATGATCAAGGGGCCTTCAGTGATCTCGCTGGTGTCCGAGGGGGGACTTGAACCCCCACGCCCGATAAAGGGCACTAGCACCTCAAGCTAGCGCGTCTGCCATTCCGCCACCCGGACAAGGTGTCTGTCGTGCGGGTTCTCCCCGCGGCGACGACGTAAACATTACCAGGCTTTCCGGGGTGGCCGATCACCCCCGCCTTGGGCGGGGGCGGCCGGAGGGGGAGGATGAGAGGGACCCACCAGCAGCGACGTCAGCAGTGACCAGCAGCAGTGACAGCGGGAGGAACCACGTGAGCGACTCGGGCACGGCCAGGAGCGTCACCGGCGAGGACGAGGTCGTCGACCTCTGCCGCGAGCTGATCCGGATCGACACCAGCAACTACGGCGACCACTCGGGCCCCGGCGAGCGCAAGGCGGCCGAGTACGTCGCCGAGAAGCTCGCCGAGGTGGGACTCGAACCGCGGATCTTCGAGTCCCACCCCGGACGCGCCTCCACGGTGGCCCGGATCGAGGGCGAGGACCCGTCCCGGCCCGCGCTGCTCATCCACGGCCACACCGACGTCGTCCCGGCCAACGCGGACGACTGGACCCACCACCCCTTCTCCGGCGAGATCGCGGACGGCTGCGTGTGGGGGCGCGGCGCGGTCGACATGAAGGACATGGACGCGATGACGCTGGCGGTCGTCCGCGACCGGCTGCGCACCGGGCGCAAGCCCCCGCGCGACATCGTGCTCGCGTTCCTCGCGGACGAGGAGGCCGGCGGCACGTACGGCGCCAAGCACCTGGTGCGCGAGCACCCGGAGCTGTTCGAGGGCGTCAGCGAGGCGATCGGCGAGGTCGGCGGGTTCTCCTTCACGGTCAACGAGAAGCTGCGGCTCTACCTCGTCGAGACCGCCGAGAAGGGCATGCACTGGATGCGGCTCACCGTCGACGGCACGGCCGGGCACGGCTCGATGACCAACGACGACAACGCGATCACCGAACTGTGCGAGGCGGTGGCGCGGCTCGGCCGGCACAAGTGGCCGGTCAGGGTCACCAAGACCGTACGGGCCTTCCTGGACGAGCTGTCCGACGCGCTCGGCACCGAACTCGACCCCGAGAACATGGAGGAGACCCTCGCCAAGCTGGGCGGCATCGCCCGGATGATCGGCACGACCCTGCGCAACTCGGCGGCGCCCACCCAGCTCGGTGCCGGCTACAAGGTCAACGTCATCCCCGGCCAGGCCACCGCGCACGTCGACGGACGCTTCCTGCCCGGCTACGAGGAGGAGTTCCTCGCCGACCTGGACCGCATCCTCGGGCCGCGCGTGCGGCGCGAGGACGTGCACGCCGACAAGGCGCTGGAGACCGGTTTCGACGGCCGGCTCGTCGACGCCATGCAGACGGCCCTGCGCGCCGAGGACCCGATCGCGCGGGCCGTGCCCTACATGCTCTCCGGCGGCACCGACGCCAAGTCCTTCGACGACCTCGGCATCCGCTGCTTCGGCTTCGCGCCGCTCAAGCTGCCGCCGGAGCTGGACTTCGCGGGCATGTTCCACGGGGTGGACGAGCGGGTGCCGGTGGAGGGACTGCAGTTCGGCGTGCGGGTGCTCGACCGCTTCATCGACGCGTCCTGATTCGCCCGCTGGAACGTGACTGCCGCACGCGACGGTATTCGGCCGCGCGTGCGGGGGGCGACCGGGACGGGTGAATGCATTCATAAGCTCGTAGCCTCATTAGTTCCTCCTCGTTACAGGTGATGCGATCAGCAAGCTGGGATCGCGCTTGCCAACTAGGAGGAATAATGCTCAAGAAGGTCGTCGCCGTCGCGGCTGCCACCGGTGGTCTGGTTCTCGCGGGCGCGGGCATGGCCGCCGCCGACTCCGGTGCCCAGGGTGCCGCCGTGCACTCGCCCGGTGTCCTCTCCGGCAACGTCGTTCAGGCGCCCGTTCACGTTCCGGTGAACGTCTGCGGCAACACGGTCTCCGTGATCGGTCTGCTGAACCCCGCCTTCGGCAACGTCTGCATCAACAAGTGACGTTGTGCCTCGCCTCATGAGGATCTGAGCCCGGCGGCCCCGGAGCGTACGCCATGCGCTCCGGGGCCGCCGGTCTGTGGAAGACCTCCGGGGCTGGAGGCCGACGGCGGCGTCGGAACATTCGGCACCCTCGCTACTACGCGACTTCTCGCTACTACGCGACTTCTCGGTGCCACGGCACTTCTCGGTACCACGGGACCAGGGCAAGGCAGGGATTTGAAAATGCGACAGGGCACCCGCAAGGGCCTGATGACGATGGCGGCGGCCACCGGCGTGTTCGCCGCCGCGGGCGGCACCGCCCACGCGGACTCGGGCGCGTACGGCTCGAGTTCGGGTTCGCCCGGCGTACTGTCCGGCAACACGGTGCAGGCGCCGGTGCACGTGCCGGTGAACGTCTGCGGCAACACGGTCGACGTCATCGGCGTCCTCAACCCGGCGATGGGCAACTCGTGCGCCAACCAGGGCGGCGACACGTCCGGCACGTCCGACGGGTACGGCGACTCCGGCGGCCGGCCCGGCTCGGACGGAGGCTCGCACGCCGACGGGCACGCCACCGACTCACCCGGCGTAGCCTCCGGCAACCACGTCGAGGCACCGATCCATGTGCCGGTGAACGTGTGCGGCAACAGCGTCGACGTCGTCGGCGCCCTCAACCCGGCCACCGGCAACGACTGCGGCAACGGGGGTGGCGGGAATCACACCACTCCGCCCGGCGGCGATCACGAGACTCCTCCCGGGGAGCCGGGCGATCCCGGGGAGCCGGGCAGCCCCGGAGACCCCGAGGCCCCGGGTGAGCCCGGAACTCCGGACAGCCCGCCCGACTCGGGCGACGAGACACCGGGCGATTCCCCGGACGTCAGCGGGCCGGACACCCAGACCGTCGACCAGCCCCGGGGCGACACGCAGCTCGCCGAGACCGGCAGTGGCGTGCCGCTCGGCCTCGCCCTGCCGGTGGGTGCGGGCGCGCTGCTCGCCGGCACGGTGCTCTACCGCAAGGCGCGCGCCTCGGCCTGACGCGGACCCGGCACGCACAGCGGGCCCCGCACCGGCGGGGCCCGCTCCGTCTCCGTCACCCGCGCGCGGCCGGGCCCCGTCACCGGCTCACCAGGTGGCGCGTACCTGGCGGATGATCCGGCGCCGCAGCCGCACCTTGCGGCTGCCGTCGCGCAGCAGGCTCAGGCGGTACAACTCCCAGTGTCCGTACTCGGCGTGGTCGGTCAGCAGACGTGTCGTCTCCTTGCGGGAAACCCCGCGCGGCACGTACACGTCGACAAATTCGTATTCCGGCATCGCATCTATTGTGCGGGCTGGGGCCCGGTACGGATAGCGTCTGCACTATGTCTGATGCTGCGCAGCCCACCGCTGCCGAGGTACGCGCCGCCGCCGAGGCGGTCAAGACCGCGCTCGACCGCCACCTGGCCGCGGTCGAACGCCGGTCGGGGGAGGACGACCCGACCGTCTACGACGCGTTCAACCAGCTGGCCGCGGCCGCGGAGGCGTACGACGAACTGCTCTACGACCGCTACGACGAGGTCACCCCCTTCGAGATCCCCGGCGCGGACGACTCGCTGCCGCCGTACACGGGCCCCGAGGAGCCCAACGCGCTGAGCGTGCTCATCCGCCGTGACTACGCCGTGGCCGAGCCGCAGCGGCTCATGGCCCAGGCCCGGCGGATCGAGGCGGCGGACGACGAGGGGGCGGGCGTGGAGGCCTCCGGCACGGTGCACGGGGCGCTCGGCCTCCTGTTCGGCGAGTTCGAGGCGGACGAGATCGCCTCCCGGCACAAGGAGTTCGGTCTGGAGGAGGGGGACTCCACGCTCTGGGTGACGGCCGCGGACGAGGCCCCCGATCCCGGCGAGTGGCTGGAGGCCCCGTTCGAGCAGGTCGATCCGCAACGGGTGGTCTGCCGCTTCGACGTCAGCGCGGTGTTCGACGACGAGTTCGACGACGGGCTCGACGACGAGGAGGACGACGACGAGGCCGTCGACGCCGACGTGGAGGAGCCGGCGGAGGACCTCGACACGGACCTGGACGAGGACGCGGACGACGACCTGGACACGGACGACGACCTGGATCCGGACGACGACGAGGACGGTGAACCGGTGCGGCTGGAGGCGGATCGCTGAGCGCCGGGAACCGGGACGGGCATGACGCCGGCGGCCACGGGGGCGACCCTGTGGCCGCCGGCGTCGCGTCTGCCCGGGACCGGCAGGGCGTGGCCGTGCGGCGAGATCCTCCGGCGACGTGGCCGGAGGACGTGGCCGGGCGCGCGCCGGGGTCAGCCCTCCGAGGGGACCTGCGGCCGGAGCAGCACCGGCAGCCGGGTCGTGCGCGGCTTCGCCGGTACCTCGGCCACGGCCCGGGGCAGTGCCTGCTCCACGCCGTGCACCACGGACAGATGGCGGGCGGCCCGGCTGAACGCCGTGTAGACCCAGGGCCGGCTGAGAGCCTGCGCGGCGTCGCCGGGCAGAACCACGACCACCGCGGGCCACCGGCCGCCCACCGCCTGGTGCGCGGTCAGAGCCCATCCGTGCCGTACGGACCGCTCCACCCGTTCCTTCGGTACGACGACGGCCTCGCCCGCGCACGACAGGTGCAGTCCGTCGGCGTCGGCCTTCACCACCCGGCCCGGCACCACCCGGCCCGGTGCGGCGGAGTAGGCGACACGGTCGCCCGGGTCGAAACCGCCGAAGCGGCCGGGGCCGGGGTTCAGCCGCTCCTTCAGCGCCGCGTTGAGCGCCCGCGTGCCCGCCGCGCCGCCGTGGCCCGGGGTGATGACCTGGGTCTCCTCGGTGGGGACGCCGATCGCGCGCGGCACCGAGTCCGCGACGAGCTGGACGGTGCGGTGCACGGCCTCGCCGGCGTCCCGCACCGGCACGATCACGACCTCCTTGCCGGGCGCCTCCACCTGGCCCAGCTCGCCGATGCCGATGCCGGAGACCAGTTCGCCGAGCGGGCCGGGGTCCGGGCGCCGCGAGGCGATCTGGGGGCAGACCCGTGCCGCCAGCAGGTCCGCGAAGATCCGCCCGGGGCCCACGGACCACAGCACCGCCGGATCCCCGGCGAGCACCAGCCGGGCCCCGTCCGGCAGCGACTCCACAAGCAGGGCGCCCGCCTCGACGTCCAGCTGCGGCGCGTCGAGCACGACGAGCAGATCGAGGTCCAGCGCACCGTCCGCGTCCCGGCCCGGGCCCTCGGCCCCGGTCAGCAGCCCGGCCACGGTGACGGCGGCCGGACCGGCCGGTACGGCCCGGTCCGGGGCGGTGGACTCCGGGGGCCGTGGCGCGGACGGCGGGTCGCCCAGCAGTGCGGCGAAGCGGTCGCGGCCGAGCGGTCCGTGCGCGGCCGCCCAGGCACGCAGGCCCAGGGCGTGCGCGGCGTGCAGCAGGGCCGCGGGTTCGGCCAGGGAGGCCTCCCCGCCGGTGTGCAGGACCAGGCCGTGGTCCGTGACGGCGCGGATCAGGTCGGCGGTGGAGCCCTGCGCAGAGGCGGCGGCCTGCTCCCAGTCCGCCGCCGCACCGTGATCCTTCGGCACCGAGCCGACCAGCCGGGCCAGACCGTCGGCGAGGCTCTCCTCGGCGAGCGCGTACCGCTCCAGACCGACCAGGACCCGCACCGGGCGTTCCTCGCCTTCGTCCGCCGCCGCCTCCTCCGAACCGCCGGTCGCGGCCGTCGGGTCCGTCGCGTTGCCCGGGCGGGCGCCGGTCTCCTCCAGGTCGTCCAGGGCGTCCTGGAAGGCCAGCGCCTCTCCCTCCGCGAGCGTGCTCTGCACGGCGCCGTCGGGGTCCGGCACGCCCCGCTGGGCCAGCGTGGCCGTGAGCCGGGGCAGCTCCAGGGCCGTGTGCCCGGCCAGGGCCGCCTGCTCCAGCAGCCACACCGTGATCGCACGGCCGCGGCGCTCGTCGTCCGGCCCGCACGCCGCGCCGAGCAGTGCCCGGGCGAACCCGTCGGCCTGTTCCGGCCGTACTCCGCCGACCCGGAGCAGCTGCCAGGGGTCCGCGCGCAGGGCGTCCGCCGCCTCCTCGCCGAGGAGCGCGGCGGTCTGCGGTGCGAGTGCCTCGGGGGCGCCGCCCTCGGCCAGTACGCGCCGTACGGCCTGGACGACCTCCGGCGGGGGACCCGCGGTCCCGGGGGCCGGCTCCGCCGGCACCGGCCGGGGCCGGTGTACCGGCTCCGGCGCGGCGCGGCGCGGGGCGGGCTCCGGGGCGCCGAAGACCGTGGCCGCGGGCTTCTCGCCGCTCTCCACGGCCCGCACGGCGGCGAGGAGATCGGCCGCCGTCCCGCTGAGCTTGGCCCCGGCGTCGATCGGTGCCTGCTTCTCGGCCTTCCGCCGCTCGATCCGCTCCCGCACGAGCCGCTGAGCGGCCAGCTCGGCCTCGGCCTCGGACACCTGCCCCGGCGCGCCGTCGTGGTCCGGCTGCCCCGGCGCGTCGTCGTCCGCGCCGTCGTCGCCCGGCTGCCCGGTCGTCGCCACGTTCCCGGCGCCGTCGGGCCCGGGCTCCGGGGCCGCCTCGGTGGCCCGGCCGCCCGCGGCATCCCCGGTGGCCGCCTCGTCGGCGCCGTCGGGCGCCTGCTCCTGCCCGGCGGCACCGGTGTCGACGGCTCCGGTGCCGGCCGGTGCCTCGACGTCGGCCCCGTTCGCGGTGCCCGCGGTCTCCGGCCCGGTGTCCGCGGCGTCCGCGGTGTCCGCGACGTCCTCAGAGGCGGGCTCGGGCTCCGTGCTCACAGCGTGCTCCAGTCGTGATCGGGATAGCGGTGCACGGGCGCCGACACGTCGTCGAGAGCCCGGCAGATCTCGTCAGGAAGACTAAGGGTCTCCACTGACAACGCCGCCGTGAGCTGCCGCGCGTTGCGCGCGCCGACGATCGGGGCGACCACGCCGGGCCGGTCGCGGACCCAGGCCAGCGCCACCTGGAGCGGGGTCACCGCGAGCCCGTCCGCCGCCGTCGCCACCGCGTCCACGATGTGGCCGGCGGTGTCGTCGAGGTAGGGCGCGACGAACGCGGCCAGATGCTCCGAGGCGCCGCGCGAGTCGGACGGCGTCGCGTCCCCGCGGTACTTGCCGGTGAGGACCCCCCGGCCCAGCGGCGAGGAGGGCAGCAGGCCGATGCCCAGGTCAAGGGCGGCCGGCAGCACCTCGCGTTCGATGCCGCGCTGGAGCAGGGAGTACTCCATCTGGGTGCTCGCCAGCCGGTTCCGTACGGCCGGCGCCGCCAGCTGCCAGGTCGCCGCCTTGGCCAGCTGCCAGCCGCAGAAGTTGGAGGCCCCCGCGTACCGGGCACGGCCGCTGCTCACCGCCACGTCCAGGGCGTGCAGCGTCTCCTCGAGCGGCGTGTGCGGGTCGTAGGCGTGCAGGTGCCACACGTCGACGTGGTCCGTGCCGAGGCGGGCCAGCGAGGCGTCCAGCGCGGACAGCAGGTGGGCGCGTGAACCGTCGAAGCGGCGGTCGGGATCCGGCACGCTGCCCGCCTTGGTCGAGATCACCAGGTCCCGGCGCGGCACCAGCCCTTCCATGAGCCGCCCGAGCAGGTACTCGGCCTCCCCGTCGCCGTACACGTCCGCCGTGTCGACGAGGGTGCCGCCCGCTTCCCAGAAGGTCTTCAAGAGGTCCGCGGCGTCGTGCTCGTCCGTGCCCCGGCCCCAGGTCAGGGTGCCGAGACCGATGCGGGACACGCGCAGGCCGGTGCGGCCGAGATGCCTCTGCTCCATGAACGCCGACATTACTGGCCACGGCTTGCGCTGTGGGGGCCTGTGGACAACCGATTTCGCGCGCTAAGGTCGGGGCCACCAGCCACGTTACTGATCGGTAAGGGGAATCGGCCATGCAGCTCGGGATCAACCTCGGCTACTGGGGTGCCGGAATGGACGCGGACAACCTGGCCGTCGCCCAGGAGGCCGACCGGCTCGGCTACGCCGTCTGCTGGGCCGCCGAGGCCTACGGCTCCGACGCGGCCACCGTACTCACCTGGGTCGCCGCGCAGACCGAGCGCATCGACGTGGGGTCGGCCATCTTCCAGATCCCGGCCCGCCAGCCCGCGATGACCGCGATGACGGCCGCCACCCTGGACTCCCTCTCGAAGGGCCGATTCCGCCTCGGCCTCGGCGTGTCCGGCCCGCAGGTCTCCGAGGGCTGGTACGGCGTCACCTTCGACAAGCCGCTCGCCCGCACCCGCGAGTACGTCGAGATCGTGCGCAAGGCGATGACGCGCGAGCGGCTGTCGTACGAGGGGCAGCACTGGACGCTGCCGCTGCCCGGCGGCCCCGGCAAGCCGATCAAGCTGACCGTGCACCCGCAGCGCGAGCACATCCCGCTGTACATCGCCGCGATCGGCCCGAAGAACCTGGAGCAGACCGGCGAGATCGCCGACGGCGCCCTGCTGATCTTCCCCTCCGCCGACCACCTGGAGGACACCGCGGTCCGGCACCTGCGCGCCGGGCGGGAGAAGGCCGGGAAGACCCTCGACGGCTTCGACGTCTGCCCGACCCTGCCGCTCGCCCTCGGCGACGACAAGGACGTCGCCGCGCTCGCCGACACCTTCCGCCCCTACACCGCGCTCTACGTCGGCGGCATGGGCAGCCGCAGGCAGAACTTCTACAACCAGCTCGCCCAGCGCATGGGCTACGAGGCGGAGGCCGCCGAGATCCAGGACAAGTACCTGTCCGGCGACAAGGAGGGCGCCGCCGCGGCCGTACCGCACGAGCTGATCGACCGGACCACCCTGCTCGGTTCCGTGGACCGCATCGCGGACCGGATGAAGGCCTACGCCGCCGTCGGCGTCACCACCCTGACCCTCGCCCCCGCCGGCTTCACCCTGGACGAGCGGATCGCCGCGCTCCGCGCCGGCACCGAGGCCCTGGAGCGCGCCGGACTGGCGTAGCGCCCGCTGGGAGTTCTGCGGCCGTGGTGGGGGCTCGGGGGTCTTCCCCGCCACGGCCGTCACGGGGAACAACGCGCCCGCGTGCCCGTGGTTACGCCTCCTCGTGTTCCCGGCCGTCCTTCTTTTGGCTGAGTTGCCCGCCGTACCTGTTGCCGCCTCCCCGCTCCCGCACTTGACTCGTTCTTTGCGGAGTCTGCGGAACCCCGCAGCGGCAGAGAGGTGCCACCGATGCTTTCGGCCAAGAGTCTGTTCCAGGAGATCCTCGACAACGACGAGTCGTTCCGTCTCTTCTGCTCCATCGCGGCCAGCGGGGAGACACAGGGAGGCTGGGAGAACGCGCGCATCGCGGCGCTGGTACCCGAGAGCGAGCGCGCCCTCGCCCCCAAGATCACCCGGCACGGCGCCGACGAGGACAAGCACGGGCGGATCTTCAACGCCCTGCTGAAGAAGCGCGGCCTCGAACCCGTCGAAGTGCCGCCCGAGACCGACTACACCATGCTCCTGGAACGGCACGGCATCGGCCTCGCCCACGAGAAGCTCAGGGCCGACGAGCCGCTCACGGTGCGGGACGTCATCACCTACCTCGCGCACAGCAGGGTCACCGAGCAGCGCGCGGCCGAGCAGATGGCGATGCTCCTCAAGTACTTCGCGGACCACCCGGACCTGGGCCGGGCCGTCCGGATGATCTCGGCCGACGAGGACAACCACCTCGCGTACTCCCACGAGGAACTGCTCCGCTTCGCCGCCGCCGGACACGGCCGGTACATCCGGCGGACGCTGCGCGAGTGCGCGCTCGCCGAGATCCGCGTCCACCGGGACGTCAGCCTCGCCGTGATGGCCCGCATGGGGAGCCTCCTCGGCTGGCCGCGCGCCAGGTCGGCGGTGCTCGCGGCGGGCATCCACGCGATGTACGCCTACGAGCGGCTGGCCGGCTGGCGCCGCATGGTGACGCTGCGGACACCCGAACGGCGCGACGCGCTCGGCGGACCCGCCACCGCGGCACCGGAGGTCGCCTGACCGTCCCGCATCCCCTCAGAGCCAGCCCCGCCGCTTGAACAGCCGGAACAGCAGCACCTCCAGCACGGCCATCAGCGCGATCACCGCCGGATAACCCCATACCCAGCGCAGTTCCGGCATGTGCCCGAAGTTCATGCCGTAGATGCCCGCGACCATCGTGGGCACCGCGGCCATGGCCGCCCACGCGGAGATCTTCCGCATGTCGTCGTTCTGCCGGACGCTCGTCTGTGCCAGATGCGCCGAAAGGATGTCCGAGACGAGCCGGTCCAGACTCTCCACCGACTCGTTCACCCGCGTGAGGTGGTCGCTCACGTCCCGGAAGAACGGCCGCGCCCTGTCGTTCACGAACGGCACCCTGCCGCCGAACCCTCCGGTCCCGGCCAGCCTGGCCAGCGGAGGCGCCAGCGGGCCGGTCGCCCGGCGGAACTCCAGGACCTGCCGCTTGAAGGTGTAGATCCGGGACGCCGTGCGCCGGGAGCCGCCGCCGTCCGGTGAGAAGACCTCGGCCTCCAGCTCCTCCAGGTCGTTCTGCAGCTCGACCGCCACGTCCAGGTAGTGGTCGACGGTGGCGTCCGCGATCGCGTACAGGACCGCGGTGGGGCCCTTGCCGAGCAGCTCGGGCTCGTGCTCCAGGCGCTGCCGTACAGCTCGCAGCGGGGCGCCCTCGCCGTGCCGGACCACGACCACGAACGCGTCACCCAGGAAGATCATGAGCTCGTCGGCGGAGACGGCGTCGCTCTCCGGCTCGTACACCACCGGCTTGAGGACGGCGAAGAGCGAGTCCTCGTAGACCTCCAGCTTGGGCCGCTGGTGGGCCTTCAGGGCGTCCTCCACCGCCAGCGGATGCAGCCCGAACTCCTGCGTGACCAGGTCGAACTCGTCCTCGGTCGGCTCGTGCAGCCCGATCCAGACGAAGCCGCCCGCGGTCCGCGCCTCACCGAGCGCGTCGGAGAAGTCCTCGGGTCCGTCCGTGCGGCGCCCGTCCCGGTAGATGGCACAGTCGACGATCACCGAACGCGTTCTCCCTTCACCCCGGCGCCCGGGCACCCTGCCGTACGCCTACCCTGTCCGCATGCCCACGCTGATCCTGGTCAGGCACGGACGTTCCACCGCCAACACCGAGGGGCTGCTCGCCGGCTGGACGCCCGGCGTCGCCCTCGACGAACGCGGCGCCGCACAGGCCGCCGCGCTGCCCGGACGGCTCGCCGGCCTGCCGCTCTGCGAGGTCGTCACCAGCCCGCTGCAGCGCTGCAAGGAGACGATCCGGCCCCTGCTCGACGCCCGGCCCGGACTGCGGGCGCACACCGACGAGCGGATCGGGGAGTGCCACTACGGCGACTGGTCCGGCCGCAAGCTCGCGGAACTCAAGGACGAGCCGCTCATGGAGGTCGTCCAGGCACACCCGTCCGCCGCGGCCTTCCCCGGCGGCGAGTCCCTGCGCGCCATGCAGACCCGCGCCGCCGAGGCGGTGCGCGAGTGGAACGCGCGCGTGGAGCGCGACCACGGCCCCGACGCCGTCTACCTCCTGTGCTCCCACGGCGACATCATCAAGTCCCTCGTCGCCGACGCACTCGGCCTTCACCTCGACCTCTTCCAGCGGATCTCCGTCGAGCCCTGTTCCGTCACCGCGATCCGCTACACCCGGCTGCGCCCGTTCCTCGTCCGCCTCGGCGACACCGGTGAC
Source organism: Streptomyces sp. WG5 (assembly GCF_049974565.1). Taxonomy (NCBI): domain Bacteria; kingdom Bacillati; phylum Actinomycetota; class Actinomycetes; order Kitasatosporales; family Streptomycetaceae; genus Streptomyces; species Streptomyces sp. WG5. Next base: position 196,587 of record NZ_JBNGGC010000003.1, on the reverse strand, counting down.
TTCGCCTCCCTGGCCCCGCACGAGGAGCCCTCGGGCGACCAGGCCCCCGTCGGTGGTGGTGCGGGCGCACCGTGATCGTCGGCCGCAGTAGGGTGAAGCGGTCGCAGCAATCCCCTCGGCTTCCCGCTTTCCCAGACTTCCCCGACTTCCATGGAGACAGGACGTGTCCCGTCAGGTGTTCCTCTACGACCAACCGGAACGTTTCGTGGCCGGTACGGTCGGACTGCCCGGGCGCCGTACGTTCTTCCTCCAGGCCACCGCCGGCTCCCGGGTGACCAGCGTGGCCCTGGAGAAGACCCAGGTCGCCGCCCTCGCCGAGCGCATGGACGAACTCCTCGACGAGGTCGTACGGCGCAGCGGCGGGAGCACTGCCGTCCCCGCCATGGCGCCCACCGAGCCCGCCGACACCGCCCCGCTGGACACCCCCGTCGAGGAGGAGTTCAGGGTCGGCACCATGGCGCTGGCCTGGGACGGCGAGGAACAGCGCATGATCGTCGAGGCGCAGGCCCTCGTGGAGCTGGACGCCGAGTCCGAGGAGGACCTGGCGGAGGCCGAGGAGCGGCTCCTCCAGGACGAGGAGAACGGCCCCCCGATGCTGCGGGTCCGCCTCACCGGCGCGCAGGCCAGGGCCTTCGCCAAGCGCGCCCTCGACGTCGTCAACGCCGGGCGGCCGCCGTGCCCGCTGTGCAGCCTCCCGCTCGACCCGGAAGGACACGTATGTCCGCGCCAGAACGGATACCGCCGCGGAGCGTGACCACCGGAGCGGCGACCGCCGAGTTGCTCGCCCGGGGTGACCTGACCGTGCGCGGACGCATCCGTGACGCCTCCAACGCGGCGCTGTACTGCACGGTCACGCACGAGGGACGCGAGGCGGCCTGCGTCTACAAGCCGGTCGCCGGGGAGCGGCCCCTGTGGGACTTCCCCGACGGCAACCTCGCCCGGCGCGAGGTCGCCGCCTACGAGGTCTCCGAGGCGACCGGCTGGGGCCTGGTACCGCCCACCGTGCTGCGCGACGGGCCGTACGGCGAGGGCATGTGCCAGCTGTGGATCGAGGCGGTGCCGGACACGGAGCTGCTCGCCCTGGTGGAGGACGAGGAGCCCGGCCCAGGCTGGAAGGCGATCGCCCTCGCCGACGTCGGGGAAGGCCGTACCGCGCTGCTCGTGCACGCCGACGACGAGCGGCTGCGACGGCTCGCCGTGCTGGACGCCGTGATCAACAACGCCGACCGCAAGGGCGGCCATCTGCTGCCCGCGGACGAGGAGCGGCTGTACGGCATCGACCACGGGGTGGCCTTCCACGCCGAGAACAAGCTGCGCACCCTGCTGTGGGGCTGGGCGGGCGATCCGCTCACCGGGGAGGCCCTGGCCGTGCTCGACACGCTCAGGGAGGCGCTGAAGGACGGCGGGACCCTGGCGACCCGGCTCGGCGCACTGATCACCCCCGTCGAACTCGGGGCCACGCGCGCGCGGGTGGAGGCCCTGCTGGCCTCCGGGAAGCACCCGGAGCCGAGCGGGGAGTGGCCGGCCATTCCCTGGCCGCCGGTGTAGGCAAGCCGGTGCGGGCGGCGCCCGTGGCCCGGCCGGCACAACGGCGGGCGCCGCGCAAGAGCGCCTTACCGGCCATCCGGACCGGTCCGGTTCGTGTACGGAACATCCGTCCGGTTAGGCTCATGACATGCATGCCTGGCCCGCTTCCGAGGTCCCCGCCCTGCCTGGTCAGGGTCGCGACCTGAGGATCCACGACACCGCGACCGGAGGCCTGGTCACTCTCGACCCCGGTCCCGTCGCCCGCATCTATGTCTGCGGCATCACGCCGTACGACGCCACCCACATGGGGCACGCGGCGACCTACAACGCGTTCGACCTCGTGCAGCGCGTGTGGCTCGACACCAAGCGGCAGGTCCACTACGTCCAGAACGTCACCGACGTCGACGACCCGCTGCTGGAGCGGGCCGAGCGGGACGGCGTCGACTGGACCGCCCTCGCCGAGAAGGAGACCGCCCTCTTCCGCGAGGACATGACGGCGCTGCGGATGCTGCCGCCGCGGCACTACATAGGCGCCGTGGAGGCCATACCCGGCATCGTCCCGCTCGTCGAGCGGCTGCGGGACGCGGGTGCGGCGTACGAGCTCGAAGGTGACATCTACTTCTCCGTCGAGTCCGACCCCCACTTCGGTGGTGTCTCCCACCTCGACGCCGCCGCCATGCGGCTGCTCTCCGCCGAGCGGGGCGGCGACCCGGACCGGCCGGGCAAGAAGAACCCGCTCGACCCGATGCTGTGGATGGCGGCCCGCGAGGGCGAGCCCAGCTGGGACGGCGGCTCCCTCGGCCGCGGACGCCCCGGCTGGCACATCGAGTGCGTGGCCATCGCCCTCGACCACCTCGGCATGGGCTTCGACGTCCAGGGCGGCGGCTCCGACCTGGCCTTCCCGCACCACGAGATGGGCGCCTCGCACGCCCAGGCGCTCACCGGCGAGTTCCCCATGGCCAAGGCGTACGTGCACGCCGGCATGGTCGGTCTCGACGGCGAGAAGATGTCCAAGTCCAAGGGCAACCTGGTCTTCGTCTCGCAGCTGCGCCGTGAGGGCGTCGACCCGGCCGCGATCCGGCTCACGCTGCTCGCCCACCACTACCGTCCCGACTGGGAGTGGACCGACCAGGTGCTCCAGGACGCCCTCGCCCGGCTCGACCGCTGGCGCGCCGCGGTCTCCCGGCCCGACGGCCCGTCCGCCGAGGCGCTCGTCGAGGAGATCCGCGAGGCCCTCGCGAACGACCTGGACTCCCCGGCCGCCCTCGACGCCGTCGACCGCTGGGCCGCGCTCCAGCAGGAGAGCGGCGGCACGGACATCGGCGCGCCCGGTGTGGTGTCCCGCGCGGTCGACGCGCTGCTCGGAGTGGCGCTGTAAGCAGCGCACACACGGAGAACAGGGGCGCTTCCCACCGGGAAGCGCCCCTGTTGCCGTCCGTCAGTCCTCCGACGACTCCTCGTCGTCCCCGCTCGCCTTCGGCGGCCTCGGCGGACGCGCCCGGCCGCTGGGGTTGTCCCGCAGATACGGCGCCCCGGGCTGGCCTTCGCCGCCGTCGGCCGTGGCGTGGCCACCCGGTCCCGAGCCGTCCCGCCGCCGCAGGTACCGCTCGAACTCGCGGGCGATCGCCTCGCCCGACGCCTCCGGCAGCTCCGCGGTGTCCCGCGCCTCCTCCAGCGACTGGACGTACTCGGCGACCTCGCTGTCCTCGGCCGCCAGCTGGTCCACACCCACCTGCCAGGCGCGCGCGTCCTCGGGCAGCTCGCCCAGCGGGATGCGCACGTCGATGAGGTCCTCCAGCCGGTTCAGCAGGGCCAGGGTGGCCTTCGGGTTCGGCGGCTGCGACACGTAGTGCGGCACCGCGGCCCACAGCGAAACGGCCGGTACGCCCGCGTGCGTGCACGCTTCCTGGAGGATGCCGACGATGCCCGTGGGCCCCTCGTACTTGGTCTCCTCCAGGTCCATGCGCCGGGCCAGGTCGGCGTCCGACGTGGTGCCGCTGACCGGGACCGGGCGGGTGTGCGGGGTGTCGCCCAGCAGGGCGCCCAGGACGACCACCAGCTCGACGCCCAGCTCGTGGGCGAAGCCCAGCAGTTCGTTGCAGAACGAGCGCCAGCGCATGGACGGCTCGATGCCGCGGACGAGCACGAGGTCGCGCGGCTTGTCGCCGCCGACCCGGATCACCGACAGCCTCGTCGTCGGCCACGTGATCTTGCGGACGCCCGCTTCCATGAACACCGTGGGGCGGTTGACCTGGAAGTCGTAGTAGTCCTCGGCGTCCAGCGCCGCGAACACCTCGCCCTTCCACTCCCGGTCGAGATGCGCGACCGCGGTGGAGGCGGCGTCGCCGGCGTCGTTCCAGCCCTCGAACGCGGCCACCATGACCGGGTCGACCAGCTCGGGAACCCCCTCGAGCTCGATCACCCAGCGCCTCCTTCCGACGTGCCCTCGCGTACCCCCCAACCTTACGGCGTGCCGAGGGGCCGCCCGCAGCCCCCTTGCACGGGGGAGTGAACGCATCACTGCCCCGTTACCGACGGCCGGACACCCGCCGTCAGCACCGGATCGGAGCCGGACCGGAGCCGGATCAGAGGGTGGAGCGCAGCCACTGCTCCACGGACGCGATGTGCACCGTCGCCCAGGAGCGTGCCGCCTCCGCGTCCCGGTCGCGCAGCGCGGCGAGGATCGCGCGGTGCTCGTGCAGGGTGCGGCTGACCGCGTCCTCCTGGGTGAGCCCGCGCCAGACGCGGGCCCGGGTGGTGGGACCGGACAGACCGTCGAGGAGGGAGCAGAGCACCGAGTTGCCCGACGCCCCCACGATGCCCCGGTGGAACTCCAGGTCGCAGGCGACCAGCTCCTCCACCGACGGTTCGGTGCCGAGGACGTCCAACCGGGCACCGAGCGCGTCGAGCTCCCGTTCACTGATCCGGGAGGCCGCCAGTGCGGTCGCGGCCGGCTCCAGGATGCGGCGCACGGCGAGGAACTCCAGCACCGTGTCGTCGCGGTGGAAGTCGACGACGAAGCCGATGGCTTCCAGCAGGAGCTGTGGATCCAGGCTCGTGACGTAGGTCCCGTCGCCCTGGCGCACGTCCAGGATCCGGATCAGGGACAGGGCGCGTACGGCCTCCCGCAGCGAGTTGCGGGACAGTCCGAGGCCGGCGGCGAGCTCACTCTCCTTGGGCAGCCGGTCGCCGGGCCGCAGCGCGCCGGAGACGATCATGCCCTTGATCTTCTCGATCGCCTCGTCGGTGACCGCCACGGCCGACCTCCCTGTGCTTCCAAGCGTGTTCAGACATCCGATGTCTCACGCCATTATGGAGGGGGCGCCGGGTGAAAAGCACGCGCGGGAGGCGGCGGCTCCCTCGGCACCGGGCCGCCGCCTCCCGCGGGACCGGGTGCCCGGTCCCGCAGCCGGTCCTACTTCTTGTCGAGCAGGTCCTGGACCTTGGCGCGGACGTCGTCCGTGGCCAGGCCGCGGATCGTCAGCGTCGTCCGCCGGCGCAGGACGTCGTCCTGCGTCTCGGCCCACTCGTGGTCCCGGGCCCACACGACCTGCGCCCAGATCTCCGGGGCGTCGGGGTGGACCCGCTCGGCCAGCTCCGGGTTGTCGTTGGCCAGACGCGCGATGTCGAAGGCCAGCGAGCCGTAGTGCGTGGCCAGGTGCCTGGCGGTGTCCGCCGCCATGCGCGGGCCGGGTGCCGGGCCGTCCACCAGCAGCCGGTGCGCGACCGCGCGCGGATTGGCGACGCCCGGCAGCGGCAGCTTCTTCGGCAGCGACGCGATCGGCTCGAAGTCGTCGCCCAGCGGGTGGCCCGGCAGCGCCTCCAGCTTCTTCATGACCGTCCGGCCGATGTGGCGGAAGGTGGTCCACTTGCCGCCCGCGACGGACAGCATGCCGCCCCGGCCCTCGCTGACGACCGTCTCGCGCTTGGCCTTCGCGGTGTCGCCGGGGCCGCCCGGCAGCACGCGCAGACCCGCGAAGGAGTACGTGATCAGGTCCCGGTCGAGCTGCTGGTCGCGGATGGAGAAGGCGGCCTCGTCGAGGATCTGGGTTATGTCCTTCTCGTTGACCGCGACGTCCGCCGGGTCGCCCTCGAACTCCTCGTCGGTCGTGCCGAGCAGCAGCATGTCCTCCCAGGGGAGGGCGAAGGTGATGCGGTACTTGTCGATCGGGGTGGCCAGCGCGGCCTTCCAGGGCGCGGTGCGCTTGAGCACCAGGTGCGCGCCCTTGGACAGGCGGATGGACGGGGCCGCGTTCGGGTCCTCCATGCGCCGCAGGTGGTCGACCCAGGGGCCGGTGGCGTTGAGCACCAGGCGGGCGTTCACCCCGAACTCGTCGCCGGTGAGCCGGTCCTTCAGCTCGGCGCCGGTCACCCGGCCCTTGGTGAAGCGCAGGCCGGTCACCTCGGCGTGGTTGAGGACGACCGCGCCCGACTCGGCCGCCGCGCGGACGGTCATCAGCGCCATGCGGGCGTCGTTCATCTGGTCGTCGCCGTACACGGCCACGGCCTTCAGGTTGTCGGTGCGCAGCTCCGGCACGTCCTGCGCGGCCTTGGCCGGGGAGAGCAGGTGGCCGACGCCGTCACCGAAGGCGGACAGCGCCGAGTACGCGAAGACGCCGGCGCCGAGCTTCGCCGCGCCGTGCGGCCCGCCCTTGTACACGGGGAGGTAGAAGGTGAGCGGGTTCGCCAGGTGGGGGGCCACCTGGCGGGAGACCGCACGGCGCTCGAAGTGGTTCTCCGCCACCAGCTTCACCGCGCCGGTCTGCAGGTAGCGCAGTCCGCCGTGGAGCAGCTTGGAGGAGGCGGAGGAGGTGGCGCCGGCGAAGTCGCCGGCGTCGACCACGGCCACCCTGAGGCCGGACTGCGCGGCGTGCCAGGCGGTGGAGATGCCCAGGATGCCGCCGCCGATCACGAGAAGGTCGTACGACGCCTTGGAGAGCTGTTCCCGGGTCTCGGCCCGGCTCGGGTTCGAGCCGGAGGCCGGGTGCGTCCCCAGGGCAGGCACGGACTGCAGGGTGGACTGAGTGGTCATTGCGGTTCTTACTCCTCGTCCTCGAGCCAGCCCATGGTCCGCTCGACGGCCTTGAGCCAGCTCTTGTACTCACGGTCGCGGATCTCCGCGTCCATGCGGGGGGTCCACTCGGCGGCCCGCCGCCAGTTGGCGCGCAGGTCGTCGGTGCTGTTCCAGAAGCCGACGGCGAGGCCGGCGGCGTAGGCGGCGCCGAGGCAGGTGGTCTCGGCGACCATCGGGCGCACCACCGGCGCGTCCACGAAGTCGGCGAGGGTCTGCATCAGCAGGTTGTTGGAGGTCATGCCGCCGTCGACCTTGAGGGCGGTCAGCTCCACACCGGAGTCCTTCGTCATGGCGTCCGCGATCTCCCGCGTCTGCCAGGCGGTGGCCTCCAGGACGGCGCGCGCGAGGTGCGCCTTGGTGACGTACCGGGTCAGGCCGGCGATCACACCGCGGGCGTCGGAGCGCCAGTACGGGGCGAACAGGCCGGAGAAGGCCGGGACGAAGTAGGCGCCGCCGTTGTCCTCGACCGACAGGGCGAGGGTCTCGATCTCGGCGGCGGTGGAGATCAGGCCCATCTGGTCGCGCATCCACTGCACCAGCGAGCCGGTGACGGCGATCGAGCCCTCCAGGGCGTAGACCGTGTCCTGGTCGCCGATCTTGTAGCCGACCGTGGTCAGCAGGCCCGAGTAGGAGTTGATGAGCTTGTCACCGGTGTTCATCACCATGAAGGTGCCGGTGCCGTACGTCGACTTGGTCTCGCCCTCGGAGAAGCAGGTCTGGCCGAACAGGGCCGCCTGCTGGTCGCCGAGCGCGGAGGCGACCGGGACACCGCCGAGCAGCTCGCCCAGTCTGCCGCCCTTGATCTCGCCGTAGACCTCGGCGGAGGAGCGGATCTCGGGGAGCATCTGCGTCGGCACGCCGATGGACTCGGCGATCCTGGCGTCCCACTGCATGGTGTGCAGGTTCATCAGCATGGTGCGCGAGGCGTTGGTGACGTCGGTGACGTGCTTGCCGCCGTTCACCCCGCCCGTCAGGTTCCAGATGACCCACGTGTCCATGGTGCCGAAGAGCAGGTCGCCCGCCTCGGCGCGCTCGCGCAGGCCCTCGACGTTGTCGAGCAGCCAGCGGGCCTTGGGGCCGGCGAAGTAGGAGGCGAGGGGCAGGCCGGTCTCGCGGCGGAAGCGGTCCTGGCCGACGTTGCGGCCCAGCTCGCGGCAGAGGGCGTCGGTGCGGGTGTCCTGCCAGACGATGGCGTTGTGGACGGGCTCACCGGTGTTCTTGTCCCAGACGAGGGTGGTCTCGCGCTGGTTGGTGATGCCGATGGCCTTGATGTCGTCGCGGGTGATGCCGGCCTTCTCGATGGCCCCGGCGACGACCTCCTGGACGTTGGTCCAGATCTCGGCGGCGTTGTGCTCGACCCAGCCCGGCTTGGGGAAGATCTGCTCGTGTTCCTTCTGGTCGACGGAGACGATGCGTCCGTCGCGGTCGAAGACGATGCAGCGGGAGGAGGTCGTGCCCTGGTCGATCGCGGCGATGAAGGGTCCGGCGGTGTGAGCGTCGGTCACTGTGTGCTCCTGGGGTTCCGTGGTGTGGGGCCGGTGCGTACGGCGCGTGTTCTGCGGCTCGATGATGGCCGAGCGGAAGGCCGCTCAGGCGAACGCGACGTTGTAGACACCTCCCGCGATCGCGCCGCCGATCAGCGGACCGACGACGGGGACCCAGGCGTAGGACCAGTCGGAGCCGCCCTTGTTCGGCAGGGGCAGCAGGGCGTGCACGATGCGCGGGCCGAGGTCGCGGACCGGGTTGATCGCGTAGCCCGTGGGGCCGCCGAGGGACAGGCCGATCGAGACCACCACGAACGCGGTGATCAGGGCGCCCAGGGTGCCGAGGCCGTTGCCCGCGTCGTTCAGGCCCTGGGTCAGGATGGCGAGCAGCAGGACGAAGGTGCCGATGATCTCGGTGGCGAGGTTCTGGACCGTGTGCCGGATCTCCGGGCCGGTGGAGAAGACGCCCAGGACGGGGCCGGCGCCCTTCTCCTGGGCCTCGACGGCCTTGGCCGTGGTGTCCCGCGCGTCAGGGCCGCCGACGATCTCCGGATCGGTCAGGTGGGCCTGGAACTGGCCGTAGTAGGCGACCCAGACCAGGACGGCGCCGATCATGGCGCCGAGGATCTGCCCGGCGAAGTAGGTGGGGACGTTGCCCCACTCGCCGTCCTTGATCGCGATGCCGATCGTCACGGCCGGGTTGAGGTGGGCGCCGGAGAGCGGGGTGGAGATGTACGCCGCCGTCATGACGGCGAAGCCCCACCCGAGGGCGATGGCGACCCAGCCGGCGTTGCGCGCCTTGGAGGCCTTGAGCGTCACGGCGGCGCAGACACCGCCGCCGAGCAGGATGAGTATGGCGGTACCGATGGTCTCGCCGATGAAGATGTCGGAGCTGGACACCCGCGACTCCTTTGTCCTTCGTCCAGGGAAAGCCGAACCCCCGGGTCCCTCCGGGTGTTCCGGCGCTCTCGGTGTGAGAGCGGTGGCGGCCCTTGGCGTTGTCACACTCTAACGCGTATTGCCGGTAGGTGTTCGACAATGCCGACCGATGGACGCGAGTCTCGTCTCGGCGTCAGCTGTGCGTCAAGAGTTCTGTTATCGAAAACACGATCGTTATTGATCGTCGTGGACTATCGGTCCTCGGGGCCGGGCCGTGCGGGTCTTCGAGCCGTATGTCCGCTTCGCCGCGTCAGGGCAGGCGGAAGGGCCGGAACGCCGCCCGGCGTCCCGGCCCCTGCGGGGTGTCCGCGACCTGGGCGCCGCTAGAACCGCCCGGCGCCCAGGTCCCGCGACACGGCGCGGGCGCAGTCCCGTACCGCCGCGACCAGCTCGGGCCGCAGCTCACCGTCCCGGCACAGCCGTTCCACGGCCCCGGTGATGCCGACCGCGCCGACCGGCATGCGCCGGCGGTCGTGGATGGGGGCGGCGATGGAGGCGATGCCGTCCCAGGTCTCCTCGACGTCGGCGGCGTACCCACGCGCGCGCGTGATGTCCAGGATGTGCTCGAATCCGTCCGGCTCGCAGACGGTCCGGTCCGTGTACGCGGTGCGGTCGGCCTCCAGCGCCTCGCTGTGCGCGACCGGGTCGTAGGCGGACAGCACCTTGCCCAGCGCCGTGGAGTGCAGCGGCTGCATGGCCCCGATCTCCAGCACCTGCCGGCTGTCGTCGGGCCGGAAGACGTGGTGCACGATCAGGACCCCCTGCTGGTGCAGGACGCCGAGGTGGACGCTCTCGCCGCTGGACCGGGCCAGGTCGTCCGTCCACACCAGGGCGCGCGCCCGCAGCTCGTGCACGTCGAGGTACGTCGTGCCCAGACGCAGCAGCTCGGCGCCCAGCTGGTAGCGCCCGGAGGTGTCGTCCTGCTCCACGAAGCCCTCCTGCTGGAGGGTGCGCAGGATGCCGTGCGCGGTGCCCTTGGCCAGACCCAGCGACGAGGCGATGTCCGACAGGCCGAGCCGCCGTTCGCCGCCCGCGAGCAGGCGCAGCATCGCGGCCGCCCGCTCGAGCGACTGGATGTTCCGTGCCATCGACGTACTGCCTCCGTCCCCTTCGACTGCCGACCTCGGCGTCGCTGACGTCGTTCGGCAATGCCGAACACTACCGGTCGATGCCGACCTCCCGCTAATGGTCGGCGGGCAACTGTTGCACTTCGGCCACGACCCGGTGGCCGGTACCGTCCTCCGGCAGCGGCCGGGAACCACGGGCGGGCCCTCCCGGAACTCCCTCCGCGCGGCCGCCCGCGTCCCGCCCGCCGGCTCGCCCCGGCCTCTCCCTCCCGGCCCCGCTCGTGGCGCGGCCCCGGCCCCCGCCCGGCCGGTTCGCGGCTCGCCCGGGGCGCGGCCCCGGCCGTTCCGAGGCCCCGGACGGTCACCCCTTCGGCGGGCACCCGCCCCGCCGCGCCCGTCCGTCTCGTGGACGCCCCGACCATCCGTCCCCGGTCCCGGCTACCCTGGCGACGTGCGTTCTCCCCCGGGACGTTCCCTTCGGACGGCACCGGGCAGCGCAAAGCCGACAGCCGTCGCATCCTAGGGAGCCCCTTCATGGCCTCGTCGCCGTCCACCCCGTCCGCCGACACCCGCACCCGTGTGTCCGCCCTCCGGGAGGCGCTCGCCACCCGTGTGGTGGTCGCCGACGGAGCGATGGGCACCATGCTTCAGGCGCAGAACCCCTCGCTGGACGACTTCCAGCAGCTGGAGGGGTGCAACGAGGTCCTGAACGTGACCCGCCCGGACATCGTGCGCTCGGTGCACGAGGAGTACTTCGCCGCCGGCGTCGACTGCGTGGGGACCAACACCTTCGGCGCCAACCACTCCGCGCTGGGCGAGTACGACATCCCCGAGCGCGTCCACGAGCTGTCGGAGGCCGGCGCCCGGGTGGCCCGCGAGGTCGCCGACGAGTTCGCCGCGCGGGACGGCCGGCAACGCTGGGTGCTCGGTTCCATCGGCCCCGGCACCAAGCTCCCCACCCTGGGCCACGCCCCGTACACCCTCCTGCGGGACGCCTATCAGCGCAACGCCGAGGGCCTGGTCGCCGGAGGCGCGGACGCGCTGCTGGTGGAGACGACGCAGGACCTGCTGCAGACCAAGGCCTCCGTGCTCGGCGCCCGGCGCGCCCTGGACGCGCTGGGACTCGACCTGCCGGTGATCTGCTCGGTGACGGTGGAGACGACGGGCACGATGCTGCTGGGCTCGGAGATCGGCGCCGCGCTGACCGCGCTGGAGCCGCTGGGCATCGACATGATCGGCATGAACTGCGCGACCGGCCCCGCGGAGATGAGCGAGCACCTGCGCTACCTTTCCCGCCACTCCCGGATCCCGCTGTCCTGCATGCCCAACGCCGGCCTGCCGGTCCTGGGCAAGGACGGCGCCCACTACCCGCTGACCGCGCCCGAGCTGGCCGACGCGCAGGAGACCTTCGTACGCGAGTACGGCCTGTCCCTGGTGGGCGGCTGCTGCGGCACGACGCCCGAGCACCTGCGCCAGGTCGTGGAGCGGGTGCGGGGCACCGCCCCCACCGAGCGCCACCCGCGTCCCGAGCCGGGTGCGGCCTCCCTGTACCAGAGCGTGCCGTTCCGGCAGGACACCTCCTACCTGGCGATCGGTGAGCGGACGAACGCGAACGGGTCGAAGAAGTTCCGGGAGGCGATGCTGGAGGGCCGCTGGGACGACTGCGTGGAGATGGCCCGCGACCAGATCCGCGAGGGCGCGCACATGCTGGACCTGTGCGTGGACTACGTGGGCCGCGACGGCGTCGCCGACATGGAGGAGCTCGCCGGCCGTTTCGCGACCGCGTCGACGCTGCCGATCGTGCTGGACTCCACCGAGGTCGACGTCCTGCGCGCCGGTCTGGAGAAGCTCGGCGGCCGCGCGGTCATCAACTCGGTCAACTACGAGGACGGCGCCGGCCCCGAGTCCCGGTTCGCGAAGGTCACCCGGCTGGCGCAGGAGCACGGTGCCGCGCTGATCGCCCTGACCATCGACGAGGAGGGGCAGGCCCGCACCGCCGAGAAGAAGGTCGAGATCGCCGAACGGCTGATCGACGACCTGACGGGCAACTGGGGCATCCAGGAGTCCGACATCCTCGTCGACTGCCTCACCTTCACCATCTGCACCGGCCAGGAGGAGTCCCGCGGCGACGGTGTCGCCACCATCGAGGGCATCCGCGAACTGAAGCGGCGCCACCCGGACGTGCAGACCACCCTCGGGCTGTCGAACATCTCCTTCGGCCTCAACCCGGCCGCCCGCATCCTGCTCAACTCCGTGTTCCTGGACGAGTGCGTCAAGGCCGGCCTGGACTCCGCGATCGTGCACGCGAGCAAGATCCTGCCGATCGCGCGGTTCGACGAGGAACAGGTCACCACCGCCCTGGACCTGATCTACGACCGCCGCCGCGAGGGCTACGACCCGCTGCAGAAGCTCATGGCCCTCTTCGAGGGCGCCACGGCCAAGTCGCTGCGGGCGTCCAAGGCCGAGGAACTGGCCGCCCTCCCGCTGGAGGAGCGCCTCAAGCGCCGCATCATCGACGGCGAGAAGAACGGCCTGGAGCAGGACCTGGACGAGGCCCTGACGGAGCGTCCGGCCCTCGACATCGTCAACGAGACCCTCCTCGACGGCATGAAGGTGGTCGGTGAGCTGTTCGGCTCCGGCCAGATGCAGCTGCCGTTCGTGCTCCAGTCCGCCGAGGTCATGAAGACCGCGGTGGCCCACCTGGAGCCGCACATGGAGAAGACCGACGACGACGGCAAGGGCACCATCGTGCTGGCCACCGTCCGCGGCGACGTGCACGACATCGGCAAGAACCTCGTCGACATCATCCTCTCCAACAACGGCTACAACGTCGTCAACCTCGGTATCAAGCAGCCGGTCTCCGCGATCCTGGAGGCGGCCGAGGAGCACCGGGCCGACGTGATCGGCATGTCCGGGCTCCTGGTCAAATCCACGGTGATCATGAAGGAGAACCTGGAGGAGCTCAACCAGCGGGGGATGGCCGCCGACTACCCCGTGATCCTCGGCGGCGCGGCGCTGACCCGCGCCTACGTCGAGCAGGACCTGCACGAGGTCTACGACGGCGAGGTCCGCTACGCCCGCGACGCCTTCGAGGGCCTGCGCCTGATGGACGCCCTGATCGGCATCAAGCGCGGGGTGCCCGGCGCGAAACTGCCCGAACTGCGTCAGCGACGGGTCCGCGCGGCCACCGTGGAGATCGAGGAGCGGCCCGAGGAAGGCCACGTCCGCTCCGACGTCGCCACCGACAACCCCGTGCCCACCCCGCCCTTCCGCGGCACCCGCGTGGTCAAGGGCATCCAGCTCAAGGAGTACGCGTCCTGGCTGGACGAGGGCGCCCTCTTCAAGGGCCAGTGGGGCCTGAAGCAGGCCCGTACCGGCGAGGGACCCTCGTACGAGGAACTGGTCGAGTCCGAGGGCCGGCCCAGGCTGCGCGGGCTGCTGGACCGGCTCCAGACGGAGAACCTGCTGGAGGCGGCCGTGGTCTACGGCTACTTCCCGTGCGTCTCCAAGGACGACGACCTGATCGTCCTCGACGACGACGGCAACGAGCGCACCCGGTTCACCTTCCCGCGCCAGCGCCGCGGCCGCCGCCTGTGCCTGGCCGACTTCTTCCGCCCGGAGGAGTCCGGCGAGAAGGACGTCGTCGGCTTCCAGGTCGTCACCGTCGGCTCCCGGATCGGCGAGGAGACGGCCCGCATGTTCGAGGCCAACGCCTACCGCGACTACCTCGAACTGCACGGCCTGTCCGTCCAGCTGGCCGAGGCCCTCGCCGAGTACTGGCACGCGCGCGTGCGCTCCGAGCTCGGCTTCGGCGGGGAGGACCCGGCCCAGATGGAGGACATGTTCGCCCTGAAGTACCGGGGCGCCCGCTTCTCCCTCGGCTACGGCGCCTGCCCCGACCTGGAGGACCGCGCCAAGATCGCCGAACTGCTCCAGCCGGAACGCATCGGCGTCCACCTGTCCGAGGAGTTCCAGCTCCACCCCGAGCAGTCCACCGACGCCATCGTGATCCACCACCCGGAGGCGAAGTACTTCAACGCCCGCTGAGGCCCCCCCGGTACCCCGCTCCGGCGCCACATCAGGCGTTCTCGTCCCGCCCGACGTACACTGGTCGGTCCACTGCAGGCCGGTTCCCTCCGTGGGGACCGGCCTGACCGTCCCTCAAGGAGGTACGTGGATGACCAGTACGGTCCCCGCGCTCGGAACCCGTACGGCCGAAGGCTCCGCCCTGCAGGCCGTGCTTCTCGACATGGACGGCACCCTGGTGGACACCGAGGGCTTCTGGTGGGACGTCGAGGTCGAGGTCTTCGCCTCCCTCGGCCACACCCTCGACGACTCCTGGCGGCACGTGGTCGTCGGCGGCCCGATGAGCCGCAGCGCGGGATTCCTGATCGAGGCCACCGGGGCACGCATCTCGCTCGCCGAACTCAGCGTGCTGCTCAACGACGGCTTCGAGAAGCGCATCGGCCACACCCTGCCGCTCATGCCGGGAGCCGCCCGGCTGCTCGCGGAGCTCTCCGCGCACGGGATTCCCACCGCCCTGGTCTCCGCCTCGCACCGGCGCATCATCGACCGGGTGCTGACCTCGCTGGGCCCCGAGCACTTCGGCCTCACCGTCGCCGGCGACGAGGTGCCGCGCACCAAGCCCCACCCGGACCCGTACCTGGCCGCCGCGGCCGGACTCGGAGTGGACCCGGCCCGGTGCGCCGTCGTCGAGGACACCGCGACCGGAGTCGCCGCCGCGGAGGCCGCCGGCTGCCACGTCGTGGCGGTGCCCTCGGTCACCCCCATCACCCCGGCCGCCCGGCGCACGGTGGTCGGCTCGCTGGAAGACGTCGACCTGACATTTCTGCGTGGCCTGATGACACAAATGCGCTAGACCTTCACCCAGCGTGCAGCGGCCTTAACGGGGAATTCCGGAAACGGCCGCGCGAGGCGGCGCGGGGAACAGGCGCGGAAGAATTCGAGCCGTTCCGGATGGTCGAATTCCGGCACCCGTCGGCGAAAGCTCCCCTGTGATGTTCCCCACGTGGAGAGGGGTCGACAGGGGAGTGCCGCTGTGCTGCCTCGCATCAGGCGAACGTTGTCGAGGTGTCCTTGTGTCCTGATTGGTGAAATGCTGCACCAATCCTTCCCCTGTCGGGTTTTCGGTGTGTCCACACCCGGTTTCGCTCCGTGATGAGCTCTCAACTCCGGTGGCTGCGAACCCCGGTGCGGGCGCGGACTAATCTCGTCGCGAGAACATCGGCCACTACCCCCGTGATCCGCCGCGACACCCCTGCATGCCGGATACACGGACCGACAGCTCTGGAGAAACTCGAGCATGAACCGCAAGACTTTGGTGCTGCCGGCCGTCGTGGGCCTGCTCGCGCCGGTGCTCGCCGCCTGCGGCGGGTCCGACAGCGGCAGCGACGGGGACGCGATCGTCGTCGGCACCACGGACCGGTTCACCGCCTCGAAGGAGGCACCCGCGCCCCTCGACCCGGCGTACGCCTACGATGTCGGCCTCTGGAACATCCTGCGTCAGACCTCACAGACCCTGATGGTCCAGCCCCGCGGCGACGGAGAACCCGTACCCGAGGCCGCCGAGCAGTGCGGGTTCACCGACACCGGCAACGAGCGCTACTCCTGCACCCTGCGTGACGGCCTGAAGTTCGCCAACGGCGACCCCGTCACCGCCCAGGACGTGAAGTACTCCATCGAGCGTGCCCTGTCCATCAAGGCCGGAAGCCAGGTGTACAGCCTGCTGTCCACCGTCGACACCGTCGAGACGCAGGGCGACCGCGAGGTCATCTTCCACCTCAACACCGCCGACGCCACCTTCCCGTACAAGCTGTCGACCCCGGTCGCCGGCATCGTCAACCCGGACGACTACGAGAAGGACAAGCTGCGCGAGGGCTTCGAACTGGACGGCTCCGGCCCGTACACCATGAAGGCCGAGGTCAAGGACGGCGCACTGACCAAGGCCGTGTTCACCAAGAACCCCCACTACAAGGGGAGCCTGACGGTGAACAACGACAAGGTCGAACTCGTGTCGTTCGAGGACGCCGACGCCATGGGCACGGCGCTCGACAAGGGCGACATCGACCTGATGACCCGTGCGATGACGCCGGACCAGATCCAGGAGCTCTCCAAGGCCACGGGCGGCGACGTCGACCTGGTCGAGGTGTCCGGCCTCGAGATCCGGTACCTCGCCTTCAACACGAAGGCGCCGACGGTGAAGGACAAGGCCGTCCGTACGGCGGTGGCCCAGCTCGTCAACCGCAGCGAACTCGTCTCCGCGGTCTACGGCTCCCAGGCCGAGCCGCTGTACTCGATGGTTCCGGCCGGCATCACCGGGCACTCCAACTCGTTCTTCAACACGTACGGAGACCCGAACGTCGCCAAGGCCAAGGCCATGCTGGAGGACGCGGGCGTCACCACTCCGGTCAAGTTCACGATGCACTACACGACGGACCACTACGGTGCCGCGACCAAGCAGGAGTTCGAAGTCCTGCAGAAGCAGCTGAACGACAGCGGCCTCTTCGAGGTCGACATCGAGGGCACGCCCTGGGAGAAGTTCCGCCAGGCCGAGCTGGACGGCGAGTACGACGTCTTCGGCATGGGCTGGTTCCCCGATTTCCCGGACGCCGACAGCTTCATCGCGCCGTTCCTCGACACCAACAACACCCTCAACTCGCCGTACGCGAACCCGCGGATCATCAACGACCTGATCCCCGAGTCCCGGCGTGAGGCCGACCGGCTCTCCGCGGTGGACAGTCTGACCACGATCCAGGACATCACCGCCGAAGACGTCCCGCTGATCCCGCTGTGGCAGGGCAAGCAGTACGTCGCCACCCGGGACGACATCACGGGCACGGCCTACGTCCTCAACTCCTCCTCCTCGCTCCAGCTGTGGGAGCTGGGCCGGGGCGTGAGCGGCTGACCGCCCACCGGACAGACCCCGAAGGGCGCCCTCTTCTCGTCGGAAGAGGGCGCCCTTCGGGGTTCTCGCGCGTCGGCGCCGACGCCTGCGGAGCGGCCTACTGCGCGCCGGGGCGGACCAGGCCGCTCTCGTACGCGTACACCGCGGCCTGCACCCGGTCGCGCAGCCCCAGCTTGGTCAGCACATGACCCACGTGCGTCTTGACGGTGGTCTCGCTGACGAAGAGGTCGGCGGCGATCTCCGCGTTGGACAGACCGCGGGCCACCAGCTTCAGCACCTCGACCTCACGGTCCGTCAGCGTGTGCAGCGCGTCCGGCACCGGCTCCTCGCCGGAGGGCAGATGCGTGGCGTACTTGTCGAGCAGCCGCCTGGTGATGCTCGGCGCGAGCATCGCCTCGCCGCTCGCCACCACGCGGATCGCCTGCACCAGTTCGTTGGCCGGCGCGTCCTTCAGCAGGAACCCGCTGGCGCCCGCCTTCAACGCCTCCACCACGTACTCGTCGAGGTCGAAGGTCGTCAGCACCAGCACCTTCGCCGGGCCGTCCCGCTCGGGCCCGGTGATCTGCCGGGTCGCCTCCACACCGTCCATCCGCGGCATGCGGATGTCCATCAGCACCACATCGGGCTGCAGCGCCCGCACCTGGTCGAGTGCCTGGAGGCCGTCTCCGGCCTCGCCGACGACCGCGATGTCCTGCTCCGCCTCCAGAATCATCCGGAAGCCCGTGCGCAGCAGCGGCTGGTCGTCGACCAGTAGGACGCGGATGGCCACGTAAGTCTCCTTCTCGCTAGTCCGGCCCCATTCTGCCCTGCTCGGCGGCGCCGGAGCCGGCCGCCCTCACCGGCAGCGGATAGGGCGGGGGAGTACCGCCGAACTCCGGGCAGTGCGCCTGGTGGTCGCACCAGCCGCACAACTTGGTGGGACGCGGCCTCCACTCGCCCGTCTCGGTCGCCAGCCGGATGGCCTCCCACAGCGCCAGCAGCTTGCGCTCGACCCGCTCCAGGTCGGCGAGGACCGGGTCGTACGTCAGCACGTCACCGCTGCCGAGATAGACGAGCTGCAGGCGCCGAGGGACGACCTTCTTCAGCCGCCACACCACCAGCGCGTAGAACTTCATCTGGAACAGCGCGCCCTCGGCGTACTGGGGGCGGGGCGCCTTGCCCGTCTTGTAGTCGACGATCCGCACCTCGCCGGTGGGCGCCACGTCGACCCGGTCGATGATGCCCCGCAGCCGCAGTCCGGAGT
Organism: Streptomyces sp. WG5; assembly: GCF_049974565.1. Lineage (NCBI taxonomy): Bacteria > Bacillati > Actinomycetota > Actinomycetes > Kitasatosporales > Streptomycetaceae > Streptomyces > Streptomyces sp. WG5. The sequence goes on along the minus strand of NZ_JBNGGC010000003.1, from coordinate 178,328 downwards.
CCAGCTCGGCCTCGACGAACAGCTCCCGCTCGGCGGGCTCCAGCCGGCTCGGGTCCTCCAGCGTGAACCAGCGCTCCACCAGCCGCTCCGCCTCGCTGAGCCACTGCGCCAGCCGCTCGCCCCCCGGGTCGTCGGCGAACAGCTCACCGACCTCCGGCCTGCTCTCCCGCAGCCGGTCCCACTGGCCCGGGACCAGCGACTTCGCCCGCGGCGGCGTGCGCTCGGCCGCCGGGGCGTCGAAGAGCCGCTCCAGCACCGCGTGCACCAGGGTGCCCCGCGTCGCCGCCTCGCTCGGCTTCTCCGGCAGGCGGTCGATGACCCGGAACCGGTACAGCAGCGGGCACTGCATGAAGTCGCCGGCCCGCGAGGGCGAGAGCGAGGCGGGCGCCTTGGCCACGGGCACCGGGGCCGCGGCGGGGGCGGGGACCGCCGCGTCCGGCGCCGCGTCCACGTGGTCCGCCGCCGTCGCCGCCGGCCGGGCGCGTACGCCGGCGTCCTCGGCGACATCCTCGATGCTCGTCTCCATGCCCACAGACCTTACGGCCCGCGACTGACAGCCACCCAGCCCGCGGCCGTGACCCGTGGGGCGGAGGGGAACAGAGGGGTACCGGGGCGTTACGGGCCACGACGGACGCATACCATCGATAGAGACCCTCCCGCCCGGCAGGCGCGGGGGACGCTTCGAAACGAGGGGACACCGTGGACGTGAGCGGCGGGAGCGGGCAGCCGCGGTCCGGCAACGACGAGTCGGCCGAGCCCCAGGCGGGGCCGCCGGCCGCCGAAGCCGCCCAGCGGGAACCCGCGGACTCCGGCCCACCCGGGAAACGCCCCGCGGACCGGCCCCGGACGACGGGGGAGGACCCCGAGGAACAGCCCCGGACGGCGACCGGTACCGCCGAGAGCAGTCCACCGGCACCGGGCCCGGGAACGCCGGATGCCGACGTCCTCGGTCACGGGTCGCCCGGATCGGGGACACAGGGGCGTGAGGTGCCTGCCGGTGAGGGGCCGGGTTCCGAGACGCTGATCCTCAAGAAGCCGGGACCCGCGACGCAGGGGGAGGGCCCCGCGGGAGCCGCCGCCGCGAGGAACGAGGCAGGGCACAACGCCCCGGACGACGCCGACCCGCACCCGAACGCGCAGACGTCCCCCGGCCCGGCCGCCCCGACGCGGGAAACATCCGCCGGCAGCGACGACGCCGCCCGCCCGCCGGCGGACCCGCCCGCCGGCGGCGCGGGCACCGCAGGGCGCGGACCGGTCCCCCCGTCCGGTGGCGGTGACCGCCCCGCCCAAGGGCCCGCGGAGGCCGGCCGCGGCAGCCGCGACGCCTCCGGCAGGCCGCGAGCCGATGCCCGCACCGACGTCGGGGCCGGGCCGGGACGGCCGCCGCAGCGGCGGCCGGAGCCCGGAGGCGGACTGCTGATGGGCCGCCCCTTCGGGGTGCCCGTGTACGTCGCGCCCAGCTGGTTCCTGGTCGCCGCCCTGATCACCTGGGTGTTCGGCGGCCAGCTGGAACGCGTGCTGCCCGAGCTCGGCGCCGCCCGCTACCTGGTCTCCCTCTTCTTCGCGGTCGCCTTCTACGCCTCCGTCCTCGTCCACGAGCTGGCCCACACCGTCGCCGCCCTCCGCTTCAAACTCCCCGTCCGCCGCATCCAGCTCCAGTTCTTCGGCGGCGTCTCCGAGATCGAGAAGGAGGCCGAGACCCCCGGCCGCGAGTTCGTGCTGGCCTTCGTCGGCCCCCTGCTCTCCCTCGTCCTCGCCGGCGTCTTCTACGCCGCCCTCCTGCCCGTGGAGCCCGACAGCGTCCCCGGCGTCCTGCTGGCCGGCCTGATGGTCTCCAACCTCCTCGTGGCCGCCTTCAACCTGCTGCCCGGCCTCCCCCTCGACGGCGGCCGGATGCTCCGCGCCGTCGTCTGGAAAATCACCGGCAGGCCGATGCACGGCACGGTCGCCGCCGCCTGGGTCGGCCGGGCGCTCGCCATCGCCGTGCTGATCGGCCTGCCCCTGCTCACCCGGTCCCTGGGCTCCGGCGCCGCGGACGACGTCGGCATGGACACCGTCCTGGACGCCCTGCTCGCGGCGATCCTCGCGGCGATCATCTGGACCGGCGCCGGAAACAGCCTGCGCATGGCCCGCCTGCGCGAACACCTCCCGGAGCTGCGCGCCCGCGCCCTCACCCGGCGCGCCGTCCCCGTCCCGGCCGACACCCCGCTCTCCGAGGCCCTGCGCCGCGCCAACGCCTCCGGGGCCCGCGCCCTGGTCGTCGTCGACGGCGAGGGCAGGCCCGTCTCGCTGGTCCGCGAGGCCGCCATCGTCGGCGTACCCCAGCACCGCCGTCCCTGGGTACAGGTCAGCACCCTCGCCCAGGACCTCACCGACGGCATGCGCCTGTCGGCCGAGCTGTCCGGCGAGGAGCTCCTGGACGCCCTGCGCGCCGACCCCGCGACCGAGTACCTGGTGGTCGAGGAGACCGGCGAGATCTACGGCGTCCTGTCCGCGGCCGACGTCGAGCGCGCCTTCGTCAAGGCCATGGCCCGCCCCTCCTGAGCACCGCTCTCCGCAGCGGTGGTCGGCGGCCCCGCCGGGGACCGGTAGGCTGGTCACATGTCCGAACCGACCGGTGCCGCCCGCAGGCGCGGGCCCTTCAAGGTCGGGGACCAGGTTCAGCTGACCGACCCCAAGGGCCGCCACTACACGTTCACGCTCGAGGCCGGGAAGAACTTCCACACCCACAAGGGTTCCTTCCCCCACGACGAACTGATCGGTGCTCCCGAGGGCAGCGTTGTCCGCACCACCGGTAACGTCGCCTACCTCGCGCTGCGCCCCCTGCTCCCCGACTACGTCCTGTCCATGCCCCGCGGGGCAGCCGTCGTCTACCCGAAGGACGCGGGGCAGATCCTCGCCTTCGCCGACATCTTCCCCGGCGCCCGCGTCGTCGAAGCAGGCGTGGGCTCCGGCTCCCTCAGCAGCTTCCTGCTGCGCGCCATCGGCGACCAGGGCATGCTGCACTCCTACGAGCGCCGCGAGGACTTCGCCGAGATCGCCCAGCAGAACGTGGAGCGCTACTTCGGCGGTCCGCACCCCGCCTGGCAGCTCACCGTCGGCGACCTCCAGGACAACCTGTCCGACACCGACGTGGACCGTGTCATCCTCGACATGCTCGCCCCCTGGGAGTGCCTGGAGGCCGTCTCCAAGGCACTCGTGCCCGGCGGCATCCTGTGCTGCTACGTCGCGACCACCACCCAGCTCGCCCGGACCGTCGAGTCCATCCGCGAGATCGGCTCCTTCAACGAGCCCACCTCCTGGGAATCGATGATCCGCAACTGGCACGTCGAGGGACTGGCCGTCCGCCCGGACCACCGGATGATCGGCCACACCGGCTTCCTGCTGACCGCCCGCCGCCTCGCGGACGGCGTGGAGCCGCCCATGCGCCGCCGCCGCCCCGCCAAGGGCGCCTACGGCGAGGACTACGACGGCCCCAACGCCGGTGGAGGCTCCGGCCGCTGAGGCGGCCCCGTGCCGCGATCAACGTACAGGCGCCGTGGCGGAGTTCCCGAGACCCTTCGGGAAGTCCGCCACGGCGTCTTGGCGTTGGCCCGGCGGCGCGGAGGGGCTCGGCCCGGCCGGGTGCCCACCCCGCCGTTCCCCCGCACTGTGACGTGTGGCACGATGCTGGCCACCCCCCGCCGGCACAGCCCTCACAGGAGACACTCCTCGTGCAGCACCCCGCCGTTCCGGATCTGTCACACACGCACACCCGTCCGATCCACTGGGTCGCCACCGCCACGGCCCTCGCCGCAGTGGTGGCCCTGTCCTCGGTCCTGCAGCCCGACGCCGCCACGGCGGCGCAGACCGCAGCGCCCGCACCGAAGAACGCCCCCGCGCACATCGCGCCGCCCGATCCGGCGGCCGTCGCCTTCCCCCTGGAGTGCGGTCCGGTCGAGGCGGTGGTGCAGAAGAAGGCCTCCGGCGACCTCGACGGCGACGGCCGGCCCGAGACGGTGGCCGTCGTGCACTGCGACGCGCCCATGGGCACCCCGCCCGACGGCGTGTACGTCATCACACGGGACGCCGACGGCGGCAAGCCCCGCGTGGTGGCCACCCTCGTGAACCCGCGGGACCGCCGGACGGTCACCGACTTCGCGGTGCGCGGGGGCGCCGTCCACGCGACGCTTCTCGGCTACTCGTCGGCCGACGTGCCCAGTTGCTGCCCGGACGTCACGGACCACGTGAAGTGGCAGTGGGAGAACGGCGCGTTCGTCCGCGACACGCCGTCCCAGGCGCGAACCGTTTGACCGGTGATCCTGCGACGGATGGTGCGACACAGCGGACAGCATCAGACAACGGTCACGGAGTGTACGGATTAAGTCACATTTTGATCACTCTGTGTCGGGTCCGTAAACCTCGGCCCTGTCCGAAACACGACGCACATGGATGCACTCCCCCGGACACTCCTTCACGGAGTCGACCACGTCCGTGAGAAGCGGCAACGGCACGGGCGTTGCCGCCCCCGGGCTCTGCAGGAGCTCGTCGTCCGCGCCCTTGACATAGGCCAGACCGTCGATGTCCAGCTCGAACACCTCGGGCGCGTACTGGGCACAGATGCCGTCGCCGGTACACAGGTCCTGATCGATCCAGACCTCCAGTGCCTCGCCGTCGACTCCGGCCTCCTGCTGCACAGTCATCTCTCCTGCCGTTTCCTGCGCCGAGCCGTTCGGGAATCCGGCCAGCTCTGACGGGTGTTGAACGCCTCGACCCTACCTCCGGCTGGGTTCCACTCACGTTCCGTGGGTATTCCCCTGGCGTGAGGGAGAGCGCAAGGGTGAAGATCGGACACACCCCGACAGTCTTTGTGATCTAGGGGTTTCAATCGACACCCACCCAGGTAGGGTCTGGAAGCGTCCAGCTCCCCTTGGAGGAGGTGAGGACCGTGGCAGCCCACGACGACGACATGAACCGCGGCATCCGCCCGGGACGCGGGTCCGACGACCCGGCCGGGCAGGTGGCCTACCTTGAGCAGGAGATCGCCGTCCTGCGACGCAAGCTCGCCGAATCTCCGCGGCACACGAGGATTCTCGAAGAGCGGATTGTCGAGCTGCAGACCAACCTGGCCGGCGTGTCCGCCCAGAACGAGCGGCTCGCCGGCACACTGCGCGAGGCCCGCGACCAGATCGTGGCCCTCAAGGAGGAGGTCGACCGGCTGGCCCAGCCCCCGGCCGGCTTCGGCGTCTTCCTGCAGGCCAACGAGGACGGCACCGCCGACATCTTCACCGGCGGCCGCAAACTCCGGGTGAACGTCAGCCCGAGCGTCGAGCTCGACGAGCTCCGACGCGGCCAGGAAGTGATGCTCAACGAAGCACTCAACGTGGTCGAGGCCATGGAGTACGAGAGCGTCGGCGACATCGTCACCCTCAAGGAGATCCTGGAGGACGGCGAACGGGCCCTGGTGCTCGGGCACACCGACGAGGAGAGGGTGGTACGGCTCGCCGAGCCGCTGCGCGGCATCAACATCCGCCCCGGCGACGCCCTCCTGCTCGAACCCCGCTCCGGCTACGTCTACGAGGTCGTTCCCAAGAGCGAGGTCGAGGAACTCGTCCTCGAAGAGGTCCCCGACATCGGCTACGAGCAGATCGGCGGCCTCGGCGGACAGATCGAGGCCATCCGCGACGCGGTCGAGCTCCCCTACCTCTACCCCGACCTGTTCCGGGAGCACGAGCTGCGTCCGCCCAAGGGCGTCCTGCTCTACGGGCCCCCCGGATGCGGCAAGACGCTCATCGCCAAGGCGGTCGCCAACTCGCTGGCCAAGAAGGTCGCCGAGGTGACCGGCCAAGCCGCCGGCAAGAGCTTCTTCCTCAATATCAAGGGCCCCGAACTCCTCAACAAGTACGTCGGCGAGACCGAGCGGCAGATCCGCCTCGTCTTCCAGCGGGCCCGCGAGAAGGCCAGTGAGGGCACCCCCGTCATCGTCTTCTTCGACGAGATGGAGTCCCTCTTCCGCACCCGCGGCTCCGGCGTCAGCTCGGACGTGGAGAACACCATCGTCCCGCAGCTGCTCGCCGAGATCGACGGCGTGGAGGGTCTGCAGAACGTGGTCGTCATCGGCGCCTCCAACCGCGAGGACATGATCGACCCCGCCATCCTCCGGCCCGGCCGGCTCGACGTGAAGATCAAGATCGAGCGGCCGGACGCCGAGGCGGCCAAGGACATCTTCGGCAAGTACCTCACCGAACGCCTCCCCCTCCACGTGGACGACCTCACGGAGCACGAGAAGGACAAGGCGGCCACCGTCCAGAGCATGATCCAGACGGCGGTGGAACAGATGTACGCCGAATCCGAGGAGAACCGCTTCCTGGAGGTCACCTACGCCAACGGCGACAAGGAAGTCCTTTACTTCAAGGACTTCAATTCCGGCGCCATGATCGAGAACATCGTGGGCCGCGCCAAGAAGATGGCGATCAAGGACTTCCTCGAGAAGAACCAGAAAGGCCTCCGCGTCTCCCACCTGCTCCAAGCCTGCGTGGACGAGTTCAAGGAGAACGAGGACCTGCCCAACACCACCAACCCGGACGACTGGGCCCGCATCTCCGGAAAGAAGGGCGAGCGCATCGTGTACATCCGTACGCTCGTCACCGGAAAGCAGGGTGCCGACACCGGACGCTCCATCGACACGGTGGCCAACACCGGTCAATACCTGTAAAAGGCGGGGCGGCTGCGGGTGCCCTCAGCGGGTACCCGCAGCCGACTGTTTTCCGGAGCCCCGACTGGAGCAAGGCAATGCCGCAAATGATCTCCCCACCAGCGCAAAGGCGTTCTAGGCTCTTCCGTACCGCCGAGTCGCGCAGTGCGGGGACGGGCACCGCACACGCATCGGAGCGCCAGCGGTACTTGAGCGGCACCCACGACGGGCGCCGCCGGGCAAGGAGGGCCGCATGACCGTACGGCGAGTAATGGGCATCGAGACGGAGTACGGGATCTCCGTCCCCGGCCACCCGAACGCCAATGCCATGCTCACCTCGTCCCAGATCGTCAACGCCTACGCGGCGGCGATGCACCGGGCCCGCCGGGCCCGCTGGGACTTCGAGGAGGAGAACCCGCTGCGGGACGCGCGAGGCTTCGACCTCGCCCGCGAGGCCGCCGACTCCAGCCAGCTCACCGACGAGGACATCGGCCTCGCCAACGTCATCCTCACCAACGGAGCACGGCTCTACGTCGACCACGCCCACCCCGAGTACAGCGCTCCGGAGGTCACCAACCCGCGGGACGCGGTGCTGTGGGACAAGGCCGGCGAACGGATCATGGCCGAGGCCGCCGAACGGGCCGCCCAGCTGCCCGGGGCCCAGCCGATCCACCTCTACAAGAACAACACCGACAACAAGGGCGCCTCCTACGGCACGCACGAGAACTACCTGATGAAGCGGGAGACCGCCTTCTCGGACATCGTGCGCCACCTGACGCCGTTCTTCGTCTCCCGCCAGGTCTTCACCGGCGCCGGCCGCGTCGGCATCGGCCAGGACGGCCACGAGCACGGCTTCCAGCTCAGCCAGCGCGCGGACTACTTCGAGGTCGAGGTGGGCCTGGAGACCACGCTGAAGCGCCCCATCATCAACACACGCGACGAACCGCACGCGGACGCCGAGAAGTACCGGCGACTGCACGTGATCATCGGCGACGCCAACCTGTCAGAGATCTCGACCTATCTGAAGCTGGGCACGACGGCCCTGGTCCTCTCGATGATCGAGGACGGGTTCATCGCCGTCGACCTGGCCGTGGACCAGCCGGTCCGCACCCTGCACCAGGTCTCGCACGACCCGTCCCTGAAGCGACTGGTCACCCTCCGCAGTGGGCGCACGCTCACCGCGGTGCAGCTCCAGATGGAGTACTACGAGCTGGCCCGCAAGTACGTGGAGGAACGGTACGGCGCGGACGCCGACGACCAGACCAAGGACGTCCTCGGCCGCTGGGAGGACACCCTCAACCGGCTCGAGAACGACCCGATGAGCCTGGCCGGCGAGCTGGACTGGGTCGCCAAGCGGGAGCTCATGGAGGGCTACCGGCGCCGGGACGACCTGGACTGGGACGCGGCCCGGCTGCACCTCGTGGACCTCCAGTACGCCGACGTACGGCCTGCCAAGGGCCTGTACAACCGGCTGGTGGACCGGGGCCGCATCAAGCGGCTGCTGGACGAGACGGAGGTCGAGCGGGCCCGTACGAAGCCGCCGGAGGACACACGCGCGTACTTCCGCGGACGCTGTCTGGAGCAGTACGCGGACGACGTCGCGGCCGCCTCCTGGGACTCGGTGATCTTCGATCTGCCGGGCCGGGACTCGCTCCAGCGGGTGCCAACCCTGGAACCGCTTCGCGGAACGCGTAATCACGTCAAGGAGCTCCTGGACCGCTGCCGCACCGCGGAAGACCTGGTCAAGGTCCTGGCCGGCGGGTAGGCGGGCCGAGCGGGTACACGGAGGAGACCGCCGGACAGGGTGGAAACCCACCCGGTCCGGGAACCATCGAGAGGGCCCCCGTTCGTTGGAGAAACGCGGGGCCGATGTCGGACCCGGCTTGTAGGGTCTGATCTTGACCGAGCAACTGTGTCGGGCGAACCGAGCGGGGTGAGGGTTATGGCGACCAAGGACACCGGCGGCGGCCAGCAGAAGGCCACACGTTCCACCGAGGAGGTCGAGGAGCAGGCGCAGGACGCGCAGGCTTCCGAGGACCTCAAGGAGCGCCAGGAGAAGCTGAACGACGACGTGGACTCCGTCCTGGACGAAATCGACGATGTGCTCGAAGAAAATGCCGAGGACTTCGTGCGTTCCTTCGTTCAGAAGGGTGGCCAGTAGGCTGCTTTCGCCTTCGAAATGAAGGTCGACTTTGGGGGTTCGTGAGTGCGGGAGGGGAAGATGGAGAAGCGCTGCTCGCGGTGGGGAGAGGTCGAACCGCGGGCGGCCTTCGCCGCCGACCGAGCCGCCCGTGACCGCCTTCAGGCCTACTGCCGCACATGTTGGGCGGAGTGTCACCGGGCTCGCCAACTGGCCAAGGGCGAGAATGTCCGACCCAGGGTGGAAACTCCCGAGGGGTACAGACACCGTCGAAGCTGTGGCGAGACCGAGCCGCACAGCGAGTGGCACCGCAAGGCGAGTGCCTCTGACGGCCTCTCGACGAGCTGCAAGGCGTGCCGGGCGGAGAAGGGCCGGGCGGGCCCTCTGAAGCGCCGTTACGGTCTCACCGATGCCGAGCGCGATCAGTTGATCGCCGATCAGGGCGGCGTCTGCTGCATATGTCGTGCCGCTCCCGCCGCACATGTGGATCACTGCCACGAGACGGGTAGGGTCCGTGGCGTACTGTGCTTCAGCTGCAACGCCGCGCTGGGGCAGTTCAAGGATCGGCCCGATGCCATAAGGCGGGCTGCCGCTTACGTGGAGGGAATCGCGTGGAAGCCAACACTCGTAGCACCGGGCGTCTGCCAGCTGCCTTCCTGACGCCTGGGTCCTCCTCCTTCATGGACTTCCTCGGTGAGCACCAGCCTGAGATGCTCCCGGGCAACCGGCAGCTGCCCCCGGTGCAGGGTGTCGTCGAGGCGCCGCACGGCACCACGATCGTGGCGGTCACGTTCCCCGGGGGTGTCGTTCTCGCCGGTGACCGGCGGGCCACCATGGGCAACATGATCGCCCAGCGGGACATCGAGAAGGTCTTCCCGGCCGACGAGTACTCGGCGGTGGGCATCGCCGGCACGGCGGGTCTGGCCGTGGAGATGGTGAAGCTGTTCCAGCTGGAGCTGGAGCACTTCGAGAAGGTCGAGGGCGCGCAGCTGTCCCTGGAGGGCAAGGCGAACCGCCTGTCGACGATGATCCGGTCCAACCTGGGCATGGCGATGCAGGGGCTGGCCGTGGTGCCGCTGTTCGCCGGGTACGACGTGGACCGGGGCAGGGGCCGCATCTTCTCGTACGACGTGACGGGCGGGCGGTCCGAGGAGCACAGCTACGCGACCACCGGGTCGGGGTCGATCTTCGCCCGCGGCGCGATGAAGAAGCTGTTCCGTGAGGACCTGACCGAGGAGCAGGCCACGACGCTCGTGGTCCAGGCGCTGTACGACGCGGCGGACGACGACTCGGCGACCGGTGGTCCCGACGTCGCGCGCCGGATCTACCCGATCATCACTGTGATCACCGAGGACGGTTTCCGCCGGCTGAGCGACGACGAGGGCGCGGAGCTCGCGCGCGCGGTGCTGGAGCGGCGGCTCGAGCAGCCCGAGGGCCCGCGGGCCGCGCTGCTGTAGCGGGTGCGTTCGTGTTGTCAGGTGGTTCAGTGACTTCTCCAGAAAGGGACGGATAACCGGTGTCGACGCCGTTCTATGTCTCACCCCAGCAGGCGATGGCGGACCGGGCGGAGTACGCCCGCAAGGGCATCGCCCGTGGCCGCAGCCTGGTCGTGCTGCAGTACGCCGATGGCATCGTGTTCGTCGGCGAGAACCCGTCCCGTGCGCTGCACAAGTTCAGTGAGATCTACGACCGGATCGGCTTCGCGGCCGCCGGCAAGTACAACGAGTACGAGAACCTCCGGATCGGCGGCGTGCGCTACGCCGACCTGCGCGGTTACACGTACGACCGTGACGACGTGACGGCCCGCGGCCTGGCCAACGTGTACGCCCAGACGCTGGGCACGATCTTCTCGAGCCAGGCCGAGAAGCCGTACGAGGTGGAGCTGGTCGTCGCCGAGGTCGGTGACAGCCCCGAGAACGACCAGATCTACCGGCTGCCGCACGACGGCTCGATCGTGGACGAGCACGGCTCGGTCGCGGTCGGGGGCAACGCGGAGCAGATCAGCGGGTACCTGGACCAGCGGCACCGGGACGGCATGACGCTGGCCGAGGCGCTGAAGCTGGCGGTGCAGGCGCTGTCCCGCGACACGAACGGCAGCGAGCGGGAGATTCCGGCGGAGCGGCTCGAGGTCGCGGTGCTGGACCGTACGCGTCCGCAGAAGCGGAAGTTCAAGCGGATCGTGGGCGGTCAGCTGTCGCGGCTGCTGGACGCGGGAGCGGGAGCCGAAGACCTGTCCCTGCCGGACGAGGACGGGGACGAGGGCGAGGAGTAGCGGGCAGCCGCTGCGCGAGACCCTTCGAGCGGCGCCGGGTGCCATGGGCCCCGGTGCCGTTCAGTCTTCCGGCGGGGGTGCCGTGGAGCTTCGTACGACCAGGTGGACGGGGATGTCGCCCTCCTCGGGCGGCTGCCCCTCCATGACCGCGAGCAGGGCCCGCATGCCGCGTTCGCCGAAGAGTTCCGCGTCGAGGCGGACGGTCGTCAGCTCCGGGTCGATGGCCGTGGCGAGGCCGAGGTCGTCGAGGCCGGTGATCGAGAGGTCGTCGGGGACGCGGAGCCCGGCGCGCCGGGCGGCCTTGTAGGCGCCGGCCGCGAGCTTGTCGTCGTCGCAGACCAGTGCCGTGGGCCGGGGCCCCGGGGCCGCGAGTGCGGCTTCCGTGGCGGTCAGGGCGCCCTCGATGGAGATGGGGGCGCAGGCGGTGCGCAGGTCGGTGCCGGTGACCGCGGCCAGTCTGGCCGACAGTTCGCGGGCGCGGATCTCGAAGGTCCAGGACGGGACGTCCGCCGCGAGGTGGAGGAAGCGGCGGTGGCCCAGGGAGAGCAGGTGCTGCGCGACCTGGCGGATGCCGTCGGCGATGTCCAGGTTGACCGTCGCGGCGCCGAGACTGCCCTCCGGGTCGCTGTCCAGCATGACCAGGGGGAGCTGGTCGCCCCGGATCGCGGTGAGTGCGTCGGCGGCCATGGAGGAGGCGATGACGCCGTCCAGGGCGGCTCGGGCGGAGGCGAAGGGGTCCCGGGCCGGGCCGACGCCCTCGGGGGAGGGGTAGAGCACCACTCCGAAGCCGTGCTGGGCGGCCACGCGCGCGGCGCCCGTGTACACCTCCGCGAAGAACTCCGTGGTCAGGGCGGGGACGACCAGCAGCACCGTGCGGGTGCGGCCGAGGCGGAGGTTGCGGGCGGCGAGGTTGGGGCGGTAGCCGAGTTCGTGCGCGGCCTCGCGGACCCGCTGGGCCGTGGGCTCCGAGACGCGGCCGCGCCACTTGTCGCCGAGGACCAGCGAGACCGCGGCCTGGGAGACGCCGGCGGCCTGGGCGACGTCCCGGCTCGTGGGGCGGGTGCTGCCTCGTGCCACCGTTCGCCTGCGCTTTCTTCTGGACTCGTGAACAGGCGACATGGTACGTATGACGGCGGAAGTTATACGTAAAACGTCGCCGGACGGTCTTGTCGGCCGGTCTCGTCGGCCGGTCTTGTGGTCGGGCTTGTGGTCGGGCCTGCCGGTCGGTGCGGGGGAATCAGCGGAAGGGATGCGTCGTGGTCGCCGGGTACCTGGACATTCTTCGGGCGCGGCATGCCGTCCGGTTGCTCGTCGGCACGCTCGTGGGGCGGCTGCCCAACGCCACCGCGCCGATCGCGATCGTGCTGTTCGTGCGGGCCGAGGGCGGCTCGTACAGCCTCGCGGGAGCGCTGGCCGCCGTGTACGGAGTCGCCAACGCCGTGGGGCAGCCGGTGCTCGGGCGGCTCGTGGACCTGCACGGGCAGCCGCGGGTGCAGTTGCCGGCCGCCGTGCTGTCGGGGCTGGCCATGGCCCTGTTCGCCTTCGCGGGCACCGGGACGGCCGCGCTCGCGTACGCGGCGGTGGGAGCCGCCGGTCTGTTCACGCCCCCGCTGGAGGGCGGGCTGCGGGCGCTGTGGCCGAGTGTGCTCCGCAAGGAGGACCAGGTGCACACGGCGTACGCCATGGACGCCATCGCGCAGGAGGTCATGTTCACCGTCGGGCCGCTGCTCGTGACGGTGTGCGTGGCGCTCTGGTCGCCGCTGGTGGCCCTGCTGGCGCTGAACGCGGTGGGTGTGCTGGGGGCTTTGTCCGTGGTGGTGTCGCCCCCCTCGCGCGCGTGGCGGTCGGCGCCGCGCGAGGCGCACTGGCTGGGCGCGCTGCGTTCGTCCGGGCTGCTGGTGCTGCTGGGAGCCTTCCTGTTCATCGGGATGGCGCTCGGATCCATCACCGTCGCCTCCGTGCCGTATGCCGACGAGCACGGCGGGGACGCCGTCTACGGCTGGTTGATGGCTGCTCTGGGACTCGGCGCGCTGATCGGCGGGACTGTGTACGGGGCCCGGCGGTGGGCCGGTGAGCCCGCGCGGCGGCTGCGGGTGCTCGTGGCCCTGCTGGCGGTGTGTTACCTGCCGCTGATGCTGATGCCGGGTGCGGTCGCCATGGTCCTGCTGACCGTGCTCGCGGGTGTCTTCCTGGCGCCGTGCATCGCCTGCGCGTTCGTCCTGGTCGATCTGCACGCGCCGCGCGGGACGGTGACGGAGGCGTTCTCGTGGCTGGTGACGACGTTCACGGTGGGAGCCTCGGTGGGTACGGGCCTCGCGGGGCCGGTCGTGGAGCACGGCGGGGCGTTGTGGGGGTTCGCCGTGCCCGGGGCGGCCGGGGTGGTGTCCCTGCTCGTTCTGGCGTGTACCGGCCGGGTCCTCGCAGTTCCCGCCCGGCAGGCGGTGGTTGCGGCTTCATCGGAAAATGATCCGAACCGTGCCGTCGAACCCCGTTTCAGTTCGGGTCATCAGGCGTAATGTTCAGTCATGGACCGCCGCATTTTCGGGCTGGAGAACGAGTACGGCGTCACGTGCACGTTCAGGGGACAGCGCCGCCTGTCGCCTGACGAGGTGGCGCGGTACCTCTTCCGCCGTGTCGTGTCATGGGGCCGCAGCAGCAATGTCTTTCTGCGCAACGGGGCCCGCCTCTATCTCGACGTGGGATCGCATCCGGAATACGCCACACCCGAATGTGACAACGTGATCGAACTCGTCACCCACGACAAGGCGGGCGAGCGCATTCTCGAAGGACTCCTGGTGGACGCCGAACGACGCCTGCACGAGGAGGGAATCGCGGGCGACGTCTACCTCTTCAAGAACAACACCGACTCCGCGGGCAACTCCTACGGCTGCCACGAGAATTACCTCGTGGCCCGGCACGGGGAGTTCTCCCGGCTCGCGGACATCCTCATTCCGTTCCTGGTGACGAGGCAGTTGCTGTGCGGTGCGGGCAAGGTGCTGCAGACGCCGCGTGGCGCCGTGTACTGCGTCAGCCAGCGGGCCGAGCACATCTGGGAGGGCGTCTCCTCGGCGACGACCCGTTCCCGGCCCATCATCAACACGCGCGACGAGCCGCACGCCGACGCCGAGCGCTACCGGCGCCTGCACGTCATCGTGGGCGACTCGAACATGTCCGAGACGACCATGCTGCTCAAGGTCGGCGCCACCGACCTGGTGCTGCGCATGATCGAGGCGGGCACGGTGATGCGCGACCTCACCCTGGAGAACCCGATCCGGGCGATCCGCGAGGTGAGTCACGACATCACCGGGCGGCGCAAGGTGCGCCTGGCGAGCGGCCGGGAGGCGTCCGCGCTGGAGGTGCAGCGGGAGTACTACGAGAAGGCCGTGGACTTCTGCGAGCGCCGCGGTATCCGCACCGGCACCGTCGAGCGCGTGCTGGAGCTGTGGGGCCGCACGCTGGACGCGATCGAGGCCGAGGACCTCGACCGTATCGACACCGAGATCGACTGGGTCATGAAGTACAAGCTCCTGGAGCGGTACCGGGCCAAGCACAACATGACCATGTCGCATCCGCGGGTCGCGCAGATAGACCTCGCCTACCACGACATCCACCGCCGTCGCGGCCTGTACTACCTGCTCGAGAAGAAGGGCCAGGCCGCGCGGGTCGCGAACGACCTGAAGATCTTCGAGGGCAAGTCCGTCCCGCCGCAGACCACTCGGGCCCGGCTGCGTGGCGACTTCATCCGCCGGGCCCAGGAACAGCGCCGGGACTTCACCGTCGACTGGGTCCATCTCAAGCTCAACGACCAGGCCCAGCGGACCGTGTTGTGCAAGGACCCCTTCCGTTCGGTGGACGACCGGGTGGAGAAGCTGATCGCCGGGATGTGAGCCGGGCGAGGTGAGACACGCGTTTCCGCACGAGCGGCGGAACGCCACACGGGCACCGTACGTTAGCCGTACGGTGCCCTTCTCACACCGTAGAGTTGCGCGCACTTCGTCAAGCAGGACCGATACCGATACGAGGCCCCCACCGTGCGCCGACGCTCCCTTCTCATCGCAGTCCCAGCCGGACTGGTCACCCTCGCCGCATGCGGTGACGAGGTCTCCGGCTCGGGCGACGCCGGCGACAGTGCGACGCCGGAGGCGTCGGCCACGTCCGGACCGTCTGCGCCGAAGATCGTCGACGGTCCGCTGCCGGCGATCACCGCGGGAACGAGGTTCGACGAGAAGCCGACCGTCGCCAAGGGCAGTGGCGAGCCCTCCAAGGACCTCGCGGTGAAGACGGTCATCGCCGGTGGCGGCAAGGCCGTCGCCGAGAACGACTTCGTGTCGGTGAACTACCTGGGCCAGATCTGGGAGAGCGCGAAGGTCTTCGACAACTCCTACGACCGCAAGGCCCCGCTGGTCATCCAGCTCGCCCAGGGCAGCATCATCGACGGCTGGCGGTACGCCCTCACCGGTAAGAAGACCGGCAGTCGCGTCCAGTTCTCCGTGCCGCCCACCTGGGGGTACGGCGAGCAGGGCAACGAGCAGGCGGGCATCGAGGGCTCCGACACGCTGGTGTTCGTGGTCGACGTGCAGGACACGTTCAACGCCAGGAGCTCCGCCCAGGGCAAGGAAGTCCCCCAGGACGACGCGGCCCTGCCCAAGGTCGGCACCAACACCGACGGCAAGGCGCCCGCCATCGACGTCCCCAAGGCCGACGCGCCGAAGAAGCTCGTCGCGGAGTACGTCCTGGAGGGCGACGGCGCGGAGGTCGGCGCCCAGGACAGCGTGCTCGTGCAGTACAAGGGCGTGGTCTGGGACGGTGGCAAGGAGTTCGACTCGACGTACGGCAGGAAGCAGCTGACGTCATTCTCGCTCGAGCAGGTCGTCAAGGGCTGGTCGCAGGGCCTGACCGGCAAGAAGGTCGGCAGCCGTGTGCTCATCGTCATCCCGCCGGACCTGGGCTACGGAGACAGCCCGCCGGAGGGCAGCGGCATCGGGAAGGACTCCACGCTGGTCTTCTCCGTCGACATCCTGGCGAAGATGTGACGCCTCGGAAATGTAAGACTTGGGCCGTTGCCTTTTCGCAGACAAGCAGGAGCTGAACACGTGAGCATCGACAAGCCCGAGGTCGACTTCCCGGGCGGGGAGCCCCCGGCGGACCTCGAGATCAAGGACATCTGGGAGGGCGACGGCCCGGTTGCGCAGGCCGGTCAGACCGTGACCGTCCACTACGTGGGCGTGGCCTTCAGCACGGGCGAGGAGTTCGACGCCAGCTGGAACCGTGGTACGCCGTTCCGCTTCCCGCTCGGTGGCGGCCGCGTCATCGCGGGCTGGGACCGGGGCGTGCAGGGCATGAAGGTCGGGGGCCGGCGCCAGCTGACCGTCCCGGCCCACCTCGCCTACGGCAACCAGAGCCCGACCCCGGCCATCCAGCCGGGCGAGACGCTGATCTTCGTGGTCGACCTGCTCGGCGTCTGATCGAAGTCGGATCGGATTCTGATCGCAGTCCGATCGGAGCCGGTCACCGAGGGCCCATCCCTGTCCGGGCATGGGCCCTCGGCTTTTGCCGGGCCGCCGCGGAGCGGTACGGTCATCCGTCGTAAGCACCATAGGGAGAAGGGCGTCGATGGCCATTGCCAAGGCCGAGCGGCTGATGAACCTGGCGCTGTGTCTGCTCGGGACGCGGCGGCCACTCAGCAAGCGTGAGCTGCGTGATTCCATCGAGGCGTATGTCGAGGCCTCCCGGCCCGGCCAGGGAGCGGCGGGCTCCGACGACTCCTTCAACCGCATGTTCGAGCGGGACAAGGACGACCTGCGGGAACTCGGGCTGGTCATCGAGACCGTCGAGAGCCTCGACGGCGAGGTCGGTTATCTGGCCCGCCGGGACAGCAACCGCCTGCCGCCCATCACCCTGGACGCCGAGGAGGCCGCCGCGCTCGGGCTCGCCGCCAAGGTGTGGCAGCAGGCCCGGCTGGCCGGTGCCGCCAGCGGCGCGCTGCAGAAGCTGCGCGCGGCGGGACTGCCCGAGGACGTCGACCCGTACGAGGCGCACAGCGCGCTGGAGCCGCGCATCCCCGTCCACGAGGCCGCCTTCGAGCCGCTGATGCTGGCCTGCCGCGACCGCCGGCCGGTCGTCTTCGAGTACCGCAAGGCCAACGCCGCACAGCCCGAACCCCGGCACGTCGAACCGTGGGCGCTGGAGTGCTGGCGCGGCCACTGGTACCTGGCCGGCTTCGACCGCGACCGCGGTGCCGAACGGGTCTTCCGGCTGTCCCGGATCACGGGGAAGGTGCGCTCGCGCGGCGCCCGGTTCACCGCCCCCGTGCCCGACGTCGTCACCGTCCGGGAGACGGTCGCGAGCTGGGCGGGGGAGACCGCCGACCGTTCCGCGCTGATCCGGCTGCGCGCGGGCGCCGGGTACCCCCTTCGGGCGAAGGCCACCGCGGTCCGGGAACTCGGTGACGGCTGGGACGAGTTGGAGATTCCGTACGGGCACGGCCTGGACGCCTGGCTGGTCGAGTTCGGGCCGGACGTGGTGGTGCTGGAGCCCGCGGAGTTGCGTGCGGACGTGGTGGACCGGCTGCGTGCCGTGGCCAAGGGCTGAGGGGGAGCGGACAACACTGTGGCAGGCAAACCGGTCAGGCCAGTGAACGCCATCGACCAGACCCGACGGATGCTGTCCCTGGTGACGTATCTGCGTGAGCGCCCGGGGGCCCGGGTCGAGGACGTCGCGCGCGCCTTCGGCATCACCGAGGACGAGCTGGTCTCCGACCTCGACGTGCTGCCCATGTGCGGCACCAGCTTCCGCGGCGGCGACCTTCTCGACATCGACACCGACGGCGAGCGCATCTGGTGGCACAACCCCGCCGCCCTCGGCGCGGACGCCGCCGAGCCGCTGAGGCTCGCCGCCGACGAGGCCACGGCGCTGCTCGTCGCCGCCCGTGCTGTGGCGACCCTGCCCGGCCTGCGCGAGAGCGACCGGCAGGCGCTGCTGCGGGCGACCGCCAAGGTGGAGACCTCGGCGGGCGAGGCCGCGGGCGCCAGTTCGCGCCTGTCCGTCACCTTCGAGTCCGAGGGCGGCGTCTTCGCCGACGTCGACCGGGCCATCTCGGAACGCCGCCGACTGTGGATCCGCTACTACTCACCGGCCCGCGACGAGGTCACCGAGCGCGAGATCGACCCCATCCGCCTGGTCAGCGTCGGACACACGTACGTGGAGGCCTGGTGCCGCCGCTCCGAGGCCCGGCGCACCTTCCGCCTCGACCGGGTCGCCGAGATCCGGATCCTGGACGAGCCGTCCGCGCCGCCCGAGGTGGAGCTGCGGGACCTGTCGGAGGGGCTGGTGCAGCCCGCCGCCGAGGACCCGGAGGTCGTCGTGGAGGTCGGTCCGGGCGGGCGCTGGGTCGCCGAGTACTACCCGCACGACAGCGCGGACGAGCTTCCCGACGGCGGGCTGCGCATCACCCTGCGCACCCCCGACCCCGCGTCCCTGCGGCGGCTGGCGCTGCGGCTCGGGCGCGACGGCCGGATCGTCTCCCCGCCCGAGCTCGCCGGCAGCGCCCGGCAGGCGGCCCGCGAGGCGCTGGCGGCGTACGACGGCATCGAGGCGGCCGGCGCGCACGGCGGGCCGGGCGAGGCACGGCACGACAGGCAGGAGCGAGGACTGTGAGCGAGTCCGCGGGACCGGGTGCGCCGGGTATGACGGCGGCGTCCGCGTTCGCCGGCATGCGCCGTGTGTCCCCGGTCGTGTTCAAGGCGGGCTGCCCGGACTGCCGGGGCCGCTTCGAGCTCGCCGCGAGCGCGCTGCGCCTCGCCATCGGGGCGACGAGCCGTACGACGTTCTACTCGTTCACCTGTCCCGAGTGCGGGTCCGCCGTCCGCAAGCCGGCGGGGGAGCGGGTCGTGGAGCTGCTCACCGGCGGCGGGGTCAGGACCCTTCGGCTGCACACCCCCTAGCAGCGGCGTCCGGGACCGGCGTACGGGACCGGTCCGCGGGACGGTCTAGGCTCGGCTCCATGTTCTGGCCGATGTTTGCGGTTGCCGTGGGTTTCCTGGGTCTCGTCGTTCTCGCGGTGTGCGCCGTGACGGTGTTCGTGGAGGCGCGGCGCCTGGGCCGGCAGGTGACGGACTCCGCCGACCGGATCAGCCGGGCGGCGGAGGACCTGGAGCGGGCGACCGCGAGCGCCGCACGCGCCGTGGACACACGGTGACCGTCTGAACGCCGCCGCCGGATTCCGCACGTGACCCGCCGGAGCCGTGTGAGTTGCGTTATGGGGCACTTCGCCCTGTCACCCCACACGTCCCTGAAGGTACGCTGCTCGTCGCGGCCCGGAAAACGAGGCCCGGCCGCGGACGGGAGTACGCACGGGGATTGCCTCACGTTTACCCCTGAGCGTTACGATCGCTGCACAAGACGATCGATCGGACGCATGTCCGACCGATCGGACAGCACCCCCACCCAGCCGCCTCGGTGAGAAGGTAAAGACTTATGTTCGGAAGGCTCGGCGCCCCCGAGATCATTCTCATCCTCGTCGTCATCATCCTGCTGTTCGGCGCGAAGAAGCTTCCGGACATGGCGCGGTCGCTCGGCAAGTCGGCGCGCATCCTCAAGAGCGAGGCCAAGGCGATGAAGAGCGAGAGCAAGTCCGACGACGCCGCTCCCGCCGACCCGCCCAACAACCCCGAGCAGGCCGCGGCGCAGCGCACCATCCAGGCCGCCCCCGGCGACGTGACCAGCTCCCGGCCGGTCGCCGAGCCGACGGACACGACCAAGCGCTGACACAGGGCCGGTGACCTCCGGCCCGCCGCACGAGATGGGAACGTGGGTTGCTGAAGCCTGCCCGCAACAAGGAGAGGGACCCCGAGGGGCGGATGCCCCTCGCGGAGCACCTTCGTGAGCTCCGCAACCGGCTCGCGAAGGCGCTGCTGGCCATCGTCGCCGTCACCATCGCCGCCGCCTTCTTCTACAACGACATCATCAACTTCTTCACCGACCCGGTCCTGGACTCGGTCGGCTGCGCGAAGTCGTTCGAAGAGCTGGCGAAGTCGAAGGCCGACACGGACCCGTGCGCCCAGATCACGATCAATGGCCTGCTCGGTCCCTTCACGCTGGCGCTGAAGGTGTCCCTGATGGCCGGTATCGTGTTCGCCTCGCCGGTCTGGCTCTACCAGCTGTGGGCGTTCGTCGCCCCCGGACTGCACCGGAACGAGAAGAAGTACGCCTACGCGTTCGTCGCCACCGGTGCCCCGCTCTTCCTGTTCGGCGCCTACTTCGCCTACGTGGTACTGCCGACCACCGCGAAGGTGCTGATCGAGTTCACGCCGTACGAAGTCGACAACCTGCTGCCGCTGGACGACCTGCTCGACCTCGTGACGCGCATGGTCGTCGTCTTCGGCCTCTCCTTCGAGCTGCCGCTGCTGCTGGTGATGCTCAACTTCACCGGGGCGCTGACCGGCAAGCGGATGCTCGGCTGGTGGCGCGGCATGATCATGGGTATCACGCTGTTCTCGGCCATCGCCACGCCGAGCACGGACCCGCTGACCATGCTCTGGCTGGCCGGACCGATCTGGGTCCTGTACTTCGTCGCGGTCGGCATCTCCCTGCTGAACGACCGCCGCAGGGGCCGCCGGGAGGCACTGATGCCCGACGACGACGAGGCGTCCGAGCTGGACCTCACCCCCGAGGACATCGGCGAGATCGAACCCGTGACCGCAGCTCGCGCCCTGCCCGAGCAGACGACGAAGGACCGGGTCAACGGCTACGACGACGTGACCTGAGGCACGACGGGGCGGTGACGGCACGCGTCGCCGCCCCGCGCACGCCCTCACGGGGCCGATCCCGATAATGATCGTCCTGTTGTCAGCGCGGCCGGGTACGCTCGAAAGCACGATGACAGAGGATCTCTCACCGGCCGAGCGGTACGCGGCAGCCCGCCGGCGCGCTGCCGAGCAGGCCACCGCGCTCGCCTCCTTCCGCGAGATGTACGACTTCGGCCTCGACCCCTTCCAGATCGAGGCCTGTCAGGCACTCGAGGCGGGCAAGGGCGTGCTGGTGGCCGCGCCCACCGGTTCCGGCAAGACGATCGTCGGCGAGTTCGCCGTCCACCTCGCCCTCCAGCAGGGCAGGAAGTGCTTCTACACGACCCCCATCAAGGCGCTGTCGAACCAGAAGTACGCCGACCTGTGCCGCCGCTACGGCACGGACAAGGTGGGCCTGCTCACCGGCGACAACAGCGTGAACTCCGACGCCCCGGTGGTCGTGATGACCACCGAGGTCCTGCGGAACATGCTCTACGCCGGCTCCCAGACCCTCCTCGGCCTCGGGCACGTGGTCATGGACGAGGTGCACTACCTCTCCGACCGCTTCCGCGGCGCCGTGTGGGAGGAGGTGATCATCCACCTCCCCGCATCAGTGACCCTGGTGTCACTGTCGGCGACCGTGTCGAACGCGGAGGAGTTCGGCGACTGGCTCGACACCGTGCGCGGTGACACCCAGGTGATCGTCTCCGAGCACCGGCCCGTGCCGCTGTTCCAGCACGTGCTGGCCGGGCGCCGGATGTACGACCTGTTCGAGGAGGGGGAGGGGCACCGGAGGGCCGTCAATCCGGACCTGACGCGCATGGCGCGCCTGGAGGCGAGCCGTCCGTCCTACCAGGACCGCAGGCGCGGCCGTGCCATGAAGGAGGCCGACCGGGAGCGCGAGCGCAGACAGCGCTCCCGTGTCTGGACACCGGGCCGGCCGGAGGTCATCGAGCGGCTCGACGCCGAGGGGCTGCTGCCCGCGATCACCTTCATCTTCAGCCGTGCCGCCTGCGAGGCGGCGGTCCAGCAGTGCCTGTACGCCGGGCTCAGGCTCAACGACGAGAACGCGCGGGAGAGGGTGCGTTCCCTGGTCGAGGAGCGCACGGCCTCCATCCCCACCGAGGACCTGCACGTCCTCGGTTACTACGAGTGGCTGGAGGGCCTGGAGCGCGGCATCGCCGCCCATCACGCGGGCATGCTGCCGACGTTCAAGGAGGTCGTCGAGGAGCTGTTCGTACGCGGGCTGGTCAAGGCCGTCTTCGCGACCGAGACCCTGGCCCTCGGCATCAACATGCCCGCCCGCTCCGTGGTGCTGGAGAAGCTCGTCAAGTGGAACGGCGAGCAGCACGCCGACATCACGCCCGGTGAGTACACCCAGCTCACCGGCCGGGCCGGCCGGCGCGGCATCGACGTCGAGGGCCACGCCGTCGTGCTGTGGCAGCGCGGCATGAATCCCGAGCACCTCGCGGGACTGGCCGGCACCCGCACGTACCCGCTGCGCTCCAGCTTCAAGCCGTCGTACAACATGGCGGTCAACCTGGTCGAGCAGTTCGGCCGGCACCGCTCCCGGGAGCTGCTGGAGACCTCCTTCGCACAGTTCCAGGCGGACAAGTCGGTCGTCGGGATATCCCGGCAGGTGCAGCGCAACGAGGAGGGTCTCGAGGGTTACAAGGCCTCCATGACCTGCCACCTCGGAGACTTCGAGGAGTACGCGCGACTGCGCCGCGAGCTGAAGGACCGGGAGACCGAGCTGGCCCGGCAGGGCGCCAACCAGCGGCGTGCCGAGGCCGCCGTGGCGCTGGAGAAGCTGAAGCCGGGCGACGTCATCCACGTGCCGACGGGCAAGTACGCCGGCCTCGCCCTGGTGCTGGACCCGGGGCTGCCCGCCGGGCGGTCCAACGGCCACCGCGGCTTCGAGCACCACGACGGGCCCCGCCCGCTGGTGCTGACCGCCGAGCGGCAGGTCAAGCGGCTGGCGTCGATGGACTTTCCGGTTCCGGTCGAGGCGCTGGAGCGGATGCGCATCCCGAAGGCCTTCAACCCGCGCTCGCCCCAGTCCCGCCGCGACCTCGCCTCCGCGCTGCGCACCAAGGCCGGGCACATCCCGCCGGAGCGCGCCCGCAAGAAGCGCTCCCAGGCCGCCGACGACCGGGAGATCGCCCGGCTGCGCAAGGACATCCGAGCCCACCCCTGCCACGGCTGCGACGACCGCGAGGACCACGCCCGCTGGGCAGAGCGCTACCACCGGCTGCTGCGCGACACCTCCCAGCTGGAGCGCCGGATCGAGGGCCGGACGAACACCATCGCCCGGACCTTCGACCGGATCGTGGCGCTGCTGACCGAGCTGGACTACCTGCGCGGCGACGAGGTCACCGAGCACGGCAAGCGCCTCGCCCGGCTCTACGGCGAGCTGGACCTGCTCGCCAGCGAGTGCCTGCGCGAGGGCGTCTGGGAGGGTCTTTCCCCGGCCGAGCTCGCCGCCTGCGTCTCCGCGCTGGTCTACGAGTCCCGGGCCGCCGACGACGCGGTGGCGCCGAAGCTGCCCTCGGGCAAGGTCAAGGCGGCGCTCGGTGAGACGGTCCGCATCTGGGGCCGTCTCGACGCCCTGGAGGAGGACTTCCGGATCAGCCAGACCGAGGGCGTCGGCCAGCGCGAGCCCGACCTCGGCTTCGCCTGGGCGGCGTACATGTGGGCGTCCGGCAAGGGCCTCGACGAGGTGCTGCGCGAGGTGGAGATGCCCGCCGGTGACTTCGTGCGCTGGTGCAAGCAGGTCATCGACGTCCTCGGCCAGATCTCGGCAGCCGCGGCCGCCGCGGGCTCGACGGTTCCGAAGAACGCGCGCAAGGCGGTCGACGAACTGCTGCGCGGAGTGGTCGCCTACTCGTCCGTGGGCTAGCTAGACCCCGCACCTCAGAGGCCCGGCGGCATCCCGCCGGGCCTCTGCGCGTTCCGCGGTGTCGGCTGCGCCGCTTTCCCTCATCACGGTGAGTGATTTTCGTACCATCAGTCGCCATTACTTTATGCGTTCGAACGGTTTCCGAGCGTGTAAATGGGTTCGAGAGTACTCCAGTCCCGGTGCCCGTTTCAGGTGCTTGCTGAATATGACATGGCGATGATCCCCCCGGACTAAGCTCGCCCGCAGCGCACCGAGTTGCGGTGAAATCGCGCGCTTGTTCCCCCATGCGCCGAAGCTCCCGACAACTCCCGGAGACACCCCGCTGCAAGCTCCCCCATCCCAGTCGATTCGTTTTCCAGAGGGCCTACATGGTGAGTGTTGATTCCCCTCCAGGTCGCCGCGCACTTCCCTACGCGCGCACCCTGCTGCTGCCGGCGATACTGATGGCCGCGGTCACCGGGGCCGCCGTCGCCGTGGTGGCGGAACCGGCCCGGCTCGCCGTCGGCCTGTGCGGTGCAGTCGCCACACTGCTGGTGATCGCCGCGGCGGCCGAAACGGCCCGCCGCGGCCGTGCGCTTCGGCTCCTGCGTGACGAGCACGCCCGTCACAGCGCGTATCTGGAACGCCGGGCCGCGAGCCACCACGAGGAGATGGTCTGGCTCGGCGGCGAAGTCCTGCCCAACATCCTGGACTTCATGCGCCGGGGGAGCACGCCCGAAGAGGTGATGCGCCGACTCGGCGAGGTCGACCCCTCGTACACCCAACTCGGCGAGCCCCAGCGCAGGATGATCCGGATGATCTGCGACATCGTCGACCACCAGGACTCCATGCGGGAATCCGCCGAGCGTTCCTTCGTCGACATCGCCCGCCGCGTCCAGGCGATCGTCCACCAGCAGAACAAGGAACTCCGCGAGATGGAGGAGGACCACGGACGCAACCCGGAGGTCTTCGACGACCTCCTGCGCATCGACCACGGCACCGCCCTCATCGGCCGCCTCGCCGACTCGATCTCCGTCATCGGCGGCGGCCGGCCCGGACGCCAGTGGCCCAAGCCGGTGGCGCTCTACAGCGTGCTGCGCGGCGCCATGTCCCGCATCCTGCAGTACCGCCGGATCAACCTGGCCTCCATCGCCAAGGTCAACATCAAGGGCACCGCGGTCGAGCCGGTCATCCACGCGGCGGCGGAGCTCCTCGACAACGCCACCCGCTACTCGCCTCCGGGAGCCAAGGTCCACGTCACCGCGACCGAGGTGCAGAGCGGTGTCTGCATCGAGATCGAGGACGCCGGCGTCAGCCTCAGCGAGGAGTCCCGCGCCCGCATCGAGGGGCTGCTGGAGCACGCCAAGCGCGGCACCGACGTGCAGGACCTCGCCCACCACCCGCGTCTCGGCCTGTCCGTGGTGGGCCGGCTGTGCACGCAGTACGGCATGGACGTGTCGCTGCGGGCCTCCGCGTACGGTGGCGTCCGGGCCATCCTCATCGTGCCCAGCAAGATGATGACCACCGAACCGGGAGTCGGGCTCGCCCACGGCATCGGCGCGGCGTCGATCCCCCACCCGGGCCCGGACGCCCTCCCCGGACCCGAGCGCACGCCCAAGAAGCGCCGTCCCACCAGCCCCCGCATCCCGGACACGGTCTTGCTGGAGGACGACGTTCCCGAGGTGACCGAGTGGACGGCGGGCGGACTCCCGCAGCGCCGCAGCCGGGTCAAGATGCCGATCAGCCAGCGCCTCGCCGAACAGGCGATCTGGGAGCGGGAGGAGGCCGAGCGCGAGGCCCGCCAGGCCGCCGAGCGCGCCCGCAACGGCTTCCCGGTGGCCGCGGACCCGGAACCCGGGCCGAAGAAGGACGAAGGGCTCCCGCCGGGACACTTCATCGGCGCCTTCTGGGAGGGCCTCAAGCAGCACTCGGGCAGCGCCCAGGCCCACCAGCAGTCCAGCAGCAACGAGCCGGCCCACGCCCCGGCAGACGACGAGGGGAACCTCAAGTGATCGAGCAGCAAGGCAAGTTCGACTGGATGCTCCAGGACCTCTACGACGGCGTCCCGGGCATCGAGATGATCGTGGTGCTCTCCGCCGACGGCCTGCGCATCGCCCGCTACTCCGGTGACCCCGACGCCGCCGACCGGGTCGCCGCGGCCTGCGCGGGCCTGCAGAGCCTGGCGAGCGCCGTCAGCCAGGAGATCCCGACCAGCGACGGCGCGATGAAGATGGTCCTCATCGAGATGAACGGCGGCTACTTCTACCTGATGGCCGCCGGCCCCAACGCCTACCTCGCCGTGCTCTCCGACGTCCGCTGCGAGCCCGGCCGGATGGGCCTCAGCATGGCCGACCTGGTCGCCCGGATCGGCCCCCACCTCACCAGTCCGGCCCGGCGCAACGGGCAGACCGTATGACGCCTCCCCAGCGCCAGAGGCGATCTCCCGGGCAGGAGCCGTCCGCCGCGTCGACCCGTGCCGCACAGCCCTCCAAGGACGACGGAACCCCCAACCCCGAGCGGCTGTTCGTCATCGGCGGGGACGGCGGTGGCGAGCGCGCCGACATCGACCTGGTCACCCTGATCGTGGCCCGCGCCGACCCGCCGGTGTCCGCCACGCCGGAACAGGCGGCCCTGCTGCGGCTGTGCGTCGCACCCCTGTCCGTAGCCGAGCTGTCGGCCTACCTGGGCCTGCCGTTCAGTGTGGTGACCGTACTGCTCACCGACCTGCTGGCGACGGAACTGGTGCAGGCCCGCGCCCCGATCGTCCGCCAGAAGGTCGCCGACCGAACCCTCCTCGAAGCGGTGATGCATGGACTTCAAAAACTCTGACACGATCCCGGGCCCGCGGACGGAGGACCGGCTGCCGCACACGGCCGAGGCCGCCGTGAAGATCGTCATCGTGGGCGGCTTCGGAGTCGGCAAGACCACCATGGTCGGCTCGGTCAGCGAGATCAGGCCGCTGACCACCGAGGAGACGATGACCCAGGCCGGTATCGGGGTCGACGACAACTTCGGTTCCGCCTCCAAGACGGCCACCACGGTCGCCATGGACTTCGGCCGCATCAGCATCACCGACCAACTGGTGCTGTACCTCTTCGGCACGCCCGGCCAGGAGCGCTTCTGGTTCCTGTGGAACGGCCTGTTCGAGGGCGCCCTCGGCGCGGTCGTACTCGTCGACACCCGCCGGCTGGAGGTCAGCTTCGACGTCATGGGGCGGCTGGAGGAGCGCGGCGTGCCCTTCGTGGTCGCCGTCAACACCTTCCCCGACGCGCCCCGCTACCCCGTCGCGGAGCTGCGGACCGCGCTCGACCTGCCCGAGGAGATCCCCATCCTCGACTGCGACGTGCGGCGCCGGGCCTCCAGCCGGGACGTCCTGATGACGCTGATGCGCTTCCTGCACTCCATCGCCTCGAAGGGCGCGCTCACCTGACCCGGCGCGGCCGACCGACCCCCTGACCCACACTTCTGTTGCGGAGCGACACTGTGACGCCTGAACGCCATTCCCTGACCGGAACGGGCGACCCCCTGCTCGAACCACCGCCCGGCTGCCCCGCGCACGGTCTCGGACCGGGCGGACTGCACCGGCTGCACGAGGCGGACGACCTGGACGAGTTGTACGAGAAGCTGCGCGAGCAGCACGGTCCGGTGGCGCCGGCGCTGCTCCACGACGACGTACCGATGTGGGTGGTCCTCGGGCACGCCGAGAACCTGCACATGGTGAGCACGCCCGCCCAGTTCTGCCGAGACAGCCGTATCTGGACGCCGCTCAACGAGGGCATGGTCAAACCGGACCACCCGCTCATGCCGCACATCGCCTGGCAGCCCATCTGCTCCCACGCCGAGGGCGAGG
Source organism: Streptomyces sp. WG5 (assembly GCF_049974565.1). Lineage (NCBI taxonomy): Bacteria > Bacillati > Actinomycetota > Actinomycetes > Kitasatosporales > Streptomycetaceae > Streptomyces > Streptomyces sp. WG5. The sequence continues at coordinate 150,730 of NZ_JBNGGC010000003.1, read as the reverse complement.
AGCACAAGCGGCTGCGCGGCGCGGTCACCAGTGCCATGGCCGACATCGACTACCGGGAACTGCGCCGCCACATCAAGCGGTACACCCAGCGCCACGTCAACCGGTTCTGCGAGGCGGGCCGCGCCGACCTCGTCAGCCAGTTCGCCGAGCACCTGCCGATGGGCGTGATGTGCCATCTCCTCGGCATGCCGGACGAGTACAACGACCGGATGGTGGAGGCCGCCCGCGACATGCTCAAGGGCACCGAGACGGCCAACGCCAGCCACGCCTACGTCATGGACGCCCTGGGCCGCCTCGCCACCGCCCGCCGGGCCAAGCCCGAGGACGACATCGCCGGCCGCCTCGTCACCCACCCGGCCGGGCTCACCGACGACGAGGTCAGGGAGCACCTGCGGGTGGTCCTCATCGCCGCCTACGAGGCGACCGTCAACCTCATCAGCAACGTGCTGCGCGTGGTCCTCACCGACCCGGGCTTCCGCGCCCAGCTCAGCGGCGGTCAGATGACCGTGCCCGAGGCGGTCGAGCAGTCCCTGTGGGACGAGCCGCCGTTCAGCAGCGTCTTCGCCTACTTCGCCAAGCAGGAGACGGAACTGGGCGGTCAGCGCATCCGGGCCGGCGACGGGCTGCTGCTCGGCATCGCACCGGGCAACGTCGATCCGCGCATCCGTCCCGACCTGACCGCAAGCATGGAGGGCAACCGCGCCCACCTCGCCTTCGGCGGCGGCCCGCACGAGTGCCCCGGCCAGGACATCGGGCGGGCCATCGCCGACGCCGGCATCGACGCGCTGCTGATGCGGCTGCCGGACGTCCAGCTCGACTGCGACGAGGACGAACTGCGGTGGCGGTCGTCGATCGCGTCGCGGCACCTGGTGGAGCTGCCGGTGCGGTTCGAGCCCAGGGCGCAGCAGGACATCAGGCAGCAGCCGAGCCACGCCCCGGCCCCGGCGCAGCGCACCGCCTGGCACGTCGGCATTCCGCGACCGGAGAGCCGGCCCGCGCCGCAGGTCCCGGCGTCCCCGCCGGAGCCCGTGCCGGTGACGGCCGCGGAGCCCCAGCAGGTACCGGGTCCGGAGCAGGCCCGTCCCCGCGGTGCCTGGCAGCGCTTCCTGCTCTGGTGGCGCGGCTACTGACGGCCGGCCCAGTCCTCGTACGCCTCCCAGGCGCCGAGGGACCGTCCGCTGCGGAAGCGGTGCTCCCGCCCCGTGACCGGATCGGTGAACGCCAGCTCCCGCGCGAGCAGTTGCAGCGGGCGCCGGAAGTCGCCGGCCGGCACCGGGGCGGTCACCACCGGGTAGAGGGGGTCGCCGAGGATCGGCACGCCGAGCGCGGTCATGTGGACGCGCAGCTGGTGGGTCTGGCCGGTGGCGGGCACCAGCCGGTACCGGCCCAGTCCGGAATCCGGGCCGGGGCGGTGTCCGATCAGCTCGACGCGGCTCACGGCGTTCGGCTCGCCCTCGGTCTCCCGGGCGGCCAGCACGCCGCGTTCCTTGAGGATCCGGCTGCGTACGGTCCGGGGCAGGGCGAGGGCGGGGTCGTGGGGGGCGACGGCCTCGTACTCCTTGCGCACCAGCCGGTCGCGGAACAGACCCTGGTACGCGCCGCGCTCCTCGGGGCGCACCGTGAACAGGACCAGTCCGGCGGTGAGCCGGTCGAGGCGGTGCGCGGCGGAGAGCGCGGGGACGCCCAGCTCCCGGCGGAGCCGGGCGAGCGCGGTCTCCGTGACGTGGCCGCCGCGCGGGGTGGTGGCCAGGAAGTGCGGTTTGTCGGCGACGACGATGTGCTCGTCGCGGTACACGACCTGCAGGGGGAAGGGCACCGGCACCTCGACGGGCGGTTCGCGGTGGAACCACACGAACATCCCGGGTTCGTACGGCGCGTCCGACGGCACCGCCCGCCCGTCCGCCCCGACGAACAGCCCGGCGTCGAACATGCCGTCGACGACGCCGGCCCCGGCGCCGGACAGCCGCTCCGTCAGGTGTTCGCGCACCGTGGACCAGGGCCCCCCGGCCGCGGGCAGCCGCACCCGGACCGCGTCGACGCCGTCGCGCTGCGGGAGGGGTGAGGGCGGGGGAGGAGTGCGGCGTCTCATCGCCTGCCAGCGTACGAGGACGGGACCGGTGCCGGGAAATTCGCTGGGCCGCGGGCCGGTCCGTCGGCAGGATGTGCCCATGCCCTATCTGACGCGCCCGGTCCTTGCCGCGGGCACCCTCTCCCGCACCCCGCAGCCCACACTCCCCACCGGCGACGGGCTGGTACTGCGCCCGTGGCGCACCGACGACGCGCCCGCCGTGCACGCGGCCTTCCAGGACCCGGTGATGCACCAGTGGCACATCCGCGCCGCCGGCTCCGAGGAGGAGGTGCGCGGCTGGATCACCGAGTGGCAGCGGGGCTGGGCCGACGAGCGGGACGTCCAGTGGGCCGTGGCCGACGCGGGAGACGACCGGCTGCTCGGCCGGGTGGCCCTGCGCCAGGTGCTGCTCGGCGACGGGGTGGCCGAGGTCGCCTACTGGACGACAGCGGCGGCCCGGGGCCGGGGCGTCGCCGCCCGTGCCACGAACGCGCTCGCCCACTGGGCCCTGGACGAGATCGGCTTCCAGCGCCTGGAACTCACCCACTCCGTCGCCAACGAGGCCTCCTGCCGGGTCGCCGGGAAGACCGGTTTCGCCCTGGAGGGCACGAAGCGCAGCGCCCTGCTCCACTCCGACGGCTGGCACGACATGCACCTGCACGCCCGCGTGCGCGGGGACTGAGGCGCGGGCCGGCTCCGCGCGGCGCGCACCGCACACGTGTGGGCGGAACGCCGGGCACGGGTGGCGCCGTACCGGGCGTGACGAGCGAGGCGGCGCGCCACACGGACGGGCCCGGCGAGGCGCGGGTGCCGGGCTGGGCGTGTGCGGGACGGGGACGCCGGCCCGCTCCCACGCCGGGTGAGCGGTGCGGGCCCCGCGCAGGGGCCCCGGTGTCGTGACGCTCCGTGCGGACACGGGGGCCGGGCCCGCTCGTCCGGCGCGGCAGGGCGCCGTTCGAGCCGGCGGCCGCGCCGCGCTACGCGGCGGGGGCGGCGCCCTCCTGTTCCGCCTCGATGCGTGCGTTCCACTCCTGCTTCGAGGCCTGCCAGCCGTCCTCGTTGTGGCCGAGGCGCCAGTAGCCGGAGATGGAGAGGTCCTCGCGGGCGATCCCGCGCTCCACCCGGAGGAGCCGCCGCAGCTCCTTCACGCAGGCCGCCTCGCCGTGCACGAAGGCGTGTACCCGGCCTTCGGGGAAGTCCAGGCCGCGGAGGGCCTCGATCAGGGCCTGGCCGACCGGGCGGCCGCCGCGGTGCAGCCAGACGACCTCCGCGTCGGAATCGATCTTCTGCTCCTCCTGGGCGTTCTCGACCTCGATGAAGGCGAACGCGCGGGCGCCGTCGGGCAGTGCCTCCAGGGACCGGGCGATCGCGGGCAGCGCGCTCTCGTCACCGGCGAGCAGGTGCCAGTCGGCGGCGGGGTCGGGGGCGTAGGCGCCGCCGGGGCCCAGGAAGCGGACGGTATCGCCCGGCTGGACGCGCTTCGCCCAGGGGCCGGCCAGGCCCTCGTCGCCGTGGATGACGAAGTCCAGCGTCAGCTCGCGGTGCTCGGCGTCCCAGTGGCGCACCGTGTACGTCCTGGTCACCGGCCACTGGTCGCGCGGGAACTCCTCGCGGATCCGCTCCATGTCGAAGGGCTCGGGATAGGTGGCGCCCCCGGCGGGGAACAGCAGCTTCACGTAGTGGTCGGTGCAGGTGTCCGCCGAGAATGCGGAGAGACCCTCGCCGCCGAGCACCACACGCTGCATGTGCGGGGTCAGCCGCTCGGTGCGGACGACCTGTGCGCTGTGCGGCTTGCGCGGCTTGCGTCCCGGACGGTCTGCCATGACGGCCTCCCTGCTCCCTGCGTGAGGGCTCCCTGAGTTAGGTTTACCTAAGTTAGCATCCCCGCCCGTCCTGTCGCGTCATGGAGGGGAGGTTCCCCCCGGCCCCCGCGCGCAGGGTACGGCTTCCCCCCGTCGGCGTGCCGAAGCACCGGGCGGGTACTGCTCGCCCGGTGCTGTGCGGCCGGGCCGGTTCAGGCGGTGAGGGTCGTGAGCAGTCGCTCCAGTGATCCGCCCAGGCCCCAGCGGGCCGCCAGTGCGTCCAGTGCCGCCGCGTCGCGCGGGGTACGGGGCAGCGCGGTGGCGACGTCCGGCAGCGGGACGTCGTCGGCGACCCGGACGACCTTCGGGGCGACCGCGAGATACGGCCGGGCCTCGGTCAGCCGCCTGCGCTGCGAGGGCGTGAGCTTCGCCTTCGGGTCGTCGACGGCCGCCTCGATCCCGGCCAGGTCCCCGAACTCGGCGAGCAGCTTCGCCGCCGTCTTCTCGCCGATGCCCGGCACGCCCGGCAGGCCGTCGCTCGGATCTCCCCGCAGCAGCGCCAGATCGGCGTACCCGCGGCCGTCGACGCCGTACTTCTCGCGCAGTGCGGCCTCGTCCGTGAGGTGGAGCGTGCCGACGCCCTTGACCGGGTAGAGCACGCGCACCCCACGGGCGTCGTCGACGAGCTGGTAGAGGTCCCGGTCGCCGGTGACGATGTCGACCGGGCCGGTCGCCCGCGCCGTGTACGTGCCGATGACGTCGTCCGCCTCGTACCCGGCCACGCCGACGCGGGCGATGCCGAGGGCGTCGAGGACGGCCTCGATCACCGGCACCTGGGGCGAGAGCGTGTCGGGCACCTCCTCGGTGTCCGGGCCCTCGGGGGTCTCCTCGGCGACGCGGTGCGCCTTGTAGGTGGGGATCAGCTCCACCCGCCACTGCGGGCGCCAGTCGGCGTCCATGCAGGCGACCAGGTGGCCGGGCCGGTGGTCCTTCACCAGGCGGTCGATGAAGTCGAGGAGTCCGCGCACGGCGTTCACCGGCGTTCCGTCGGGGGCCTTCACGGAGTCCGGTACGCCGAAGTAGGCGCGGAAGTAGAGGGAGGCGGTGTCGAGAAGCATCAGTCGTCCGGTCACGCCTCGCATCATGCCGCAGGTCGCATGGACGGATGGTGGAGGGTGTGTGAACTGGGTCACTCTTGTGTTTGGGTCGGGATGATCAGGGCAGGCGCGCATCCGGGCCGAAGCTGGTTGATGCATTCAACTGTTAGCGAGTCTTCGTAACGCTGAGTCGCAACACCGGGTCGCTCGACGAGTCGTTCCACCGAGTCGTCGCACCGAGTCGTTCCACCGAGCTGCGTCACGAGTCTTCACGCCCCTGTCCCTGCCCCCGATCCAAGAGGTAAGCGTGTCAGCCAGGCTAGAGGCCGAAAACCTGTACAAGGTCTTCGGCAAAAAACCGGACCAGGCAGTCGAACGACTGCGCCAGGGAGCCGACCGGGAGGAACTGCGCGCCGACGGCACCACGGCCGCCGTCATCGACGCGTCCTTCACCGTGGAGCCCGGCGAGATCTTCGTGGTCATGGGCCTGTCCGGGTCCGGCAAGTCCACGCTCCTGCGCATGCTCAACGGTCTGTCGGAACCGACCGCCGGGCGCGTCCGCTTCGGGGGACAGGATCTGACCGAGCTCAGCGACCGCGGACTGCGCGAGGTCCGCTCCCAGCAGATCAGCATGGTCTTCCAGCACTTCGCGCTGTTCCCGCACCGCAGTGTCCGGGACAACGCCGCCTACGGTCTCGAAGTGCAGGGCGTGCCCCGCGCCGAGCGCGAACGCCGCGCCGACGAGGCGCTCGCCCTGTGCGGCCTGGCCGGCTGGGAGAAGTCCTGGCCCGACGAGCTGTCCGGCGGTATGCAGCAGCGCGTCGGCCTGGCCCGCGCGCTCGCCACGGACGCCGACCTGCTGCTGATGGACGAGTCCTTCAGCGCCCTCGACCCGCTGATCCGCCGGGACATGCAGGACCAGCTGCTGGACCTGCAGAAGACCCTGAAGAAGACCATCGTCTTCATCACCCACGACCTCAACGAGGCCATGCGCCTGGGCGACCGCATCGCCGTGATGCGCGACGGCCGGATCGTGCAGATAGGCACCGCGCAGGACATCCTGATACGCCCCGCCAACGACTACGTCGCCTCCTTCACCCGCGACGTCGACCGCTCCCGCGTGCTCACCGCGGGCTCCGTCATGGAGACGGAGGTGCGCGGCGACGAGGCCGACTGCGGCTGCGAGACCGCGACGCCCGACACGACGTTCGCGGAGCTGTGCGCGATCAGCGCCCGGGTGACCCACTCGGTGGCGGTGCTCGACACCGACCGGCGGCTCGTCGGCGTCGTCCCGGCCCGGCGGCTCGTCGGCTTCCTCGGCGACGACGAGGACACGGTCCTCGGCGTCTGCGACAGCCCGCGGGACAAGGGCGGCGAGAAGGTGATGTCCCGTGCCTAGAATCCCCCTCGGCGACTGGGTCAACAGCTCCGTCGACTGGCTGCTCGACAACGTCTCCTGGCTCTTCACCTTCTTCAAGAGCGTCTTCACCGGCGCCTACGACGGCATCAACGCCGTCCTCCAGGCCCCCGAGCCGCTGCTGCTCGCCGGCATCTTCGCCGTGGTGGCCTTCTGGCTGCGCGGCGCGCTCGCGGGTGTCCTCTCCTTCGCGGGGTTCGCCTTCATCGAGTCCCTCGGTCTGTGGGAGAACTCGATGGTGACCCTGGCGCTCCTGCTGGTCGCCACGATCATCGCCCTGGTCGTCTCGGTGCCGGTGGGCATCTGGGCGGCCCGCTCCGACCGGGTGAGCGCGTTCGTCCGGCCGGTCCTGGACTTCATGCAGACGCTGCCCGCGATGATCTACCTCATCCCGGCGATCCTGTTCTTCGGCACCGGCTCCGCCCCGGGCATCGTGGCCACCCTGATCTTCGCGCTCGCCCCCGGCGTCCGCATGACCGAGCTGGGCATCCGCCAGGTCGACAAGGAACTGGTCGAGGCCGCCGAGGCCTTCGGCACCACCCCCCGCAACACCCTGCTGCGCGTCCAGCTCCCGCTCGCGCTGCCCACGGTGATGGCGGGCGTCAACCAGGTCATCATGCTCGGCCTGTCCATGGCCGCGATCGCCGGCATGGTCGGCACCGGCGGACTCGGCGGCGACGTCATGGAGTCCATCGGCCAGCTCAACGTCGGCCGCGGCGCCGAGGCCGGACTCGCCATCGTGATCCTGGCGATCTACCTGGACCGCATGACCAGCGCGCTGGGCACCCACGTCTCGCCGCTGGGCCGCCGCGCCGCCGCCAAGGCCCGCGCCGCCAAGGGCCTGAAGATCTGGTCCTACCGCCCCCAGCCCCAGGTCGCCGTCATCGGCATCGTGATCCTCGGCCTGGTCGCCGGCGGCATGGGCGTCTTCGGCGGCGCCGACGACTCCGAGAGCGTCGCCGACGGCAAGAACGTCGGCCAGGGCGAGAAGGTCAGCCTCGGCTACGTCCCCTGGGACGAGGGCATCGCCTCCACCTTCCTGTGGAAGGAGATCCTCGAACAGCGCGGCTACGAGGTGGAGGCCACCCAGTTCGACGCCGGGCCGCTCTACACCTCGCTGGCGCAGGGCGACATCGACATCGTCACCAACTCCTGGCTGCCGACCACCCACGAGCAGTACTGGAAGCAGTACGGCGACCGGCTCGACGACCTCGGCTCCTGGTACGACGAGACCTCGCTGGAGCTGACCGTCCCCGCCTACATGGAGGACGTCAACTCGCTGGCGGACCTCAAGGGCAAGGCCGGCCTGTTCGACGGGAAGATCACCGGCATCGAGTCCAGTGCCGGCGAGATGGCCCTGCTGAAGAGCAAGGTCCTGGGGGAGTACGGCCTGGACAAGGAGTACAAGGTCGTCGACAGCTCGACCCCGGCGATGCTGGCCGAGCTGAAGCGGGCGATGAGCAAGAAGGAACCGATCGTCGTCACGCTCTGGTCCCCGCACTGGGCGTACAACGACTTCGACCTGAAGAAGCTCGAGGATCCCAAGGGCGCCTGGGGCGCGGGCGACGGCGTGCACACGCTGTCCCGCAAGGGATTCGGCGGCGACAACCCCACCGTCGCCAAGTGGCTCGAGGACTTCTCGATGACCGAGAAGCAGCTCACCAGCCTCGAGGCCGAGATCAACACGGCGGGCAAGGGCAACCAGCAGGACGCCGTCCGCACCTGGCTGAAGGCCAACCCGGGCCTCGTCGACGAGCTCGCCCCGGTCCAGGGCGGCGCCGGCGCGACCCCGGCCGAGGCGAAGCGCCCGCTGGACATCGCCTGGTTCCCCTGGGACGAGTGCGTCGCCGTCACCTACCTGTGGAAGAACGTCCTGGAGCAGCGCGGCTACGAGCTGAACCTGAAGCAGATGGACGTCGGCCCGGTCTACACCGGCCTGGCCTCCGGCGACCTCGACCTCAACTTCGACGCCTGGCTGCCCCACGCCCAGAAGAACTACTGGGACAAGCACAAGGACAGCCTCACCGACCTGGGCACCTGGTACGAGCCGACCTCGCTGGAGATCGCCGTCCCGTCGTACGTGAAGGACGTCAAGTCACTCGCGGACCTCAAGGGCAAGGCCGACCTCTTCGACGGCAAGATCATCGGCATCGAGCCCGGCACCGGTGAGATGCAGCTGCTCAAGAACGAGGTCATGCCGGGCTACGGCCTGGAGGACGAGTACGAGGTCGTCGACGGCTCCACGCCGGCGATGCTGGCCGAGCTCAAGCGAGCCCTGGCCAAGAAGGAGCCGGTCGCGGTCACGCTCTGGTCGCCGCACTGGGCGTACAGCGAGTACGAGCTGACCAAGCTGCAGGACCCCAAGAAGGCCTTCGGCGAGGGCAACACCATCCGCACCATCTCCAGCAAGGCGTTCCCCGAGCAGTACCCGCAGCTCACCGAGTGGATCAAGGAATTCCGCATGAGCGAGGACGAGCTCGGCAGCCTGGAGGCGGAGATCAAGAACCGCGGCCAGGGCCAGGAGGAGGCAGCCGTGGCGGCCTGGCTGAAGGAGCACCCGGACATGGTCGGCCGAATGACCCCGCAGTAGCCCGACACCGGTACGGCCCCCCCGTACCGACCGCCCCGAGGGGTGGGGGCGGGCGCCGGCCCCCCCCCCCCCCGCCCCGGCCCCCCCCCCCCCGCGGGCCCCGCCCCGGCCCGGGGGGGGGTAGGGAAAACCCAGCGGGGCCACCCCCCCCCCCCCCCCGGGGCCACCCCGGGCCCCCCCCCCCCCCCCCCCCCCCCCGGGGGGGGGGGCCCCCCCCCCCCCCCCGCCGGCCCCCCCCCCCCCCCCACCCCTCGGGCCGTCCACGGCCGGGACACGGTAGGGATTCGGACAACCACGGAGCGCCAACCCCCCGCCCGAGCCTGGTCCCACCGGGGCTCCAGCGGCCGACGGGAACATGGAGGGCCGTCCGCGCCTTGAACCGGTAGGGCGTCAGGACGGCGGACGGGCACGCCCCGCGATGGCGAGAACCGTGAGCTCGAGGCCACCGCACCGTGACGTCGACGTGACGGCCGTGTGAAACGGTTTGCCGAACATGCGTAGGGTGCAGAGAACCCATCAGAGGTCTCGTCCGAGAACTCATCGGGAGTGCGGCGACCGGACCGGGGCGCCGCGGTGGTACGACGGGCGAAGGAGGGAGCCGGAGCGATGGGCGACCACAAAGATCAGCACCTCCGGGTGGGCGCGGCCGTACGGCGGCGGCGCCGGACCCTGGAGCTCACCCTCGCCGTCGTGGCCGAGCGCAGCGGCCTGTCCGTGCCCTTCCTGAGCCAGATCGAGAACGACCGGGCGCGGCCCAGCCAGAGCTCCCTGGAGAAGGTGGCCGACGCCCTGCGCACCACCGCCGTGGAGCTGCTCGCCGCCGCCGACCCCGCGTGCAGCGTGGACGTGGTCCGGGCCGAGGAACCCGACCCGCAGCTGGCGCCCAAGGTGCGCTCCCTGGTGCGCGGACACCACCAGATGCACGCCAGCGAGTTCACCGGCGACCACGACGCGGGCCGCGAACTGCAGTGCCGCAACGACCAGTTGATGTTCGTGACCGAGGGTGCCGTGGAGATCGAGGCGGAGGGCCGCGCCTACCGGCTGGGGCGCGGCGACACGCTGTACCTCACCGGCGGGGTGCGGCACCGCTGGCGGGCCACGGTGCCCGACACCCGGCTGATCGTGGTGGCCGTCGCCGAGCACATCGAGGCGGTACGGGACGGGCCGCGCCGGTGAGGACCCGGGCGGGAGTCCGGTGAGGACCCGGGCGGAGGTCCGATGAGGGTCGTCTCCCTCGTGCCGTCGCTGACCGAGGCCGTGGCCCGTACGGTCCCGGGGGCCCTGGCCGGCGCCACCGACTGGTGCACGCACCCGGCCGGCCTCGACGTCGTACGCGTCGGCGGCACGAAGAACCCGCGGACCGGGCGGATCCTCTCCCTCGCCCCCGACCTGGTGGTCGCCAACGAGGAGGAGAACCGCGCCCCCGACCTGGACGCCCTGCGCGCCGCGGGCGTCGAGGTGCTCGTCACCGAGGTCCGCACCGTGCCGCAGGCCCTCACCGAGCTGGACCGGGTCCTGGCCGCCTGCGGAGCGGCGTCCCGGCCCCGGTGGCTGGACGAGGCGGAGGCGGCCTGGTCGGCCCTGCCGCCGCCCCCGGAGCCGCGTGCCACGGCCGTCGTCCCGATCTGGCGCAGGCCCTGGATGGTGCTGGGCCGCGACACCTTCGCGGGCGACGTACTGGCCCGCCTCGGCGTCGACCACCTGTACGCCGCTCACGCCGAGCGCTACCCGAGGATCCCGGTCGGGGAACTGCGGGCGGCCCGCCCGGACGTCGTGGTCCTGCCGGACGAGCCGTACCGCTTCACCGCCGACGACGGCCCGGAGGCCTTCCCGGGCCTGCCCTGCGCGCTCGTCGACGGGCGGTACCTCACGTGGTACGGGCCGTCGCTGGCCGAGGCGCCCCGGGTGCTGGGCGCGGCCCTGCGAGCAGCGCGCCGCTGACCAGTCCGCGCGCGGTGTGCGCGGCGGCGACGGCCCAGGCGGCGACGAGGACGGCGTACAGGACGACGGTGAGCCCGTCGTAGACGGCGAGCCCCGTGCGCCGGGCCAGCGCCTCGGCGCCGGTGACACAGGTGCCCACCGGGAAGGTGAACGACCACCACGTCATCGAGAAGCCCATGCCCTCCCTTCCGGCCCGCACGACGTGCGCGGTGGCGAGACACAGCCACAGCAGTGCGAAGCCCATGACGGGCACGCCGTACAGGACGGCGAGGACCGCGAAACCCTCGGCGTACGGGCCGGGCACGACCCCGGGGGCCACGTCCGCGAACTTCCCCACGGCGGTCGTCGACTGCCCCAGCGGGCCCAGCACCAGGAACAGCGACGGGGTGAGCGCGAGCGGCAGCGGGCCGCCGGTGAGCAGCCGGCCGAAGATCACCGGCAGTGTCACCAGGGTCGCGAGCAGGCTCACCCCGAACATCGCGACACAGGCGAGCAGCAGCGTCTCCCGGGGCTGTCCCGGCGGGAGGTGCGGGACCAGCAGCGGCCCGACGGCCGCCGACACCATCGGCGCGACGAGCGGCAGCAGCCACACCGGACCGGCCTGCCCCGGCTCGATCCGGTGCCGCACGGTCATCAGGTACGGCACGGCGACCGCCGCCGCGAGCCCGATGACCGTACCGGCGGTGAACAGCACGGTGTCCAGGGCGACCGCGGCGGAGGTGCCGATCCAGTCCCGCCCGACGGTCACGGCGCCGCCCCCGACGGCCAGCAGGGCCATCGACAGACAGCCGTAGAACGGGGCCGCCGCCGGGTCGAGGAGATGGGCGCGGGCCTGGTCGCGGTGGTGGAGCCAGTGCAGGGACCGGGCCACCAGCAGGACCGCCAGCAGGACGACGGACAGCGCCCAGACCGCGGTGCAGACGGCGCGCGGCCCGGACCCGTGCCAGGGGAGCGCGGCGCCCGCGGTACCGACGACGGCGGTCCCCATGACGCAGGCGTACCAGTTCGGCCCGAGATGACGGACGGCCGGGACGCGTCGGGCCGGGACGGCGGGAGGGGACAGGGGCTGGGCTGCGGTGACCATGGGTCCACGGTCTCGGCGGCCGAAGTCCCTGACCAGGGAGCATGTCTCTATGACGACATAAGCTGGAGTTATGAGCAGGAGCGCGGGCGGTACGGGCAGGGCGGGCGGCACGGAGGGCGGACCGGACGTACCGGGGCGGCACACGGCGGGCTCGCTGGCGCACCGGGTGCCCGATCTCGGGGCGATGGAGCTGCTGCTGGCCGTGGCACGGCTGGGCAGCCTCGGCGGGGCGGCCCGCGAGCTGGGCATCACCCAGCCGGCCGCCAGCAGCCGCATCCGCTCGATGGAACGACAGCTGGGGGTGGCCCTGGTGGACCGTTCGCCGCGCGGTTCCCGGCTCACCGACGCCGGTGCGCTGGTCACGGACTGGGCACGCCGGATCGTGGAGGCGGCCGAGGCCTTCGACGCGGGCGCGCAGGCACTGCGGGACCGGCGGGACTCGAGGCTGCGGGTGGCGGCGAGCATGACGATCGCCGAGTACCTGCTGCCGGGCTGGCTGGTCGCACTGCGCACCCAGTTGCCGGACACGGCGGTGTCTCTGCTCGCCGGGAACTCGGCGGCGGTCGCGGACCGCCTGCTGTCCGGCGAGGCCGACCTGGGCTTCGTGGAGGGGGTGAGCGTCCCGGCGAACCTCGACTCCGCCGTCATAGCCCATGACCGGCTGATCGTCGTGACCGCGCCGGGCCACCCGTGGGCGCGCCGCCGTCGCCCGCTCGCGGCGGCGGAGCTGGCGGCGACCCCGCTGATCCTGCGGGAGAAGGGCTCGGGCACCCGGCAGGTCCTGGACGCGGCCCTCGGCGGCCTGGCCCGCCCCCTGATCGAGCTGTCGTCGACCACGGCGGTGAAGGCGGCGGCCGTGAGCGGCGCCGGCCCCTCCGTCCTCAGCGAACTCGCCGTCGGCGAGGAGCTCACCACCCGGCGCCTGGTGAGCGTGCCCGTGGCGGACGTCGCGCTGGCCCGCGACCTGCGGGCGGTATGGCCCACGGGACACCGTCCGACGGGCCCGGCCCGGCGACTGCTGTCCCTGACGCGGGCGTAGGCCTGCCGGCGGGGGGCCCGGGGCCGACACTGCTCGAGGGGCCCTCGGTGAGCATGCCGGGTGCGGTGCGGTGCGGGTGCGGGAGTGGTCCCGCGGTCGCGGGTGCCCGGGGCGGGGGTGGGGGTGGGGATGGTTCGGGCCGGACCGGTCGCGTGCGCTGCGGCGTGAGGTCCGCGGGTGTGCCCGCGGGTGTGGTCCCGCGTGCGCCCGCTGCCGCGGCCCCCGGCCCTGTGTGCCTCCGGCGGATCACCGCCCAGTGCCCTCTCGGCTCTCTCGGCCACCGCGCCGGCCGGTATGGGCCCGACGACTCACCCCGGCCCGCCGTGCGCCATCGCCGGAGCGGGGCGGCACAGTTCCGACCGTGCCGCGTGAACCAGCGCCCGCATCACCCGTACGTCCTCGCCCATCTCCGGGTGCCACTGCACGCCGAGGACCCAGCCAGGGGCGGAGGGCAGTTCCAGGGCCTCCACGGTGCCGTCCGCCGCGTGCGCCGACGCCACGAGTCCCGTGCCGAGCCGGTCCACCGCCTGGTGGTGGTACGCCGGCACGAACGTCTCCTCGGGCACGACACCGGCGTACAGGGTCCCCGGCACCGGCTTGACCGGGTGGCCGCCGAACACGCCCACCACCTCGGCGTGGCCCTCGATGTGCTGGACGAGGGTGCCGCCCAGGGCGACGTTGAGCAACTGCATGCCCCGGCAGACGCCCAGCAGCGGCACGCGCGCGCCCAGGGCCGCCTCGATGAGCGCCAGCTCCCACGTGTCCCGGGCCCGGGCGGGCGGGCTCGTGCGCGGGCCGGGTTCCGCGCCGTAGCGGACCGGCTCCACGTCCGGGCCGCCCGCGATCACCAGCCCGTCGAGGCGGGCGACGGTGGCGGCGGCGTGCTCCGGCGCGTCCGGCGGAAGCATCGCGGCGAGTCCGCCCGCCCGCTGCACGAGCCGCGGATACCCGGCCGGCAGCAGTGCCGCCTCCAGCTCCCACACGCCCCAGCGCGCCCCGGCCTCCAGGTACGTACTGACGCCGATCAGCGGCCTGTCCGCCATCCGACCTCCTCGGTAATGGATTCTCTTCGTACCTTTGCCGCGCGACGCCGCCGCGGCAGGAGACTCGCGCGCGGCGCAGTCACACGCAGCACATTCACACGCAGCACATGCACACGCAGGACAGTCACACGCAGGACAGTCACACATGAAGCAGTCGCGCCCGGAACGTCACGCCAGGAACCCGCGCAGCAGCGCCGCCGTCCCCGCGCAGTGCTCCCGCGCGATCTCCCGCGCTCCGTCCGCGTCCCCGTCGAGCACGGCCGCCACGAGCGCGGTGTGCTGCCGCTGGGAGTGCTCCAGGTTGCGCACCAGCAGCGGGATGCAGTCCAGCAGGTCGTTGAGGGTGGCCCGGACGGCCGCGTACTGCGTCGCCAGAGCCGGTGAGCCGCAGAGCTCCGCGAGGGCGAGGTGCAGCATCGTGTCCAGCCGCCGGTACTCGGCCAGCGGTGCGTCCCGCGTGCCGGCCAGCGCCTCGCGCAACCGCGCCGCCCGCCCGTCGGACAGCCCGTGCGCCGCGCACAGCCCGGCCGCGCCCACCTCCAGCACCTCCCGGAAGCGCAGCACGTCCTCGATGTCGACCCCGGCGACCCGGCGCCGCAGCTCGTCCAGGCCGCCCGCGTCCGCGCGGGGCAGCACGAACGTTCCGCCGTACCGGCCGCGCCGGGCCTCCACGAGTCCCTGGTCCTGGAGCACCCGCAGCACCTCCCGCAGCGTCACCCGGCTGATCCCCAACCGCTCCGCCAGCTCCCGCTCGGCGGGCAACCGCTCGCCCTCGGACACCAGCCCCAGCCTGACGATCTGGAGGATCTGCTCCAGCGCCTCCTCGAAGCCGTTGCCGGCCCGCACCGTCCGCAGCACCGGTACGAGCCGGTCCGCCACGCCCCCGCCGGTTTCCTCCGGCATGCGGTCGCGCCCCCTTCCCAAGCAATGGTTCCCGGTCATACCTTATGGCTCCCGGTCGGAAGGAGGCTCTCCCCGTGCCAGACCGCACACCCCCGCTCGGGGTCGAGGAACTGCACGCCCTCGTCGCGGGCGGTGAGATCGACACCGTGGTCCTGGCCTTCCCCGACATGCAGGGACGCCTCCAGGGCAAGCGGTTCGCCGCGCGCTTCTTCCTCGACGAGGTCCTGAGGCACGGCACCGAGGGCTGCAACTACCTCCTCGCCGTCGACGCCGACATGAACACCGTCGACGGATACGCGATGTCCTCCTGGGACCGCGGCTACGGCGACTTCGCCCTGCACCCCGACCCGGACACCCTGCGCCGACTGCCCTGGAACGAGGGCACCGCGCTGGTCGTCGCCGACCTCGCCTGGGAGGACGGCTCCCCGGTGCTCGCCGCACCCCGTCAGATCCTGCGCCGCCAGCTGGAGCGCCTCGCCGAACACGGCTGGACCGCGCAGGTCGGCACCGAGCTGGAGTTCATCGTCTTCCGGGACACCTACGAACAGGCCTGGGACGCGAACTACCGCGGCCTGACCCCGGCCAACCAGTACAACATCGACTACTCGGTGCTCGGCACCGGCCGCGTCGAGCCCCTGCTGCGCCGCATCCGCAACGAGATGGCCGGAGCCGGACTCACCGTCGAGTCCGCCAAGGGCGAGTGCAACCCCGGCCAGCACGAGATCGCCTTCCGCTACGACGAGGCCCTGGTCACCTGCGACCAGCACGCGGTCTACAAGACCGGCGCCAAGGAGATCGCCGCCCAGGAGGGCATGTCCCTCACCTTCATGGCCAAGTACAACGAGCGCGAGGGCAACTCCTGCCACGTCCACCTCTCCCTCGCGGACGCCGACGGCGACAGCGTCATGGCCGGCGGCCACAAGGGCGGCATGTCCGAGGTCATGCGGCATTTCCTCGCCGGACAGCTGGTGGCGCTGCGCGCGTTCTCCCTCCTCTACGCCCCGCACATCAACTCGTACAAGCGCTTCCAGCCCGACTCCTTCGCACCGACCGCCGTCGCCTGGGGCCACGACAACCGCACCTGCGCCCTGCGCGTCGTCGGCCACGGCCGCTCGCTCCGCTTCGAGAACCGGCTTCCCGGCGGCGACGTCAACCCGTACCTCGCGGTGGCGGGCATGGTCGCGGCCGGCCTGCACGGCGTCGAGCAGCGGCTGGAACTGCCGGAACCCTGCGCCGGCAACGCCTACACCGCCGGTTTCCAGCACGTCCCCACCACGCTGCGCGAGGCCGCCGAGCTCTGGGAGAACAGCACCCTCGCCAAGGCCGCCTTCGGGGACGAGGTCGTCGCCCACTACCGCAACATGGCGCGCGTCGAACTGGACGCCTACGACGCCGCCGTCACGGACTGGGAGCTGCGCCGCTCCTTCGAACGCATGTGAGGCATCAGATGTCCGGGTCATCGGAACCGTCCGGCGTACTGCGTGTACTGAACCCCGCCACCGAAGAGCTCGTCGCCACCGTCCCCGCCGTCTCCGCGGCCGGCGTCGACGCCGCCGTCGTCCGGGCCGCGCGGGTGCAGACCGGCTGGGCCGCGCTCGCCCCCGGCGACCGGGCCCGGCTGCTGCGCCGCTTCGCCACCGCCGTCGACGGGCACCTGGAGGAGCTGGCCGGGCTGGAGGTCCGCGAGGCCGGGCACACCATCGGCAACGCCCGCTGGGAGGCCGGCAACGTCCGCGATTTGCTCGACTACGCCGCCGGGGGCGTGGAGCGGCTCACCGGCCGGCAGATCCCGGTCGCCGGCGGTCTGGACGTGACGTTCCTCGAACCGCTCGGCGTCGTCGGCGTCATCGCGCCCTGGAACTTCCCGATGCCGATCGCCGCCTGGGGCACCGCGCCGGCGCTGGCGGCGGGCAACGCGGTCCTCCTCAAGCCCGCCGAGACGACCCCGCTGACCGCACTGCGCCTGGCCGAACTCGCCCTGGAGGCGGGTCTCCCCGAGGGGCTGTTCCAGGTGCTGCCGGGCCACGGGCCGGTCGCGGGCGACGCGCTCGTCGGGCACCCGGGCGTCGCGAAGATCGTCTTCACCGGGTCGACGGCCGTGGGCCGCCAGGTGGCGGCCAAGGGCGCCGCCCTCCTCAAGCCCGTCACCCTCGAACTCGGCGGCAAGAGCCCCAACATCGTCTTCGCCGACGCGGACGTGGAGGCCGCCGCTGCCGCCACGCCGATGTCCTTCCTCGACAACTCCGGGCAGGACTGCTGCGCCCGCACCCGCATCCTCGTCCAGCGCACGGTGTACGACCGCTTCCTCGCCCACCTCGCCCCCGCGGTCGAGTCCGTACGCGTCGGCGACCCGGCCGACGAGCGCACCGACATGGGCCCGCTGATCTCCCGGGCCCAGCTGGACCGGGTCCGCTCCTACGTCCCCGACGGCGCCGACGGCATCCGCGGCAAGGCCCCCGAGGGCGGACCCGGGTTCTGGTTCCCGCCCACGGTCCTCACCGGTGTCGACGCGCACGCGCGCGTGGCCGTCGAGGAGGTCTTCGGGCCCGTCGCCGTCGTCCTGCCCTTCGAGGACGAGGCCGACGCGATCCGCCTGGCCAACGCCACCGACTACGGCCTGTCCGGCTCGGTGTGGACCCGGGACGTCGGCCGCGCCCTGCGCGTGTCGAACGCGGTCCGGGCCGGGAACCTGTCCGTCAACTCCCACGCCAGCGTCCGCTACTGGACGCCGTTCGGCGGGTTCGGGCAGTCCGGCCTCGGCCGTGAACTCGGTCCGGACGCGCTGACCGCCTTCACCGAGACCAAGAACGTCTTCATCAGCAACGTCTCGCCGAGCACGCCGAACACGGAGGGCCCCGCACAGTGAGCGAAGACATCGTCTGCCGCAGGCTCGTGAACCGCACCGCCGTCGTCACCGGGGCCGGCAGCGGCATCGGCCTCGCCACCGCACGCCGGCTCGCCTCCGAGGGGGCGCACGTCGTCTGCGGCGACGTGGACGAGACCCGCGGCAAGGCGGCGGCGCAGGAGGCCGGCGGCACCTTCGTCAAGGCCGACGTCACCGACCCGGAGCAGGTGGAGGCGCTGTTCAGGACGGCGTACGACACCTACGGCAGCGTCGACGTCGCGTTCAACAACGCGGGCATCTCGCCGCCGGACGACGACTCCATCCTGGAGACCGGCCTGGAGGCGTGGAAGCGCGTCCAGGAGGTCAACCTCACCTCCGTCTACCTGTGCTGCAAGGCCGCCATCCCCTACATGCGGCGCCAGGGCCGGGGGTCCGTCATCAACACCGCGTCCTTCGTGGCCAGGATGGGCGCGGCCACCTCGCAGATCTCGTACACCGCGTCGAAGGGCGGCGTCCTCGCCATGTCGCGTGAACTGGGCGTGCAGTTCGCGCGGGAGGGGATCCGCGTCAACGCCCTCTGCCCCGGCCCCGTCAACACCCCGCTCCTCCAGGAGCTGTTCGCCAAGGACCCGGAGCGGGCCGCACGCCGCCTCGTCCACATTCCGGTCGGACGGTTCGCCGAGGCCGAGGAGATCGCCGCCGCCGTCGCGTTCCTGGCCAGCGACGACTCCTCCTTCGTGAACGCCACCGACTTCCTGGTGGACGGCGGCATCTCCGGGGCGTACGTCACACCGCTGTAACCGGCCGCGAGCGGCGTCCTACAGTGCCGCAATGAGCATGACGCCGCCGCCCGGCTGGTACCACGATCCGTCGGCCCCGCACCAGGAACGCTGGTGGGACGGCACGGCCTGGACGGAGCACCGGCGTCCACCCGGGACCGCCGGGTACGGGGCACCCGCGCCCCCGCACCAGCAGCCGTCGCACCGGACGCAGCCCGGCGGGCCGCCGACCGTGCCGTTCGTCACGGGCGACGGCCCGGCACAGCGGCGGCCGGACGGTGGCACCGGGCGGAGGAAGGCCGTCGCCCTCGTCGCCACCGCGGCCGTGCTGGTCGCTGCGGCCGTCACCGGCGTTCTCGTCCTCGGCGAGGGCGAGGGCGAGGGCGACGGCGGTGACGCCGGGGCACAGGACCCGCCGGCCACGGCGGTTTCCACCGGCCCTCCGCCGGCGAGCACGTCGCCGGCGCCCTCCGCACCCTCCGCCGACGACCCGGCCGTGGTCGAGGACCCGCTCAACGGCATCACCTTCCCGCTGCCGGACGGCTGGGTCCGGCCGAAGCACATCGCCCAGGACGACGTCATGATGGCCACGGACGGCACCTACGACTGCCCCGCCGGCGGCGGCGTGTGCCGGCACGGTCTCGTCATCTCCCGCACGGTCACGGCGAACGCCGAGTCCTCCCCGCAGGCCATCGCCCAGCAGGACGTCGAGGACGCGGCCGACGACGCCTACGACCGCGACCCGGTCGGCAACAAGCCCTTCGGCGGCATCGAGTCCCACGAGGAGGTGGCGTCCGGGCCGGTCGCGGTCGCCGGACGCGCCGGGTACTACGTGCGCTGGCGGGTGACGACGGCCGAGGGGCCCGGCGGTTACGTGCAGTCGCTGGTGTTCCCCTCCACCGTCGGCACCGAGTCCCCGGTCCTCGTCCGCTACGTCTTCGACGCCGGCGAGGACGGGCCGCCGCTCGACGGCATGGACAGGATCACCAAGGGCATCCGGCCCGTCGGCGACGCGGCCACCGGCGGCGGTGTGGGCAGCGGCATCGGCCCGTCGCACTGACCGGGCCGGGCTACAGGAACGTGTGCCCCTCACCCCGGTACGTCGGCACCGTCGCCGTCACCGCGTCCCCCTCCACCAGGTGCAGCGCGTCGAACCGCTCGCACAGCTCACCCGCCTTGGCGTGCCGGAACCACACCTTGTCGCCGATGAGGAGGTCGTCGGCGGGCGACCCGAGCAGCGGCGTCTGCACCTCGCCCGCACCTTCCTGGGAGTCGTGGCGCAGCCCCTCGGGGAGGTACGGCACCGGCAGCCGGTCGGCGCCGGGCGCTCCGGAGGCCGGGTAGCCGCCGCCGAGGACGGTCACGACCCCGACCCCCGGCCGCCGCACGACGGGCTGTGCGAACAGC
The DNA here is from genome assembly GCF_049974565.1 of Streptomyces sp. WG5. NCBI lineage: Bacteria > Bacillati > Actinomycetota > Actinomycetes > Kitasatosporales > Streptomycetaceae > Streptomyces > Streptomyces sp. WG5. Next base: position 130,715 of record NZ_JBNGGC010000003.1, on the reverse strand, counting down.
GCCGCCGGACGGCCCCGGAACGAGGTGAAGTTGTCGAAGAGCCGAGGCGCGTACAGCCCGGACCCGGCGGCGATCTCCGTGACCGCGTCCTCGGCCGCGGTGTGCTGCACGCTGCCCGTGCCGCCGCCGTTGACGAACTCCAGGCCGGGCACCACGGCCCGCACCGCCCGCACCACCGCGGCACGCCGCTCGGCGAGTTCCCGGCGGGCGGCGGCCTGCATCAGCCGCACCGCCCGCGACCGCAGCGGCCGGCCGGCCACCGCGTCCCCGACCCCGGCGACATGGCCCTCGTACGCCATGATGCCGACGACCTCGAACCCCGGCCGGCGGACCACCGCGCGGGCCAGGCCGGCGACCTGGGCGGGGGAGTGCAGCGGGGAGCGCCGGGCCCCGACCCGCACCCGCCCCCCGAGCAGCCTCAGCGAGGTGTCCAACTCCAGGCAGACCCGCACGACTTCCCGGCCGCCGCCGCGCGCCGCGTCGATGAGGTCCAGCTGCGCCGGGTCGTCGATCATCACGGTGACCGCGGAGGCGAGCTCGGGGTCGGCGGCCAGCTCCGCGTACCGGGCGCGGTCCGCCGACGGGTAGGCGAGGAGGACGTCCTCGAATCCGGAGCGCGCCAGCCACAGGGACTCGGCCAGCGTGAACGACATGACGCCCGCGAAACCGTCCCTCGCCAGGGCCCGTTCGAGCAGGGCCCGGCAGCGTACGGACTTGCTGGCGACCCGGATCGGCTTCCCGCCGGCCCGCCGGACCAGGTCGTCCGCGTTGGCGTCGAAGGCCTCCAGGTCCACGATCGCCACGGGGGCGTCCACGTGGGCGGTGGCCCGGTCGTAACGGGCCCGGTCGGCGGCGCGCGCAGTCATGAACGCAGCCTGCCAGACGGGATTACCGCAGGGTAGGGGGACGTTCCGGGCCAATGCCACGGGCGCGCGGACTGGTTCCCCGCCGGGCGGGGGCACGCCGTAGAGTGACGCGCACGCACGGCGGAACGGCCCGGGCGGGCGGACCTCGGATCCGCCCCGGGATGGCGGTCGGCCCGTGCGGGTATGCGTGCCCGGGACGGATCGTTCCGCGCCGGGCCGGGGCAGGAGACCACATCACCGGCCCGCGTCGGAGAACGGCCCGGGCTCGAGGGAAACGGGGGGTGCATGAGCACGGACGCACGCCGCGCCCCCCTTCCCCCGCACCCCTCGACCGCGCCGCACTCCGGCACCGTCCCGGACGCCGCCCCGCCGCCCCGCCCGGACGCGCCCCCTCGTCGCGCCCCCGACGGGCCGCCCGGCGCCGACGCGCACCCCGGTACGCCGGTCCGTCCGGACCTGCCGCCTCCTCCTGCCGCGCCGCCCCACCCGGCCGTCCCGCCCCGTCCGGCACAGGCACCGGCGGCACCCGTCACCGACACGACCGGAGCGGCCCGACGCTCCCCGGTCACGTCGGCTCCCACCACCGGACGGCTCACCAAAACCCCGCGGCCGAACACCCACGCCACCTCCGCCGAGGAGAACCGAACCGTTCCGGGCAGCCGTCCGGCGACGGGCGGCGGACCGGCGCACGGCCAGGGCGTGCGGCGGCTCGCGGACGCGCCGGACGGCCGGGCGCCCACGGAGGACGGCGGCTCCGGCGACGGCCGGCCGCCCCACCCGCGTGCACGGCTCGCCCGCTCCCGCGGCACCGACCCGGCGCCCCCGCCACCGCGCGCCTCCGCACGCTTCCCCGACGCCCCGCCGACCGCCGGCCACCCCGCCCCGGGCGGCGGCACACCACAGGCGGACCACGCCGCCGCGCCCCCGCCACGGCGTACGGGCGCCCTCGCGGGGTCCCCGCCCGAGGGCGACGCGTCGCGGGCGGCGGCGCCGCAGCGTCCGGCCGGTTCCCCCGCGCACCGCCCCGCCGTCCCCGCCAGGCCCCCGTCCGAGACGACCAGGCGCCTCCGGCCGATCCCGCCGGAGCCGGAGCCGGCACCGGCACCGGAGCGGGAACAGATGCCGCGTCCGGTGGCCGAGCCGGCCGAAGGCTTCGCCGGTGCCCCCGACCCCGCCCTGTCCTGGAACGCCCCGACGGTGCCCGGCGGCGGACGGCCGCGGGTGTCGTTCGCGGAGCCCGAGGGGTACGACGGGCTCGCCCGGCCGCGTCCGCTCGGGGGGCGGCTGCGGCCCCAGGCCGTCGCCGCGGCCGTCTGTCTCGTGCTCGGGACGGGGCTCGTCACCGGTGCCGTCACCGGCAGCTGGCTCGCCGGGAACTCCGGGGACGGCGGCGCGCGCAGCGCGTTCACCGAGGCCGCGGAACTGTGGCACAGCGTCCCCGTCGACCGGCTGTTCCCGCCCACCGTGCAGGGACAGGGCGCCGGCCCCGGCGGTGCCGACCGCACCTGGACGCGTGTCGCCGTCGCCCCGGACAGCGACTGCGTCGGCGCCTTCGACCCACTGCTGGCCAAGGTCCTCGAGCCGGTCGGTTGCCGGCGCCTGCTGCGCGCCACCTACACCGACGCCACCCGGAGCCACGTCACCACCGTCGGGCTGCTCTTCGCCGACGCCGACGCCGCCGCCATGACCTCGCTGGCGGGCCGGTTCGAGAAGGAGGGCCTGGGCCGCCGCGCCGACCTCATGCCGCGGCCGTACGCCGCGAAGGACACCGTCGCCGCCGGCTTCGGCGCCCGGCAGCGCGCCTCGTGGACCGTCTCCGTCCTCCCCGACGCCCCCGTCGTCGTCTACGCCGTCTCCGGCTGGGCCGACGGCCGCACCGTCGACGAGCCGGAGCCCGCCGAGGAGGCCATGGAGTCCGGCGCCACCTCGGCCCCCGCCCAGGCCGGCCTCGGCCACGAGGCGCAGGGCCTCGCCGACCGCGTCGAACGCGGCCTGCGCAAGAACGTCGGCACGGCCACGGAGCACCCGTCGTGAACGCCTTCGGCCCCCGCCGGACGGGCGGCGCCCTGAGCCTCCTGCTCGCCGCCGCCCTCGTCCTCGTCCCGGCGTCCGCCGCGCACGCCGACGGCATCCGCGCCCAGCAGTGGGCCCTGGACGCCCTGCGCACCCAGGAGGCGTGGCGCACCACCCAGGGCGCCGGCGTCACCGTCGCCGTCCTGGACACCGGTGTCGAGGCCGACCACCCCGACCTGGCCGGCAACGTCCTCGCCGGCAAGGACCTGGTCGGCTTCGGCGCGAGCGAGGGCGATCGCGAATGGGCCCGGCACGGCACCGCCATGGCCGGGATCATCGCCGGTCACGGCCATGGGCCCGGGAACGCCGAGGGCGTCATGGGTATCGCCCCGGAGGCGAAGATCCTGCCGGTGCGCGTGATCCTGGAGGACGGCGACGACTCCCGCACCAAGGCCCGCAAGACCCGCGGCAACGCCCTGGCCGAGGGCATCCGCTGGGCCGCCGACCACGGTGCCCACATCATCAACCTCTCCCTCGGCGACGACTCCGCCTCCGCCCACCCCGAACCCGCCGAGGACGAGGCCATCCAGTACGCCCTGGCGAAGGGCGTGGTCGTCGTCGCCTCGGCCGGCAACGGCGGCGAGCTGGGCGACCACATCTCCTACCCGGCCGCCTACCCGGGCGTGATCGCCGCGACCGCCGTCGACCGCTACGGCACCCGCGCCTCCTTCTCCACCCGCCGCTGGTACGCCACGGTCAGCGCCCCCGGCGTCGACGTGATCATCGCCGACCCGGACCACAAGTACTACGAGGGCTGGGGCACCAGCGCCGCCTCCGCCTTCGTCTCCGGCGCCGCCGCACTGGTGAGGTCGGCCCACCCGGACCTCACCCCGGCCCAGATCAAGAGCCTCCTGGAGGACACCGCCCGCAACGCCCCCGCCGAGGGCCGCGACGACTCCCGCGGCTACGGCTTCGTCGACCCCGTCGCCGCCATCGAGGCGGCCGCCCGCCTGGAACCGGAGGGCCTGAAGGCGGCGGCGTACGGCGACACGTACTTCGGTTCCGGTCCGGACGCCCCCGCCTCCGACGACGACACGTCGGCCTGGGCGGCGCCGCTGGCCGGCGGCGCGGGCGGCGTCCTGGTGGTCGCGGCCGTCATCCTGTGGCGGGGCCGCCGCGAACCCTACGACGACCTCTGATCCCGGGCGGCGCCGCCCGCCCCGGCGCACACGGACACCGCCGCCTTCGCCGCCGCCTCGGTCAGCGAGATCCCCTCCGCCAGGGTCGCATGCCCCCTCGACACCACCGCCACCAGACGGTCGTGGCCGCCCGACGTGACCCGCCCGATGCTGTTGACCACCCACAGCCCGGTGGTGCCGCGCCGCAGCCAGCCGTTCTTCAGCGCCCACGCCGAACCACCGCAACCGTCGTCGGCCGCCGCCGACACACCCCACCGCTGACCGTCGGCGACCCGCCCCATCAGCCTCCGCACATACGCCCGGGAGGCCGCGCTCAGCTCGGAGCCCTCCGCCACGAACACCTGCCGCAGCAGGGCGATCCGGTCGGCGGCGGTGGTCTGCGTCAGTCCCCACAGCGGGCCCTCACCGCCCTCGGTCCGCGTGAGCCCGAGGCGCTCGTTCGCGGCGTCGAGCCCGTCCGCCGTCCCGATCGCCCGCCACAGCGCCGACGCCGAGTCGTTGTCGCTGTCCTCGATCATGGCGACGGCGTACGCCTTCTCCTCGGCGGTCAGCGCACGCCCCGCGTCCTGTGCCCGGAGCAGGAGCGCCGCCAGGATGTCGACCTTGACGATGCTCGCCGTGTCGAAGACCCCGGCGCCGTACGAGGCGCTCTCGCCGGAGTCGGCGCCGAGCACCGCCACCGACACCTCCGCGCCGTCCGCCACGGTCACCGACGCCATGGCCGCGGCCAGCCGCGCGTCACGGTCCACGACCGGTCCGCCCCTCTCCACCGATGCCTCCCCGCCCACGGATGCCGAGGCCGACGACGATACGGCGCCGCCCCCGCCCCGCGGTCCGCGGCAGGGACCCCGAAGGCCGTTCGGAGATGCCCGAGAGGCCGGTGAGGACCGTCGCCCACCCCCCGACAGGCATCCCGGGGACTGGAGAGGGCCAGGCGTCCGCTGTCCGTGCCGGCGCCCTTCTCGCATCCTCGCGGGGTCCGCGGCGAGCTGCTCGCACCCTGGATTAGGGTCGGGGACCGTGGCGAACAAGAACATTCCCGACTCCGGCTACTCCGACGACGACGGCTCCGCCGACCCCCGGCTGAGCGCGGCGCTCGCCGCCTGGGCCGAGGACCGGACCGCCCTCCCACCCGTGCTGGAGGCGCTCCGGGGCGCCCGGCTGCTCGTGCCGGTCGTGGCCGTCCTGGGCGAGGTCGAAGAGGGCGACGAGGAGGAGCTGCGCCGCGAGAAGACCAGCGACATGGCGGTGCCGACCCTCAAGGCGGGCGGCCGGACCGCCCTGCCCGCCTTCACGTCCACCGACTCGCTCGCCCGCTGGGACCCCGGGGCCCGCCCCGTCGCCGTACCCGTGCACCAGGCGTTGCAGGCCGCCGCGCACGAGAAGGCGGACACGGTCGTACTGGACCTGGCCGGACCGGTGCCGTTCGAGCTGACCGGAAAGGTGCTGCTGGCGCTGGCCGAGGGCCGCACGACGACCGATCCGCTCGCCGACCCGGCCGTCACCGAGGCCGTGCGCATCGCCGTGGCCGCCGAGCCCGCCGTGCTCCGGGCGCACCTCGGGCCGGGCCGGGCGGACGGCACCCTGGCGCTGCTCCTGGACCCCGGGGTGGACCAGGCGCGGGCCGCCCGCGCCGTCGCCGAGCGCCTGGCCGCCGACGAAACACTGAGGGCCCGCCTGGAGCGCGGCCTCGACCTGGCACTGCTGCCGGCCGGGGCGACGCCGCCGGGCGAGCCCTTGTACGTGCGGGGGTAGCTCATTCCATCCGGTGCGGCTCAGCCGTAGACCGGGCCGGTGTACTTCTCGCCCGGGCCCTGGCCCGGCTCGTCCGCAACGAGCGACGCCTCGCGGAAGGCCAGCTGGAGCGACTTCAGGCCGTCGCGCAGCGGAGCCGCGTGGAAGGAGCTGATCTCGGTCGCGGTCGCGTCGAGCAGACCGGCCAGCGCGTGCACCAGCTTGCGGGCCTCGTCCAGGTCCTTGTGCGCCTCGCCCCCCTCGGTCAGGCCCAGCTTCACGGCGGCGGCGCTCATCAGGTTGACGGCGACCGTCACGATCACCTCGACCGCGGGGACCTCGGCGATGTCGCGGGTCATGGCATCGAAGTCGGGATTCGCCGAGGATTCGGCAGGGGTCTCACTCATGCCGCACACGATAGGGCCCCGCACCGGCCCTCTTGACAGCAGGAGGGGCGGGCGGCACCGGTTAGCGCACGCGTTCCGGAGCTGCTAACCTTGTGTAACGACCGGTCGGACACGTATGCCCCCCACGGCAGCGGGTCCGGCCCACAAGTGGAGGCTTCGAACTCCCACCTGGCCGTCCCACGGACGGCGGGTCACCGGTCAGGCGGTCCCGTCCCAGCGGCGGAGACCGGCCCGAAATCGCGCCCCGCGTCCATCGCGGCGGTGCTCCGGTAGTAGTTCGAGGAGCCCCGCCTGTGATCGTCCGGGGCATTTTTGTTGCGCCGGCGCGGTTAGGTCTATCGAACACAGACGTTACGCGGCTGTCCGCCAGACCGTCGCGTGGTGCTACCGAGGAGGATCCATCAGCGCCGAGCCCCGCATCAACGACCGGATTCGCGTTCCCGAGGTGCGACTTGTCGGTCCCAGCGGCGAGCAGGTCGGGATTGTCCCGCTTGCCAAGGCCCTGGAGCTTGCGCAGGAGTACGACCTCGATCTCGTCGAGGTCGCGGCGAACGCCCGTCCGCCCGTGTGCAAGCTCATGGACTACGGGAAGTTCAAGTACGAGTCGGCCATGAAGGCCCGTGAGGCGCGCAAGAACCAGGCGCACACGGTCATCAAGGAGATGAAGCTCCGGCCGAAGATCGACCCGCACGACTATGACACCAAGAAGGGTCACGTCGTCCGGTTCCTCAAGCAGGGCGACAAGGTCAAGATCACGATCATGTTCCGTGGTCGCGAGCAGTCCCGGCCCGAGCTGGGCTACCGGCTGCTGCAGCGTCTCGCGGAGGACGTGGCCGACCTCGGGTTCGTGGAGTCGAACCCGAAGCAGGACGGCCGGAACATGATCATGGTCCTCGGTCCGCACAAGAAGAAGACCGAGGCGATGGCCGAGGCTCGCCAGGCGCAGGAGGCCCGCAAGGCCGACGCGAAGGCCAACCCCGGCAAGTCGCAGAACGCCGCGGAGGCCGACGACGTGGACGCCGAGGCCCCGGCCGAGGCTCCCGCCGAGGCGTGACTCCGGGGGACACCGTCCCCAGGACGTAACCGATACAAGCGACGCTCCACCGTGCCCGGTTTCACGACCGGGCATCGGAGCGCCACCGACGAGGAGAGAACGGCGCTATGCCGAAGAACAAGTCGCACAGCGGTGCCAGCAAGCGCTTCAAGATCACCGGCTCCGGCAAGGTGCTCCGTGAGCGCGCCGGCAAGCGCCACCTGCTCGAGCACAAGTCGTCCCGCGTGACGCGCCGCCTCACCGGCAACGCCGAGATGGCCCCGGGCGACGCCGCGAAGATCAAGAAGCTTCTCGGCAAGTGACGTACGGGCGCCACTGAGCGCCGTACGGCAGGACCGGGACCCCATCGATACCCGGGCCGCGTGAGGACCACCGCGGCCCCGCTACAAGGAGTTAACAAGTGGCACGCGTCAAGCGGGCAGTCAACGCCCACAAGAAGCGCCGGGCGATCCTCGAGCAGGCCTCCGGCTACCGCGGTCAGCGTTCGCGCCTGTACCGCAAGGCCAAGGAGCAGGTCACCCACTCGCTGGTCTACAACTACAACGACCGCAAGAAGCGCAAGGGTGACTTCCGCCAGCTGTGGATCCAGCGCATCAACGCCGCTGCCCGCGCCAACGGCATCACGTACAACCGCTTCATCCAGGGCCTGAAGGCCGCCAACGTCGAGGTCGACCGCAAGATCCTCGCCGAGCTGGCCGTCAACGACCCGAACGCGTTCGCCGCGCTCGTCGAGGTCGCCCAGAAGGCGCTGCCGAGCGACGTCAACGCGCCGAAGGCCGCGTGACGCCGCGCCGGCTCGAGCCGGCGTACTGAAGGACCCGCAGGCACGAAGCCTGCGGGTCCTTCGGTTGCCGCCGCCTGGCCGGTCTTCCGGCCGCGGGATCGTTGTGGCTGGTCGCGCCCACGCGGCGGAGCTGCACAATGGTGCAGCCCCGTGCCCTTGAAAGGCGCTCCAGCCCGCGTCGAGACAACTGTGAAGGTGAAGAAGCAGATGCGCCCCGCCGCCCCCGAGCTGATCTCCCCCCGGTCCCCCCGTGTCGCCGCCGCCCGACGGCTGGGCAAGCGGAACTTCCGGGGGAAGGAGCGGCTGTTCCTGGCCGAGGGGCCGCAGGCCGTGCGGGAGGCCGCCGCGTACGGGGAGACGCTGGTCGAACTGTTCGCCACCGTCGAGGCCGCCGAGCGGTACGCCGACATCATCGGCTCGGCCCGGGACGCCGGCGCCCGCGTCCACCTCGCCGCCGAGCAGGTGATCGAGGACATCTCCACCACCGTCACCCCGCAGGGCCTGGTGGGCGTGTGCCGGTTCGTGGACACCCCCTTCGAGGAGATCCTCGCCGCCCGGCCGGGGCTCGTCGCCGTCCTCGCCCACGTCCGCGACCCCGGCAACGCCGGCACCGTGCTGCGCTGTGCCGACGCCGCCGGCGCCGAAGCCGTCGTGCTCACCGACGCCTCCGTCGACCTGTACAACCCCAAGGCCGTACGCGCCTCCGTGGGCTCCCTGTTCCACCTGCCCGTCGCCGTCGGCGTACCCGTCGAGCGGGCCGTCGCCGGCCTGAGGGACGCCGGGGTCCGCGTCCTCGCCGCCGACGGCGCGGGCGAGCACGACCTCGACGCGGAACTGGACGCGGGCACCATGGGCGGACCCACCGCCTGGGTCTTCGGCAACGAGGCCTGGGGGCTCCCGGAGGAGACCCGCGCCCTCGCCGACGCCGTCCTGCGCGTCCCGATCCACGGCAAGGCCGAGAGCCTGAACCTCGCCACCGCCGCCGCCGTATGTCTCTACGCGTCGGCGCGTGCACAGCGCGCCGCCGGAGGGTGCCGCTCCGTCACCGAGAGCTAGTAGGGTGACCAGCTCAAGGCCCCTGCGCGGTTGAGAGGTGGGGTACGGGGATGAGCGTCGGCACGAGCAGCGCACCGGGTGCACGGGAGGCGCCGCGTCCGCCCGCGCCCCGCACACCCGGCGGTCTCGCCGACCTCGGCATAGACCCGGACCACCTGCCCGACGGCCTGGTCGTCGCCGACGAGCACGGCCGGGTCGTCTGCTGCAACGCGGCCGCCGCCCGGATCACCGCCACCCCGGCCGCCGAAGCCCTCGGACAGCCGCTGGAGAAGGCCCTTCCGCTGGAGGACCTCGAGGGCCGGCGCTGGTGGCAGCTGACCGACCCCTACGGGGGGCTCGCCATCCGCGTCGGCCAGCCCGAGCGCAACCTGCTGCTCCCCGGCGGCCGGGAAGTGCTCGTCTCCGCCCGTTACGTCCGCACCGGGCGCCTCGGCCCCGTCCACCGCGTCGTCGTCACCCTGCGCGACACCGAGGCCCGCCGCCGCACCGAACGCAGCCACGCCGAGCTGATCGCCACCGTCGCCCACGAACTGCGCTCCCCGCTCACCTCCGTCAAGGGCTTCACGGCCACCCTGCTGGCCAAGTGGGAGAGGTTCACCGACGACCAGAAGCGGCTGATGCTGGAGACCGTCGACGCGGACGCCGACCGGGTCACCCGGCTCATCGCCGAACTGCTGGACATCTCGCGCATCGACTCGGGCCGGCTGGAGGTGCGCCGCCAGCCCGTCGACATCGGCGCCGCCGTCGGCCGCCACATCCAGGCGTACGTCGCCGCCGGCCAGGCGGCCGACCGCTTCCTGCTCCGCCTCGCCCAGCCCCTGCCCGACCTGTGGGCCGACCCGGACAAGGTCGACCAGGTACTGAGCAACCTGCTGGAAAACGCCGTGCGGCACGGTGAGGGAACCGTCACTATTGACGTCACGCCCACGGCGTCGCCCCGCGAAGGGGAGGACACCGGCACGTCGGTCACGGTGAGCGACGAAGGGGCGGGCATCCCGGAGGAATCCATGAACCGCGTCTTCACCCGCTTCTGGCGCGGCAGCAAGCGCGGTGGCACCGGCCTCGGGCTCTACATCGTCAAGGGCATCGTCGAGGCCCACGGTGGCACCATCACGGTCGGCCGCGCCCCGGGCGGCGGCGCCGAGTTCCGATTCACGTTGCCCGTGGCGGCTCCCGCGTACCTCACCTGAGACGGTCCGGGACCCCCACGGGCGCATGCGCCTTCCTCCACCCCGTTAGACTCGGCCTTTGGCACCTTTGTGTCCCGCAGACGGAGACGCCCCGAGCGGAGAGCCCGGAGCGGGACGCTTCGTCCACGAGCCGGTGACGGGGACCATCAGCATGGGGGCACCTCCCAGCGGTAGCTGGGGGACAATCGGAAGCACGGGAAGAGATGTCGGCACCGAATAAGTCGTACGACCCTGTCGAGGTCGAGGCGTTGAAACCGGAAGAGATCGAGCGCAGGCGGGACGAGGCGCTCGCCGCCTTCGCCGCCGCGAGCTCCCTCGACGCGCTCCAGGAGGCCAAGGTCGCCCACACCGGCGGCACCTCGCCGCTGGCGCTGGCCAACCGCGAGATCGGCGCCCTGCCCCCGCAGGCCAAGGCCGAGGCCGGCAAGCGCGTCGGCATGGCCCGCGGCGCCGTGAACAAGGCGCTCGCCGCCCGCCAGGAGGAGCTGGAGGCCGAGCGGGACGCGCGCGTCCTGGTCGAGGAGGCCGTGGACGTCACGCTGCCCCACGACCGGGTACCGGCCGGCGCCCGCCACCCCCTCACCACGCTCTCCGAGCGCATCGAGGACGTCTTCGTGGCCATGGGCTACGAGGTCGCCGAGGGCCCCGAGGCCGAGGCCGAGTGGTTCAACTTCGACGCCCTGAACATCGGCCCGGACCACCCGGCCCGCGGCGAGGCCGACACCTTCTTCGTGGCCGGCCCCGAGGGCGGCGCCGAGTCCGGTGTCGTGCTGCGCACCCACACCTCCCCCGTGCAGATCCGCTCCGCGCTCACCCGCGAGCTGCCGGTCTACGTGATCTGCCCCGGCCGCGTGTACCGCACCGACGAGCTGGACGCCACGCACACCCCCGTCTTCCACCAGGTCGAGCTCCTCGCCATCGACGAGGGCCTGACCATGGCCGACCTCAAGGGCACCCTGGACCACATGGTCCAGTCGCTGTTCGGCGCGGAGATGAAGACCCGGCTGCGGCCGAACTTCTTCCCCTTCACCGAGCCGTCCGCCGAGATGGACATGCTCTGCTACGTCTGCAAGGGCGCGTCCGTCGGCAACCCCGACCGGCCCTGCCGCACCTGCTCCAGCGAGGGCTGGATCGAGCTGGGCGGCTGCGGCATGGTCAACCCGCGGGTGCTCACCGCCTGCGGCGTCGACCCGGAGAGGTACAGCGGCTTCGCCTTCGGGTTCGGCATCGAGCGGATGCTGATGTTCCGCCACAACGTCGAGGACATGCGAGACATGGTCGAGGGTGACGTGCGCTTCACCCGGCCGTTCGGGATGGAGATCTGATGCGGGTCCCGCTTTCTTGGCTGCGGGAGTACGTCGACCTGCCGGCCACGCAGACCGGCCGCGACGTCCAGGCCAAGCTCATTTCGGCCGGACTCGAGGTCGAGACCGTCGAGCACCTCGGCGCCGACCTCAAGGGCCCCCTCGTCGTCGGCCAGGTGCTGACCATCGAGGAGCTGGAGGGCTTCAAGAAGCCGATCCGCTTCTGCACCGTCGACGTCGGACAGGCCAACGGCACCGGTGAGCCCCAGGAGATCGTCTGCGGCGCCCGGAACTTCGCCGTCGGCGACAAGGTCGTCGTGGTCCTCCCCGGCGCCACCCTGCCCGGCGGCTTCTCGATCAGCGCCCGCAAGACCTACGGCAAGACGTCCCACGGCATGATCTGCTCCGGCGACGAGCTGGGCATGGGCGACGACGGCTCGCACGGCATCATCGTGCTGCCGCCGGAGACCGAGGTCGGCAAGGACGCCATCGAGCTGCTCGAACTGGTCGACGAGGTCCTGGACATCGCGGTGACCGCCAACCGCGGCGACTGCCTGTCCATCCGCGGCGTCGCCCGCGAGACCGCCATCGCCTACGGCCTGCCGCTGCGCGACCCGGCCCTGCTCGACGTGCCCGGTCCGAACGCCTACGGCTACCCGGTGAAGATCGCCGACCCCACCGGCTGCGACCGCTTCACCGCCCGCACGGTCACCGGCCTCAGCGCCGAGGCCCGCTCCCCGATCTGGCTCCAGCGCCGGCTCCAGAAGGTCGGCATGCGCCCGATCTCGCTCGCCGTCGACGTCACCAACTACGTGATGATGGAGCTCGGCCAGCCGCTGCACGCCTACGACCGCTCCCTGGTCCAGGGCACCATCGGCGTGCGCCGGGCCGAGGAGGGCGAGAAGATCATCACCCTCGACGGCACCGAGCGGAAGCTGCACGCCGAGGACCTCGTCATCACCGACGACCGCGGCCCGATCGGGCTCGCCGGCGTCATGGGCGGCGCCAACACCGAGATCGCCGACCACGGTGCCGCCGAGAACGGGGGGAACGCGACGACCGACGTGGTCATCGAGGCCGCCCACTTCAACCAGGTGGCCATCGCGCGCACCGCCCGCCGGCACAAGATGTCGTCCGAGGCCTCCCGCCGTTTCGAGCGCGGCGTCGACCCGCAGGCCGCGGCCGCCGCCGCCCAGCGGACCGTCGACCTGCTCGTGCTGCTCGCGGGCGGCACCGCCGAGGCCGGCGTCACCGAGATCAGCGCCCCGTCCGCACCGCACACCATCAGGATGCCGGCCGGTCACCCGGACAGGGTCGCGGGCGTGGAGTACGGCCGTGAGACCGTCGTACGCCGCCTCCAGGAGGTCGGCTGCGACGTGTACGGGCAGGACGAGCTGATCGTCACCGTCCCGTCCTGGCGGCCCGACCTCACCGACCGGAACGACCTGGCCGAAGAGGTCATCCGCCTGGAGGGCTACGAGAACCTGCCCTCCACGCTGCCCCGGCCCCCGGCGGGCCGCGGCCTGACCTCCCGGCAGCGGCTGCACCGCCGTGTCGGCCGGGCACTGGCCGGTGCCGGCTACGTCGAGGCGCCGAACTACCCGTTCGTCGGCGAGCAGGTCTTCGACCAGCTCGGGCTGGACGCCGACGACCCGGCCCGCCGCGTCGTCAAGCTGGTCAACCCGCTCAGCGACGAGGAGCCCGCGCTGCGGACCACGCTGCTGCCGGGGCTGCTCGGCGCGCTGCGCCGCAACGACGGCCGGGGCTCGCACGACCTCGCGCTGTTCGAGACCGGCCTGGTCTTCCACCCGCGCGACGAGCAGCGCGTCGCCGCCGACCTGCCCGTCGACCGGCGCCCCGGCGAGGACGACCTCGCCGCGCTGGACGCGGCGCTGCCCGACCAGCCGCGGCACGTCGCCGTGGTCCTGGCCGGCGCCCGCGAGCAGGCCGGCTGGTGGGGCAAGGGCCGTCCGGCCGACTGGGCCGACGCGGTCGAGGCCGCCCGGACCGTCGCCCGCGAGGCCGGCGCCGGACTGGGCGTCCGCAAGGGCCAGTACGGCCCCTGGCACCCGGGCCGCTGCGCCGAACTGTTCCTCACCGTGGACGGCGAGGAGCGGGTCATCGGTCACGCCGGTGAGCTGCACCCGCGGGTCGTGAAGGCACTGGGCCTGCCCGCGCGCACCTGTGCGGCGGAGCTGGACCTCGACGCCGTGGAGCGCGTCGGCGACGACACGCCGCAGGCGCCGGGCATCTCCACGTTCCCGGTCGCCACGCAGGACGTCGCGCTGGTCGTCGACGCGTTCGTGCCGGCGGCGGAGGTCGAGGCCGCGCTGCGCGAGGGCGCCGGTGAACTGCTGGAGTCCATCCGGCTGTTCGACGTCTACGACAACGCCGAGCAGCTCGGCGAGGGGCGCAAGTCCCTGGCGTACGCGCTGCGCTTCCGCGCGGGGGACCGGACGCTGACGGTCGACGAGGCGTCCGCCGCCCGCGATGCGGCGGTTGCCCTTGCGGGCGAGCGCGTCGGAGCGGTGCTCCGGAGCTGACGGTTCGCCCAAGGGGCGGGGGGCTTCTGCCGGTCGGCGGCTGCGGGTGGTCGGTGGCGGGTCGCGCAGGTCCCCGCGCCCCTGGAGGGGCGCGGGGCTGTGACACATGCGGCTGCGCCGCGCGGGCGCGGCCGGCCACAGCGGGCCCGCGGCCACGCGGCGCAGCCGCACGCTGAACGGGGTCAGTCGCACCGCGAAGCCGGCGGAGCCGTCCGCCCCGCCACGGAGTGTCGGGCAGGCGGCCGGGCGGACGGCGTGCATACGGGCCGCCGCACTGTACGAGGGGGAGCCGGCGGCCCGGCCGGCCTCTTGCGAGGCAGTTCAGTCAATCGGCCCGGGAACTCTCCGCGACAGCGCGCACACGGTACGGATGCGCGCACTCCGTTCACACCCCGTGTGAAGGCCGACGCACTACGCTGTCGGCACCGAGTCACCGGGGGGCACCCATGCAGCCCAACACCCTGCTCGACGCGATCCTCGACGAGGCCGGGATCTCGCACGCGGGACTGGCCGCGCACGTCAACCAGGCTGGACGGGCGCGCGGGCTCGCGCTGAGGTACGAACACACCGCCGTCGCACGGTGGTTGAAGGGACAGCGGCCACGCGGCCAGGTGCCCGACCTGATCTGCGAGGTCCTCGCGTCCCGACTGCAGCGTCCCGTCACCCTCGACGACATCGGCCTCGGTGTGCCCGGCGAACCGGCCGCCCCGCACACCGGCACGCTGTCCGGCTTCGTGGAGCGCGCGACCGCCCTGTGGCGCTCCGACCAGCAGCAGCGCCCGCACATTCTCGGCGCCCCCACGCTCACCGGGACGCCCGCCGTGATGCCGGTGTGGGAGTGGGAGAACCCGCCCGAGGACGTGGACGTCTCCCGCGGCGGCCGGTACCGGGTCACCGCGGGCGACCTGGAGATGCTGCGCTGCGCCCGCGCCCACTACGAGCAGATGTACCGCAAGGCCGGCGGCATGGCGACCCGCGCCCGCATCGTCGGCTTCCTCAACTCCGAGGCCGCCCCGCTGCTGCGCGGCAGCTACACGGACGCCACCGGCCGCCAGCTGCACCGGGCCACCGGCGGCCTGGTCGCCGTCGCCGGCATCTGCGCGTACGACTCCGACGCGCACGGTCTCGCGCAGCGCTACTTCCACCAGGCCCTGCGGCTCGCGAAGGCCAGCGGGGACCGGGGGCTCGGCGCCTACGTCATCGCGCTGCTGGTCAACCAGGCGCTGTTCATGCGGGAGAACCGGCAGGCCGTGGCCTTCGCCGAGGCCGCCCTGCGCGCCGCCGGCCGGCACATCACCCCGGCGCTCGCCTCCGACCTGTACGCGATGCAGGCCAAGGCGTACGCCCATCTCGGCGACGGCACCAGCGCCCTGTCCTGCATCCGTCGGGCCGAGCAGGCCGCCGAACGCATCCGGCGCGGATACGAACCCGACGAGACCGGCTACGTCCAGCCCGGCCTGGTCAACGTGCAGGTCGCCGAGGCACTGCTCAGCCTGGGCGAGCTCGCGGCGGCCGGGGAGCACGCCGCGGCGGCCGTCGACAACCCCGCGCACGACCGGGGCCGAGTACACCGGCTCGCCATACTCAGCACGATCGAACTGCGCCGGGGCAACGCCGACAAGGCGGCGGCCACCGCGGTGCAGATGGCCGAACAGGCCCGTGGCATGGAGTCCCGGCGCCTGCGCGACAGACTGCGCGCGGTACGCGAGCACCTGGTGCGCAGCGGCTGCGCGGGCACGTCCGAGGCCGCCGAACTCATCGACGGCGCCCTGCGCGTACCGCTCTGACGTTCCGCTCGGACGACGTCGCTCCCCCGGGACGCACTGCGCCCACCGCTGCGCCGTGAGCGGCCGTCGTGCGCCTGCTGCCGGGCCGCTGCTCCTGCGATATTGCCACCTACCCAAGGAAAGGTGGCAGAACCGTGCAGTGGACGAAACAGAACGAACAAACTGTGTACTCGAATCGTTGGTTCAGCGTCAATCTCGCCGACGTCGGGCTACCGGACGGCCGGCACCTCGACCACTTCCTCATACGGATGCGCCCCGTGGCCGTGGCCACGGTCGTCAACGAGGCGAGCGAGGTCCTCCTGCTGTGGCGGCACCGCTTCATCACCGACAGCTGGGGCTGGGAGCTCGCGGCGGGTGTCGTCGAGGACGGCGAGGACGTCGCGGCGGCCGCGGCCAGGGAGCTGGAGGAGGAGACCGGCTGGCGGCCGGGACCACTGCGCCACCTCATGAGCGTGGAACCGTCCAACGGACTCACCGACGCCCGGCACCACATCTACTGGGCCGACGAGGGCGCGTACGTCGGACACCCCGTGGACGACTTCGAGTCGGACCGCCGGGAATGGGTCCCCCTCAAGCTCGTTCCCGACATGGTCGCCCGCGGGGAGGTCCCGGCCGCCAACATGGCGGCCGCGCTACTCCTGCTGCACCACCTCAGGCTCGGGCAGGACACCCCGCCCGGCCGGGGCGGCGTCTAGCGTCCGAGGGCCTGCCAGACCGCCACCACCAGGGAGCCCACGGCCGTGACGACCGCGAGCGAGGGAAGCGGCCAGCGGGCGTGCTCCAGGGCGGTCAGCCGTGCGTTCAGGTCCTCCAGCTCCTTGGCGGCCTCCTCGGTGCGGTGGGAGAGCAGGGCCAGTCCGCCCTCGACGCGGGCATAGGCCACATCCAGCCGGCGTCGTAACTCTGCGAGTTCTCCCTGTGCGACGGAATGCTCGGGATCGGCGGTCACGAACCGCTCCTTTCCGTAGTCGTCTCACATCCCTTGCATGTGCATCGTGAGTCAACCCGCCTGGTGGGCGCGTGGGGAGCGTGTGCGGAGGGCATATGCGAGCACGGAGCGCACACACCGTGTGAATGCCGCGGGCCCGGCACCTGCCAGGTACCGGGCCCGCGACACGTAGCTCTGCGTGATCAGCCGTACGAGTAGAAGCCCGATCCGCTCTTGCGGCCGAGCCGGCCCGCGTCGACCATGCGCTGGAGCAGCGGGGGAGCGGCGTACAGCGGCTCCTTGTACTCCTCGTACATCGAGAACGCGACCGAGGCGACCGTGTCCAGGCCGATCAGGTCGGACAGCTTCAGCGGGCCCATCGGGTGGGCGCAGCCCATCTCCATACCGTTGTCGATGTCCTCGCGGCTGGCGATGCCCGACTCGAACATCCGGATCGCGGAGAGCAGGTAGGGGATCAGCAGCGCGTTGACCACGAAGCCGGAACGGTCCTGGGCGCGGATGGAGTGCTTGCCGAGCACCTTCTCGGTGAAGAGCTGCGCCCGGCTGAGCGTGCCCTCGGAGGTGGTGAGCGCCGGGATCAGCTCGACCAGCTGCTGCACCGGGGCCGGGTTGAAGAAGTGGATGCCGATGACGTGGTCGGGCCGCGAGGTGGCGACCGCCAGCTTCACCAGCGGGATCGAGGAGGTGTTGGAGGCCAGGATCGCGTCCGGCCGGGTCACGACCTGGTCGAGCACCTGGAAGATCTCGGTCTTGACCAGCTCGTTCTCGACGACGGCCTCGATCACCAGATCACGGTCGGCGAACTCGCCGAGGTCGGTGGTGAAGCTCAGCCGCGCCTGCGTCGCGTCCCGCTCCTCCTCGGTGATCTTGCCGCGCTCGGCGGCCTTGCCGAGCGAGTTGTACAACCGGGTCCGGCCGATCTCCAGGGCCTCGCCGGTGGTCTCGGCGACCATCACCTCCAGACCGGCGCGGGCGCACACCTCGGCGATACCCGCCCCCATCTGACCGCAGCCCACCACGCCGACACGTGCGATATCTCCCGAGATGCCGGTCACATCGTCCCTTTCGCTGACTCCACGTCTCCAGGCAGGTCCGCCGGGGTCCCCGGCGTCTGCTCCGATCGTGCACGTTACCCCCGAATGGCCACGGATCCGTCCTCCGGGTCGGGCATGCTGGGACCCCGTCCACGATCCGTGACCGGGCGGATCCACTGCGTTCAGGAGGACTCCCCATGGGCCGTGTCTCGCGTCGTGCCTTCGCGGTGGCGGCGTTGTCGGCGTTCAGCATGGCGCCCGGGGCGTCGGCGGCGCCGGTCCCGTCGGGCGCACAGGCCCCGCCGGCGGTGCCGGGTCCCGCCGCGCAGCCGCCCGCCCGCCGTGCCGTCACCGGGATGCGGGGCATGTGGCTGGCCACGGTGGCCAACCGCGACTGGCCCACCCGCGCGGGGCTGCGCGCGGCCGAGCAGCGCGCGGAACTCGTCGAGCACCTCGACACGGCGGTCCGGCACCGCCTCAACACGGTGATCTTCCAGGTGCGGCCGGCGGCCGACGCGCTGTGGCCGTCGGCGTACGAGCCCTGGTCCCAGTACCTGTCCGGCAGCCAGGGCCGGGACCCGGGCTGGGACCCGCTGGGCACGGCCGTGAAGGAGGCCCACGCCCGCGGCCTGGAACTGCACGCCTGGTTCAACCCGTACCGCGTCGCCACGCACGACGACCCGGCCCGCCTCGTGCCCACCCATCCCGCGCGCAAGCACCCCGACTGGGTGGTGCCGTACGGCGGCAAGCTCTACTACGACCCGGGGCTTCCCGAGGTCCGGGCCTTCGTCCAGGACGCGATGATGGACGCGGTGGAGAAGTACGCCGTGGACGGCGTCCACTTCGACGACTACTTCTACCCCTACCCGGTGGCGGGCGAGAGCTTCGACGACGAGGCGACCTACCGCACCCACGGCAGCGGCTTCGCCGACCAGGCCGCCTGGCGACGGCACAACATCGACCTGCTGGTGCGCGAGACGGCGGCCCGCGTCAAGGAGGTCCGGCCGGCCGCCCGCTTCGGCGTCAGCCCGTTCGGGGTGTGGCGCAACGCGGCGACCGACGCGAAGGGCTCGGACACCCGGGCCGGTGTGCAGACGTACGACGACCTGCACGCGGACACCCGCACCTGGGTGCGGGAGGGCTGGATCGACTACATCGTGCCGCAGCTCTACTGGCACATCGGTCTCGCCGCCGCCGACTACGCGAAGCTCCTCCCCTGGTGGGCGGAGGTGGCCAGGGGCAGCCGTACGCAGCTGTACGTGGGGGAGGCGCTGTACAAGGCCGGCGACCCGGCACAGCCCGCCGCCTGGCAGGACCCGGCCGAACTGTCCCGGCACCTCACGCTGGCGCGGCGGTATCCCGAGGTGCGCGGGCACGTCTTCTTCGCCGCGAAGGACGTCGCCCGCGACCGGAGTGGCGCGATGGCGCGGGTGAGTGCCGACCACTACGCGCAGCCGGCCGGCACCTCCCGCCAGGACGGGCGTCGGACGTCGGGGGCGTCGGCTAGAGCTGGATCTCCCTGTGCCGGATCTCGGAGTCGGGGCCGGGTGAGCACACGGCCTCGTGCCCGTCCTCGAACCGGACCCGGTACGGGGGAGCGCCCTTCTCGCCCATCACTTCGACGATCTCCGCCACCTTGTCGTGTTCACCGACCACCCGTCCGTGCTGGATGAGCTGGTCGCCCTTGGTTGCGTGCATCTTGTGAGGCCTCCTCACCTGTGTGCGGCCTGGGGCCTGCGCTACCCCCGGGCCCGCTGGGTGACCGCGATGCAGACCAGTACCGCCGCGGCCGTCAGCGGAGCGGCCACCGTCAGGTGCTCGCCCAGGAGAAGTACCGACCACACCAGTGTGAGCAGCGGCTGGGCCAGCTGCAACTGGCTGGCCTTCGGGATGCCGATGGCCGCCATGCCCCGGTACCAGACGACCAGGCCGAGGAACTGCGAGCCCACCGCCACCCACAGCAGCCCGGTCACGCCGTGCGCCGTCAGGTGCACCGGCTCGAACGACAGGGCCACCGCGGCCATCGGCACGGTCAGCGGCAGGCACAGCACCAGGGCCCAGCCGATGACCTGCCAGCCCGGCATCACCCGGGCCAGCCGGCCGCCCTCGGTGTAGCCGGCCGCGCACACCAGCAGCGCCCCGAAGAGGTAGGCGTCGGCCGTGGTCAGGGCGCCGCCGCTCTGCTGCACCGTGAAGGCGAGCACGGCCGCCGCACCGGCCAGCGCCGCGATCCAGAAGGTGCGCGAAGGGCGGGTGCCGACGCGCAGCGCCGACAGCAGCGCGGTGGTCAGCGGAAGCAGGCCGACCACGACGGCGGCGTGCGCGGTGGTCGAGGACTGCAGGGCGAGGGTGGTCAGCAGCGGGAAACCGAGGACGACGCCGCCGCCCACCACCGCGAGCCCGAACCAGTGCCGCCGCTCGGGCAGCGGCACGCGCAGCATCAGCAGACAGCCGCCGGCTATCACCGCGGCCAGGATGCTGCGCACGGCGATCAGGGACCAGGGGCCGAAGCCCTCCAGGCCCCAGGCGGTGGCGGGGAAGGTGAGGGAGAAGGCGACCACACCGAGGGCGGCCTGGAGGGTGCCGGACGAGCTTGCGCCCGAGGAGGTGTCCGGACCGCCGACTGCTATCGCCGTCGAGCTGGTAGCGCTACTCTGTGCTCTCATGCAAGAGCGTAGCAGTGTCGGTGATCTGGCGAACCAACTGCGACGGGAACTCGACCGCTACTCGCCCGGTGGAAAGCTCCCGTCCAGCCGGGCCCTCGTCGACCGGTTCCGTGTCAGCCCGGTGACCGTCTCCCGCGCCCTGGCGCAGCTGGCCGCCGAGGGGCTGGTGGTCACCCGGCCCGGCGCCGGTGCCTTCCGCGCCCACCGGCGCCGGCCTGCCGCGCCCTGCGGTGACACCTCCTGGCAGGAGGTCGCGCTCAGCGCCGACGGCGCCGCCGACCTCGTACCGCGCTCGGTGGACGCCTCCGGGGTCCTGGTCTCGCTGGCCGCCCCGCCGCCCGGCGTCGTGGAGTTCAACGGCGGCTACCTGCACCCGTCGTTGCAGCCGGAGCGGGCGATGGCGGCGGCCCTGTCCCGGGCCGGGCGGCGGCCCGGCGCGTGGGGCCGGCCGCCGATGGAGGGTCTGCCGGAGCTGCGGGAGTGGTTCGCCCGCGGGATCGGCGGGGCCATCACGGCGGCGGAGGTGCTGATCACCGCGGGCGGCCAGTCCGCGCTGACCACGGCCCTGCGCGCCCTCGCCCCGCCCGGCGCCCCCGTACTCGTCGAGTCTCCGACCTACCCCGGCATGCTGGCCATCGCGCGTGCGGCGGGCCTGCGTCCGGTGCCGGTCCCCGTGGACGCGGACGGTGTGCGGCCGGCCCTGCTCGCCGACGCCTTCCGGGCGACCGGCGCCCGGGTCTTCGTCTGCCAGCCGCTGTTCCAGAACCCGACCGGTGCCGTGCTCGCCCCCGAGCGGCGCGGCGAGGTGCTGCGCATCGCCCGCGAGGCCGGCGCCTTCGTCGTCGAGGACGACTTCGTGCGGCGGCTGGTGCACGAGGACGCGGGCCCGCTGCCGGCCCCGCTCGCCGCCGACGACCCGGACGGCGTCGTCGTCCACGTCTGCTCGCTGACCAAGGCGACCTCGCCCAGCTTCCGGGTGAGCGCCCTGGCCGCCCGCGGGCCGGTGCTGGAGCGGCTGCGGGCCATCCAGGTCGTCGACACCTTCTTCGTGCCCCGGCCCCTTCAGGAGGCGGCGCTGGAACTCGTCGGCTCGCCCGCCTGGCCCCGCCATCTGCGGTTCATCTCCGCGGAGCTGAAGGCCCGCCGGGACGCGATGACAGCCGCGCTGCGCCTGCACCTGCCCGAGCTGTCCCTGCCCCACGTCCCCTCCGGCGGCTACCACCTGTGGCCGCGCCTGCCCGAGGGCACGGACGAGGCGGGGCTCGCCTCGGCGGCCCTGCGCGCGGGCGTCGCCATCACCCCCGGCCGGCCGTACTTCAGCGCCGAACCCCCGGCCGCCCACCTGCGGCTGAGCTTCGCCGCGGTCGCGGGCGCCGGGGAGATCGCGGAAGGGGTGCGACGCCTGCGTACGGCCTGCGCGGAGGTGTGGGGCGAAGGGGCGGACGCGCGGCGATAACGGGTCGACGCGCTCCCCCGGGCCCTGCGAGCATCCCGGCATGACCGACTCACCGCGCCTGCCCGAGGGCTACGAACTCTCCACCGACCCGCACCGGATCGACGCCGGACGCGTGCACCACTGGCTGTCCACCGACGCGTACTGGGCGCTCGGACGGCCCCGCGAGAAGCAGGACCGGGCGGTGGAGAGCTCGCTCAACTTCGGGGTCTACGACGAGGCGTCCGGGGAGCAGGTGGCGTACGCCCGGGTGGTCACCGACCGGGCCACCTTCGCATGGCTGTGCGACGTGTACGTCGATCCCGCGGTGCGCGGCAAGGGCCTCGGTACGGCGCTGGTCGCGGCGGTGTGCGAGCACCTGCGGCCGGACGGGCTGCGGCGCGTCCTGCTCGCCACGCACGACGCGCACGGCGTCTACGAGAAGCTCGGCTTCACGGCGCTGGACCAGCCGGACCAGTGGATGGTGCTCGGCCTGGGCCGGTGAACCGTGAACCACCCTGAGTGACCCACGAACAACTCCCGGGGCCCGGCACCGTCCTCGCGCCGTCCGAGGGTGCGTGCCGGGAGACCCGGGAACGCCTGCCCCGAGGCCCGGGAACGCCTGCCTAGAGTCCCGGGGAGGACCGGCCGCAGGCGCGGGGACGGGGACCCGGGCTCTCACGGAGGTGGTCCGTGGTGAGCAGCAGGTCCTTGGCCGGGCCGCCCACGCGCCACACGGTCCGCCAGCGGTCCTCGTCCCGGACGGTGAACTCGCCCCGGTAGAGGTCGGCGGCGCACGGGTGGTCGGCCACATGGCGTCCGGAGGTCAGGTCCAGGCCGTGGAAGGGGCGGCCGTCCGCGAAGCGCACGTCTGCGGTGCCCGGCGCGGCACCGGGTTCGTAGCGCAGGGTGCGCTCGGCGGGGCGGGTCACGCCCTGCCAGGTGAAGGCCCCGGACTCCCGGCTCAGCAGCCCGCCGCCGGCCAGCGCGTCGAACGTCGTGGTCCCCACGAAGCGGCCCTCCGCGCCGCTCGCCAGGTCCCGCACCGAGCGTTCGGTGCGCCACCGGCCCTCGAGGAACGCCAGCACATCCGGTACCGGCCACAACTCGCTCATTCCCACCCGCTTTCCGCGTCCGGCCCACTGGATGCTGCGCGACCCATTGACGCGCCTCCATCCCCTCCCTATCTTGCCGTTCGAAGTGCTGACCAACATCCGATATCTCGAACAGCCTAGTGAGAGCCGCGGAGTATCCATGTCACGCACCCGCTGGAGACTCGGTCTCAGCGTCACCGCCCTGCTGACGGCTTCGGCCCTGCTGCCGTCCCCGGCGCACGCGGAGGCCGTCGCCGACTACGCGATCACCGTCGACCCGTCCGCAGAGGGCGCCGCGATCGACGACACGATGTACGGCGTCTTCTACGAGGACATCAACCGGGCCGCCGACGGAGGCCTGTACGCCGAGCTCGTGCAGAACCGTTCCTTCGAGTACTCCACCGCCGACAACGCCTCGTACACGCCGCTCACCTCCTGGACGGCCGACGGCACCGCCGAAGTGGTGAACGACGAGGGCCGCCTCAACGAGCGCAACCGCAACTACCTCTCCCTGGGCGCCGGTTCCTCCGTCGCCAACGCCGGCTACAACACCGGCATCCGGGTGGAGAAGGGCAAGAAGTACGACTTCTCGGTGTGGGCCCGCGCCGAGAGCGGCACGACCCTCACCGTCACCCTCCGGGACGCCGCCGGCCCGCTCGCGAAGGTCCGCCAGGTCGCCGCGAAGGGCGAGTGGCGCAAGTACACCGCCACCTTCAAGGCGACCCGCACCAGCAACCGCGGCCGGCTCGCCGTCGCCACCACCGCCCCCGCCGCCCTCGACATGGTGTCGCTGTTCCCGCGCGACACCTACAAGCACCAGTCCAACGGCCTGCGCAAGGACCTCGCCGAGAAGATCGAGGCCCTCGACCCCGGCTTCCTGCGCTTCCCCGGCGGCTGCCTGGTCAACACCGGCTCCATGGAGGACTACAGCGAGGCGAGCGGCTGGGAGCGCGCACGCAGCTACCAGTGGAAGGACACCATCGGCCCGGTCGAGGAGCGCGCCACCAACGCCAACTTCTGGGGCTACAACCAGAGCTACGGCCTCGGCTACTACGAGTACTTCCGCTTCGCCGAGGACATCGGCGCCATGCCGCTGCCCGTCGTCCCCGCCCTGGTCACCGGCTGCGGCCAGAACAAGGCCACCACCGACGACGCCCTGCTGAAGCGGCACATCCAGGACACCCTGGACCTCATCGAGTTCGCCAACGGCCCCCGTACCAGCGAGTGGGGCGCCAAGCGGGCCGAGATGGGCCACCCGAAGCCCTTCCGCCTCACCCACATCGGTGTCGGCAACGAGGAGAACCTGCCCCGGGAGTTCATGGACCGCTTCAAGGAGTTCCGCACCGCGATCGAGGCGGAGTACCCGGACATCACCGTGGTCTCCAACTCCGGACCCGACGACGCCGGCACCACCTTCGACACCGCCTGGCAGCTGAACCGCGAGGCCGGCGTCGAGATGGTCGACGAGCACTACTACAACAGCCCGCAGTGGTTCCTGCAGAACAACGACCGCTACGACTCCTACGACAGGAACGGCCCGAAGGTCTTCCTCGGCGAGTACGCCTCCCAGGGCAACGCCTGGAAGAACGCCCTGTCCGAGGCCGCCTTCATGACCGGCCTGGAGCGCAACGCGGACATCGTCAAGCTCGCCTCCTACGCCCCGCTGCTCGCCAACGAGGACTACGTGCAGTGGAGCCCGGACATGATCTGGTTCAACAACCACGCGTCCTGGAACTCGGCGAACTACGAGGTCCAGAAGCTCTTCATGAACAACACCGGCGACCGCGTCGTCCCCTCCACGGCGACCGGCACACCGGCCGTCAGCGGGCCCATCACCGGCGCCGTCGGCCTGTCGACCTGGGCGACCAGCGCGGCGTACGACGACGTGAAGGTGACGTCGGCCGACGGCAGGACCCTCCTGACCGACGACTTCTCCGGCGACGCCGCACAGTGGACCCACTCCGGCGCCGGCAGCTGGACCGTCCAGGACGGGCAGTACGTCCAGACCGACGCCGCCGCCGAGAACACCCTGGTCACGGCGGGCGACCCCGCCTGGAAGGACTACGACCTGCATGTGAAGGCCACGAAGAAGTCCGGCAAGGAGGGCTTCCTCGTCGCCTTCGGCGTCAAGGACACCGGCAACTACTACTGGTGGAACCTGGGCGGCTGGAACAACACCCAGTCCGCCGTCGAACAGGCCTCGGACGGCGGCAAGTCGACCCTGCTGTCGAAGGCCGGCTCGATCGAGACGGGCCGCGCCTACGACATCGACATCAAGGTGCGGGGCCGTCAGGTGACCCTCTACCTCGACGGGAAGGAGTGGGGCAGCTTCACCGACGACAAGCCGGCCGAGCCGTTCCGCCAGATCGTCACGGAGGACGAGCGCACCGGCGAGCTGATCGTCAAGGTGGTCAACGCCCAGGACACGGCGGCCCGCACGGCCGTCGACCTCGGTGGCGCCAAGGTCGCCTCCAAGGCCCGCGTCACCACGCTGGCCGCCGACCCGGACGCGGTCAACACCGAGACGGACGCGCCGGTCACCCCGGTCACGTCGACCTTCTCGGGAGTGGCGGGGAAGTTCACCTACACCTTCCCGGCGAACTCCGTCACCTTCCTCAGGATCAGGCAGAGGTAGGCACCCACGCTCAACGAGGCCGGCGGCGAAGGTCATGGTGACCTGCGTCTCCAGCCGGGGCTCGCGGCCACCGAGCGCGGTCGGCGGCCCGGGCGTCACCGACCGGCGCTCCCGCGGCGCCGGTCACGGGCGCGCGGAACGGCGCGTGGATCTCGGCGAAGCCCCGGGAGACGATCGGGTGGCCCGGCCGGGCCCGGGGCCGGTGCCGGCGAGCGAGCCGGCCACCCCCTGCCCGTCTCGCGGTCCCCGCTCCGCGACACCTCCGGGCCCCGGTCCTCCGGCACCGGGGCTCGCCCGCGCGTCGGCCCAACTCCCGCGTCCGCGCGGCTGGTTCGGCCCGGTGCTCCCGGAGCGACGCCGGCCGGTCGGCGACCGTCGCGCCGCTCCCGCCCGCAGGCGCGCGAAGCCCCGCAGGCCGGTGATCGGGCGACACCTCCGGGCCCCGGTCCTCCGGCACCGGGGGCCCGCCCGCGCCGCGACCCAACTCCCGCATCCACGCGGCCGGTTCGGCCGGCCCGCCCCGCGCGGCCGTGACGGGAACCCCGGCCGGGCGGCCGGGCCGGCCGTCTCGTACCGCCGCCGGTTGCCGGTGCCGCGGCCGGCCCGTTCGATCAGGACGGCCCGCTCGCGGTGGCGCGGGGTGCCGTGTGTCGGCCGGCGTGCCCGGTGACCTGAAGGATGGTCAAGGCCACTGCCCCGCCCCGGGGCAGTGGCCGTCCGCCGGTCACGGGAAGACCGCATGACCTGCGGCGCGCGCTCCGGGCCGGGTTCCTGGGCCGGACAGCCCACGGCGGGGCCTCGCGAGCCACCCCCGAGCCCTCGGCCACCGTCCCGAAACCTGACGGCAATTCAATTAACCCCTGGATCATTTACGGGACGGTTCGAGTTTCCCTGACGGAAACAGGGTGCCGGAGAATACTGCTGCGCATTCGAATTCGCGGCACCCCTGCCGGGCGACAACGGAACCATCGGGAAGTCTGCCGTCCGGGTCGGCGAATCAGCAACGCGTGGGGAGTGACCTCCCCTCTCCCCCCACGAGACGCCGTCCCGTCCCGAACTTCCTGGGAGCCTGCCGAAAATGGAACGTTCAAGCCTGCCGAGGGCCGTTCTGGGAGCCGTGCGACGAAGATCGGACGACGGCGGCGCCCCGGACGAGGGCCTGCCCGCCATACCCTGGTGGCGGCGGCCGGGACAGTCCGCCGCCCTGCTGGCCGCGCTGCTCACCGCGACCGCCTTCTGCGCCGCCGACGCCGTCGCCGGCAGCTACCCCTTCGGTTCCCGCACCCGCGCCGTCAACGACCTGGGCAACCAGTACGTGCCCTTCCACGCCCACCTGTGGGACCTGCTGCACGGACGCGCCGACGGCGGTCTGCTGGTCAACTGGCAGTCGGGGTACGGATCCAGCTTCCTGCCCGACCTCGGCACGTACCTCAGCAGCCCCTTCGCCCTGCTGGTCGCGTTCTTCCCGCGGGACGAGATCGACCTCGCCGTCTACGCCGTCACCGTACTGAAGACCATGGCCGCCGGCGCCGCCATGGCGTGGCTGCTGCTCCGCCTGCGCCCGGGCCGCTGGTGGGCGGCGGGACTGCTGGGAGCCGCCTACGCCCTGTGCGGGTGGTCCCTGGCGGACGCTTCCTACAACCCGATGTGGCTGGACGGCCTCGTCGCGCTGCCGCTGCTCTGTCTGATCGGCGAGTGGGCGCTGACCGGGCGGCGCCCGCTGCTCGGCGTGGTGATCGTGGCGCTCGCCTGGATCGCCAACTTCTACACCGCCTACATGGCCACCCTCGGCGCCGGACTGGTGCTGCTGCTGCGGCTGTGGCTCAGCGGGCTGCCGCGCGGGCGCGCACTGGCCGCCGCGGGCCGGGCCGCCACCACGGTCGCCCTCGGCGTGGGCCTGGCCGCGCCGCTGGTGACGGTGATCTACTTCGGCACCAAGCACGCCTACCCGGGCCGGGTCACGCAGTTCTCGCCGGTGCCCACCGAGGACGTCCTGGCCCGCATGCTGCCCACGACGTACGGCTTCGGCAGCCCGGCCCTCTTCGTGGGCACCACGGCGCTGCTGCTCGCCCTCGCGCTGCCCTTCCACCGGGCGGCCCCGATGCGGGTGCGCGCCGGGTGGCCCCTGCTGGTGGCCGTCGTGCTGCTGTCCCTGCAGTGGACGCCGACCCATCTGGCCTGGCACGCCTTCGCCACCCCGAACGGCAGCCCCTACCGCCAGGGCTTCGTGCTCTGCGCGCTGCTGGTGATCGCGGCCTGGCACGCCCTCTCGTACGGCACCCCGGGGCCGCGCGCACTGGGCGCGGCGGGCGTGCTGCTCGCCCTGATCGCCGCCGTCGCGAGCGGCAGCGGCCTGGTGCGTCCGTTCCTCTGGCCGGTGCTGCTCGTGGCCGCGGCGGGCGCCCTGGGCGGACTGCTGCTGCTCGGCCGCGCGGAGCGGACGGCGGACGCGGGCGGGGGCGGGCGCGGGGACGCCGACGAGGGGGCCGCACCTCGCGGCGCCCGTGCGGCCGGCAGCGGTGCCCCCGGCACGGGTGCCGGCGAGCCGCCGACCGCCGACGGCGGTCAACCGGCCCCCGGGGACACACAGCGCTCCGGCGGTGCGCGGCCGGACGGCCGGACGCGGCGGCCCGTCCTCGTCGGTCTGGCCGTGGTGCTGCTCGTCGGGGCCCAGGTGGGGGAGTCCGCCGCCACCTCCGCCGTGGCGACCCGGCTGCGGCTGGACCACCTGGACGACTACGCGCCCTGGGGAACGCGGCAGCAGCGGCAGGCGGACGCGATCGCGGGGGCCGAGGACTGGCCCCGCTACCGCACCGACCCGGGCCGGGAGCAGACCGTGGGCAACGACCCGATGGTGGTGGGCGGCCAGGGGGCCCAGTACTACAGCAGCCTCACCGCCGACGTCTTCAGCCGCATGCTCACCGCCCTGGGCGGCGGCTGGACCTCCCGCGGCCGGAACGTACAGAGCCTGGACAACGCCGTCACGGACGTGATCTTCTCCGTGGGCGCCCGCGTGCACTCCCCGCCGGACCAGCACCAGCGCTGGAACCCGCGCGACCGCAGCCCGCTGACGGTGTCCCGCCAGGACGTGCCCGCGCTGGTGACCGTGCGGCCGTCCGGCGCCGCGACACCCGCGCGCGAGGGTGTCGCCGCCCTCGGGCCGTCGCCGTACCGCAACCAGGAGACGCTGCTCGGCGCCCGCGTCTACACCGTGCCCCGCCTCACCGTGCGCACGCCCGCCGGGAAGCAGCCGGACCGCAGCGCCGACGCGGCCCGTCCCGGTCTGCGCGTCGACGCCACCCGCCGCACCGCCGGGCCGGGCCCCGCACCGAAGCCGTCGATCACGGCCCGGTGCCCGGCCGGCAGCGAGGTCTACCTGTGGGCGCCGCACTTCTCCGGCACCGCCCGGCTCACCGCCGCCCCCGCGGGCGGGACGGGAGCGGGTACCGCATACGGTCCGACCGGGCGGTTCACGGCCGACGCGGCCAAGATCGCCGCCATGCAGCGGCTCGGCCGGGTCCCGGCCGACGGGCGGCTGCGGATCGAGCTGGCCCCCACCAGGGCCGGCACCGTCCCGGACGGCGCGGTTGGCTGCCTGGACACCGCCCGTCTGCGCACCGCCGTCGAGCACCTCAAGGCCACCGGCGCGAGCGAGGTGACCGTCTCCGACGGCACGCTGCACGCCCGGCTCCCGGCCGGCAGCACCGGCACCGCGGTCGTCGCCGCGCCCCGCATCGCCGGCTGGCGGTGTGCGGCGGGCGACGCCTCCGCCGTCCCCGCCGAGCAGTACTACGGCCTGATCGCCGTGCCCCTGGACGGTTCGTCCACCAGCCTCACCTGCTCCTTCCGTCCACCGGGCCTGCGCCTGGGCACCGCCGTCGGCGGTGCCTCGCTCCTGGCCCTGGCCCTGCTGGGCGCCCTCGGCGCCGTGCGCCGCCGACGGCGGACCGCCGAACGCCCCGCCCCGCACCCCACACCCACACGCCCGCGTGAGCGCACGACCAGCGCTCTCTGACCGCGCCCCCCGGGGGGAGAACCCATGCTCATATCGATCGTCGCACCCTGCTACAACGAGGAAGACGTCATCGAACGCTTCCACGAGGCCGTCCAGAAGGTGGCCGAAGAACTCCTGCCGCTCGGCCACGACATGGAGTTCGTGTACGTCGACGACGGCAGTCGCGACCGCACGCTGACGCTGCTCCAGGAACTGGCCGCCGCCGACCCGCGCGTGCGCTACGTTTCCTTCAGCCGCAACTTCGGCAAGGAGGCGGCCCTGCTGGCCGGCCTGCGCCACGCCTCGGGCGACTCCGTGGTCGTCATGGACGCCGATCTCCAGCACCCGCCGGAGCTGATCCGGCGCATGGTCGAGCTGAGCGGCCAGGGCTACGACCAGGTGCTGGCGCGGCGCAGCAGGAGCGGTGACCGGTTCACCCGCACCCTCACCGCCCGCCTGTACTACCGGCTCGTCAACCGGCTCGTCGACGTGGAACTCAAGGACGGCGTGGGCGACTTCCGGCTGCTGTCGCGGCGCGTGGTCGACGCGGTACTGGCGCTGACCGAGTACAACCGCTTCTCCAAGGGCCTGTTCGCGTGGGTGGGCTTCCCCACCACCACCTTCGAGTACGAGAACGCCGTGCGCGAGCACGGCAGCAGCTCCTGGACCCTGAAGTCCCTGCTCAACTACGGCCTCGACGGGCTGCTCTCGTTCAACAACCGGCCGCTGCGCGCCGCCCTCCACCTGGGTATGTGGCTGCTGCTGTGCGCCGGGGCGTACACGGCGTGGATCGTGGGCGCCGCCCTCGTCAACGGCGTGCAGACCCCCGGTTATGTCACGATCATCACGGCCGTCACCGCCCTCGCCGGCGTGCAGATGGTCATGATCGGCGTCATCGGGGAGTACACGGGCCGGATCTACTACGAGGTGAAGGGGCGCCCGCACTTCCTGGTGAAGGAGAGCAACGTGGAGCGAACGAAAGATCTCATTACCTGATGCGTAACCCGATGACGAGGCAGATCGTCACCTTCGCCGTGGTCGGCGTTCTCAACACGGCGACGTACTACGTTCTTTACCTGTTGTTCCTCACGCGTATGCCGTATCTCCTCGCGCATGTGCTCGCCTTCTTCCTCAGCATGATCGGCTCCTTCTTCCTGAATGCGCGTTTCACCTACCGGACCCGGCCGACCTGGCGGAAATTCCTCCTGTTCCCGCTGACGAACGCCGCCAATTTCCTGATCACCACGGCGGGCGTGTACCTGATCGTCGACGTGCTGCACGCGGGGAGCCGGTTCGCCCCGCTGCTCGCGTCCGCGGCGGCGATCCCGGTGACCTTCGTCATCTCCCGCTGGATCATGCTGCCGAAGGCGGACCCGGCCAGGATTGCATAAACGTGCGACCAAACGTATAGTCATGCCATCCAGGAGGAGGGTTTTCCATGGCTGTACGTGTGGCGGTGGCCGGAGCGAGTGGGTACGCGGGCGGAGAGCTGCTGCGTCTGCTCCTCGCGCACCCCGAGATCGAGATCGGTGCCCTGACCGGCAACTCCAACGCCGGTCAGCGGCTCGGCGCGCTCCAGCCGCACCTGCTGCCGCTGGCCGACCGCGTCCTGGAGGCGACGACGCCCGAGGTGCTCGCCGGGCAGGGCCGACGGCATGACGTGGTCTTCCTCGCGCTGCCGCACGGACAGTCCGCCGCCGTCGCCGAGCAGCTCGGGCCGGACGTGCTGGTCGTGGACATGGGCGCCGACTTCCGGCTGAGGGACGCCGCCGACTGGGAGAAGTTCTACGGCTCCCCGCACGCCGGTACCTGGCCCTACGGCCTGCCCGAGCTGCCGGGCGCCCGCGCGGCGCTGGAGGGGGCCAAGCGCGTCGCGGTGCCCGGCTGCTACCCGACCGCCGTGTCGCTGGCGCTCTTCCCGGCCTACGCCGCGGCGCTCGCCGAGCCCGAGGCCGTGATCGTCGCCGCCTCCGGCACCTCCGGCGCGGGCAAGGCGGCCAAGCCGCACCTGCTCGGCAGCGAGGTCATGGGCTCCATGGCGCCGTACGGCGTCGGCGGCGGCCACCGGCACACCCCCGAGATGATCCAGAACCTCGGCGCGGTCGCCGGCGAGCCGGTCTCCGTCTCCTTCACCCCGACCCTCGCGCCGATGCCCCGCGGCATCCTCGCCACGTGCACCGCCAAGGCGAAGCCCGGTGTCACCGCCGAGTCCGTCCGCGCCGCCTACGAGAAGGCCTTCGCCGACGAGCCCTTCGTGCACCTCCTGCCCGAGGGCCAGTGGCCGGCCACCGCGTCCGTCTACGGTTCCAACGCCGTAGCGGTCCAGGTCGCGTACGACGCCGCCGCGGGCCGCATCATCGCCATCAGCGCCATCGACAACCTGGCCAAGGGCACCGCGGGCGGTGCCGTCCAGAGCATGAACATCGCCCTGGGTCTCGACGAGACCACCGGACTGACGACGATCGGAGTCGCGCCGTGAGTGTGACGGCAGCAAAGGGGTTCACAGCGGCCGGTATCGCCGCCGGAATCAAGGACAGCGGCAACCCCGACCTGGCCCTCGTGGTCAACACCGGCCCCCGCCGCGCCGCCGCGGGCGTCTTCACCTCCAACCGCGTCAAGGCCGCCCCGGTCCTGTGGTCCGAGCAGGTCCTCAAGGGCGGGCAGCTGTCCGCGGTCGTCCTCAACTCCGGCGGTGCCAACGCCTGCACCGGCCCCAAGGGGTTCCAGGACACCCACGCCACCGCCGAGAAGGCCGCCGAGGTGCTCGGCGTGGGCGCGGGCGAGGTCGCCGTCTGCTCGACGGGACTCATCGGCCTACCGCTCCCCATGGACAAGCTGCTGCCGGGCGTCGAGACCGCCGCCGGCCGGCTGTCCGAGCACGGCGGCGAGAAGGCCGCCATCGCCATCAAGACCACCGACACCGTCCACAAGACGTCCGTCGTCACCAAGGACGGCTGGA
The DNA here is from genome assembly GCF_049974565.1 of Streptomyces sp. WG5. Taxonomy (NCBI): domain Bacteria; kingdom Bacillati; phylum Actinomycetota; class Actinomycetes; order Kitasatosporales; family Streptomycetaceae; genus Streptomyces; species Streptomyces sp. WG5. The sequence continues at coordinate 98,015 of NZ_JBNGGC010000003.1, read as the reverse complement.
CCGTGGGCGGCATGGCCAAGGGCGCCGGCATGCTCGCGCCGGGCCTCGCCACCATGCTCGTCGTCCTCACCACCGACGCCGACCTGGAGACCGGGGTGCTCGACCGCGCCCTGCGCGACGCCACCCGGGTCACCTTCGACCGCGTCGACTCCGACGGCTGCATGTCCACCAACGACACGGTGCTGCTGCTCGCCTCGGGCGCCGCGGGCGTCACCCCGGAGTACCCCGAGTTCGCCGAGGCCGTACGCACCGTCTGCGACGACCTCGGGCAGCAGCTCATCCGGGACGCCGAGGGCGCCAGCAAGGACATCAGGGTCGAGGTCGTGAACGCCGCGACCGAGGACGACGCCGTCCAGGTGGGCCGCACCATCGCCCGCAACAACCTCCTCAAGTGCGCCATCCACGGAGAGGACCCCAACTGGGGCCGCGTGCTCTCCGCGATCGGCACGACCTCCGCCGTCTTCGAGCCCGACCGCCTGAACGTCGCCATCAACGGCGTCTGGGTCTGCAAGAACGGCGGCGTCGGCGAGGACCGCGACCTGGTCGACATGCGCTACCGCGAGGTCCACATCGTCGCCGACCTCGCCGCCGGTGACGCCACCGCCACCATCTGGACCAACGACCTCACCGCCGACTACGTCCACGAGAACAGCGCCTACAGCTCATGAGCACCACGAGGAAGCACACCGCGCTCCCCAAGGCCCAGATCCTCATCGAGGCACTGCCCTGGCTGACCCGGCACCACGGGAAGACCGTCGTCATCAAGTTCGGCGGCAACGCCATGATCGACGAGGACCTGAAGGCCGCCTTCGCCCAGGACGTCGTCTTCCTGCGCCACGCCGGCCTCAAGCCCGTCGTCGTGCACGGCGGCGGCCCGCAGATCAGCGCCGCCCTCGACAAGCACGGCATCGTCAGCGAGTTCAAGGCCGGCCTGCGCGTCACCACCGAGGACGCCATGGACGTCGTACGGATGGTGCTGGCCGGGCAGGTGCAGCGCGAGCTGGTCGGACTGCTCAACCAGCACGGCCCGTTCGCCGTCGGTCTCACCGGCGAGGACGCGCACACCATCACCGCCACCAGGCACCGCCCCGAGATAGACGGCGAGCTCGTCGACATCGGGCGGGTGGGTGAGATCACCGAGATCGACACCGGCGCCATCGAGGCGCTGCTCGCCGACGGCCGTATCCCGGTCGTCTCGTCGATCGCCCGTTCCCAGGACGACGGTGATTCGGGGCATGTCTACAACGTCAATGCCGATACGGCGGCTGCGGCACTCGCTGCGGCGCTCGGCGCCGAGACTCTCATGGTCCTCACCGACGTCGAGGGCCTCTACGAGGACTGGCCGCACTCGGACGAGGTGATCAGCCGCCTCACCGCGTCCCAGCTGGAGAAACTGCTGCCCGAGCTGTCCAGCGGCATGGTGCCGAAGATGGAAGGCTGCCTGCACGCCGTACGGGGCGGCGTCACCACCGCCCGCGTCATCGACGGCCGGGTCCAGCACTCGATCCTGCTGGAGATCTTCACCGACGAGGGCATCGGCACGATGGTCGTGCCGGACGAACAGGGGGAGTCGTGAGCAGCACAGGGGCAGCCGTGAACAACGAAGAGCTGACCGAGCGGTGGCAGGGCGCGCTCATGAACAACTACGGCACCCCGCGCCTGCCCCTGGTGCGCGGTGCGGGTTCCCGGCTCTGGGACGCCGACGGCACGGAGTACCTGGACTTCGTCGGCGGCATCGCGGTCAACGCGCTCGGCCACGCCCACCCGGCGGTGGTCGAGGCGGTGAGCCGGCAGATCGCCTCCCTCGGCCACGTCTCCAACCTCTTCGTCGCCGAGCCGCCCGTCGTGCTCGCCGAACGGCTCCTCCAGCGCTTCGGCCGCGACGGCAGGGTCTACTTCTGCAACTCCGGCGCCGAGGCGAACGAGGGCGCCTTCAAGATCGGCCGGCTGACCGGGCGGCCGCACATGGTCGCCACCCACGGCGGCTTCCACGGCCGCACGATGGGCGCCCTGGCGCTGACCGGCCAGCCCGGCAAGCAGGAACCGTTCCTGCCGTTGCCCGGCGACGTCACCCACGTACCGTACGGAGACCCGCAGGCACTGGCCGCCGCGGTCACCGAGGACACCGCCCTCGTCGTCATCGAGCCGATCCAGGGCGAGAACGGCGTCGTCGTCCCGCCGCCCGGCTACCTCAAGGCGGCCCGGGCCATCACCGCCGCCACCGGGGCGCTGCTGGTGCTCGACGAGGTGCAGACCGGGATCGGCCGGACCGGGCACTGGTTCGAGTACCAGGCGCACGAGGGCGTCCTGCCGGACGTCGTCACCCTCGCCAAGGGCCTCGGCGGCGGCCTGCCGCTGGGCGCGACGGTCGCCTTCGGACGCGCCGCCGAACTCCTCCGGCCGGGTCACCACGGCACGACCTTCGGCGGCAACCCGGTCGCCTGCGCCGCCGGACTCGCCGTCCTCGACACCATCGCGGACGAGGGACTGCTGGACAACGTCAAGCGGCAGAGCGAGAAGATCCGCGGTGCGGTCGAGGCGCTCGGCCACCCCCTGGTCGGCCACGTCCGGGGCGCGGGTCTCCTTCTGGGTATCGTGCTCACCGAGCCGCTCGCACCCCGGGTGCAGCAGGCGGCTCAGGACGCCGGAATCCTGGTGAACGCGCCCGCACCCGATGTCGTACGGCTGATGCCCGCGCTGAACCTCGGCGACGACGTGGTGGACGCGTTCCTCGGGGCGCTTCCCGGCATCCTTGACCAGGCCCACGCGGCCCACGGGGACGGACGATCCGGAGAATGAGACGACGATGAGCCATGCGCAGGAGCACGAGCAGACGGCCGGGCCCGCCCTTCCGCAGACCCGCACCGCACGCCACCGCCGGATCGTGGACATCCTCAACCGGCAGGCGGTGCGCTCGCAGAGCCAGCTGGCGAAGCTGCTCGCCGACGACGGGCTGACCGTCACGCAGGCGACGCTCTCCCGGGACCTGGACGAGCTGAACGCGGTGAAGATCCGCAACACCGACGGCGACCTCATCTACGCGGTGCCCAGCGAGGGCGGCTTCCGCACCCCGCGGGCCCCGCTCGGGGGGTCGGCGAAGGAGGAGCGGATGCGGCGGCTCTCCGCGGAGCTGCTGATCTCCGCCGAGGCGTCGGCGAACCTCGTGGTCCTGCGCACCCCTCCGGGGGCGGCGCAGTTCCTCGCCTCGGCGATCGACCAGGCGGAGCTGCACGACATCCTGGGCACGATCGCGGGTGACGACACGTTGCTGCTGATCAGCAGGGAGCCGACGGGCGGGCAGGCCCTGGCGGACCACCTGCTGCGGCTGGCCCAGAACGGGCACTGAGCGCCGCGGCGGCTTCTCCTGTCCGTCGGCTGCGGACCGTGCGTGACTGCTCGCGCCGTTCCCCGCGCCCTTCGGGGCGCCTCAGCCGGGGCCGTCGGGTGCCGCCCGGCCGCGGGCGAAGGCGTTCGGCCGGGCGGCACTGCCGGTCGCTCGCCGACGCCACTCACCCCAGCCACCCCGCCAGCCCCCTCGTGCACAGCGCCTCGTCCCCCGCCGTGATCAACAGCGCCTCGACCCCGTCGAGGGACTCCAGCCACCGCAGCCCCTCCCTCGACCCCCTCGCGAACGCCGCCGTCGCCCAGCAGTCCGCCCAGGTCAGCCGGGGCGCCACCACCGTCACGGACACCAGGTCGGTCACCGCGGAGCGCCCGGTGCGCGGATCGACGACGTGCGCGCCCCGCTCCGCGCTGCCGGACGTCGCCACGGCCAGCTCGGCCGTCCCCGCGGCGGAGACGACGGCCGCCAGTCCGCCCGGACGCAGCGGATCCGACACACCGACCCGCCACGGCCGCCCCGCCCCCGGCGTCCCGAGCAGCTGCACGTCCCCGCCCCCGTTGACGCTGACGCCACGCGCACCGGCCGCCGCGATCCGCCGGGCCGCACGCTCCACGGCCCACCCCTTGACGATCCCGGTCGGGTCCGGCCGGCTCCGGTACGACGTGCTGAACCAGCCGCCGCTCACCCGCTCCGCCTCGGCCGCCAGCTCCAGCACCTCGCCGACCTCGGGCGCGCACGCGGCGACGGTCAGTTCACCGCGCGCCAGGCGGGAGACCTGGCTGTCCTCCCGGTAGGTGCTGAACACCTCGTCGGCCCGGCGCAGCCCCGCGACCGCCTCGTCCAGTGCCGTCCGTACGGACGCGGGTTCCCCGCCGCGGACGTCGAAGGAGAAGACGGTCCCCATCGTCTCCTCCACGTGGCGCACCGGGGCGGGAGCCCGCGCGGACTCGGCCACGGTGTCAGCCGCCGGCCCGGTCCAGTGCCGACTGCAACGACCGTCTGTATCCGGCGCTGGTGTAGGTGGCGCCGGAGACGGTGTCGATGTCGGCGCTGCCGGCGGCGACGGCGGCCCGGTTGAGTCCGGGTACGGCGTCGGCGGTGATCCGGCCGCTCTTCCCGCCGTCGGGCGCCTGCACGGCCTCGGCGCGCGTGATCTTCCCGCCGTTCACCGTGAGCCGGACCTGCACGGGCCCGTACGGGGTACTGGCCGCGGCACCCGTGACCGTGCCGGCCCCCGCGTCCCGGCCGCCCTGCGGCGACTGCGCGGCCACCGGCGGGGCCGCGCCGCCCGCCGCCGACGCGGAATCCGGGTCGGACGCCGGTTTCAGCGACAGCAGCAGCACGATGCCGGACACGGTCGCGGCGCCGGCGAGCACCGCACGCCGGACGGGGTGGCTCTTCCTCATCTGTCCTGGACTCCTGACGTCCGTCGCTCACATCTCGAACGACTCGTGATGGATACGGCGGGCGGGGACCCCCGCGCCGCGCAGTGCCTCGTACACCGCCTGGGCGAAGCCGGGTGGTCCGCACAGGAAGACGTCGTGGCGGTCGACGTCCGGGATCTTGCGGCTCAGGGTCCGGGCGGAGATGTCGGGGCGCTCCCCGTCCGGGCCGTTGACCGCGTACATCAGCCGGGCCCCGCGCTCGTCGGCGATCCCGGCGAGCTCGTCCCACAGCGCCAGGTCCTGGGTGCTGTTGGCCCGGTAGAGCAGGGTGATGTCGCCGGACGCCCCGGGCAGCGTCTCGAACAGCGCCCGCATCGGGGTGATCCCCACCCCGCCCGCCACCAGCAGCACCTTGCCGCGGCTGCGGCGCTGGGCGGTCAGGGCGCCGTACGGGCCCTCCGCCCACACCCGGGTGCCGGGCGTGAGCTCGCGCAGCCGGGCACTGTGGTCGCCGATCGCCTTCACGGTGATCCGCAGCATGTCCGGGCGCGGCGCCGCCGACAGCGAGTACGGGTGGGAGCTGAACCGCATCCCGGGCGCCAGGAACCGCCAGCGGAAGAACTGCCCCGCCTCCGCGCCCATCCGGTGCAGCCTGCGCCCGCCGATCAGTACCGACACGATGCCGGGCGTCTCCTCGATCACGGCCTCGACCCGCATCCGGTGCCGCAGGTTGAGGCGGAGGGGGGTCAGGACGCGGTACCAGAGCACGAGCGCGGTCACCGACCCGTACAGGGCGTACCAGACGGTCGTGGCGACCGGCTCGACGGCGAAGTCGTTGCCGGTGGTGAGCTGGTGCCAGAAGGTCAGGAACACCGCCACGTAGGTGAGCAGGTGCACGTGGTACCAGGCGTCGTACGGGATCCGGCGCCGGACCGGGCCGATGGACAGCAGGCCGACGAGGACCAGCAGTCCGGTGCCGGCGGCGGCCTTGCCCATGTCCGGCAGCTGGTTCACGGAGCTGATCGTCTGCTGTACGACGCCGCCCAGGCCCTTGCCCGCCCGGGCGGCGTAACCCCACATGATCAGGAAGACGTGGGCGAGGACCAGGCAGAGGGTGTAGCGGCCGGTCATGGCGTGCCAGCGGGCGACCCGGTCGGAGCCCACCCGCCGCTCCAGCGCGGGCACCCGCGCCGTCTGGAGCACCACGAGCGCCATCAGGTACCCGGCGAGCAGGCCGGTGATCCGGCCCGCGTCCAGGACCTTCCCGGTGCCGTCGGAGACCGCGGGCGTGTTGTGCCACCACAGCCACAACACGCCCGCCGCGCCCGCCCACACGGCGAGCAGCAGGGGCACGGCGGGGGAGCGGCGCGGGCGGATGCGCCGCATCGTCTGGCGGCGGGCGGCACGGCCGCCGGCGAGCGTGGTGGTCACGGTTCCTCCGTGGGGACTCGGCCCTTGGCCCACGGATACGCGCCGCACCGCCCCGGCGTTCAGCCGGCTTCCGGTACTCGTGCCGCCGTTCAGTAGCGCGTGATCGCCGTCGCCCCGCCGGCCGTGCCGATCGCGATGTGCGGCCGGGCCGCCGGGTCGGCCCACCGCAGGATGCGGCGCATCGCCTCCGCCGGCACCGACACGCAACCGGCCGTCGCCCCACGCCCGTCGACGTGCAGGAAGATGCCGGCGCCGCGTCCGCGCACCGGGCGGTGGTAGTTGAAGCCGACGACCAGGGCGTGCGCGTACTGCGCCGGGTAGGTGATCAGGTGCTCGGCCTCGGCGGCGCGGCAGTCCGCGGGGCGCGGTTCGGTCCAGCGGTTGTAGGAGCGGGAGGCGGTGTCCTGGCACCACCAGGAGTCCTGGCGCACCGGGCGGTACCGGTACGACGTCCCGCGCGGCGCCGCCGCGACACCGAAGGCGTACGGCAGGTCGTACAGCCCGGTCGGCGTGGTGTTCGTGCCCTGTTCGCGCGTCGTTCCGTCGGTCAGCCCGTCGGCTCCGAAGCGGGCGGGCGCGGAGCCGGCCTCCACCCACCGGCCGCCGTCCGCGCCCCCGTCCCTGCGGTCCCACCAGGTGACCCGGCCCTCGGCCGAGCCGGTCTCCGGCGCGACCGCGGTGATCAGCTGGCTGCCGCCGCCGGTGTCCGCCATCCGGGCCGGCAGCGGCCGGGGCGGGGGCCCGCCGGGGGGCGCGGCGCCGAGCACCAGGAGGGAGGCGGAGACGAGGACGGCGAGGACACCGGGGCGCATGGCTCAGACGGTAGACGGGGGCAGCGGCAACGGCAGCCCGGGGAGGCCGTCCAGGCTGGTGGCGATGTGCTCCTTCTTGGTGAAGTACGCGCTGAGCGAGGCGTCGTCCTCGCGCGCGAAACGCTTGCCGTGCAGCTCCCGGTCGGACTCGTACGCCATGAAGGGGACGGCGTAGCCGCAGGAGTCGCGGACCAGTTCGGCGGTCACGACGACGATCGCGCGCAGCCCGTGCCGGCTGGTGTCGATGTCCGGGAAGTGGGTGAGCAGCTCCGGGAAGCGGGGGTCGTCGCGGAAGACCGGTTCGCCGCGGCCGTGCACCCGGACGATGTTCGGCGGCCCCTGGAAGGCGCACCACATCAGCGTGATCCGTCCGTTCTCACGCAGGTGGGCGACGGTCTCGGCGGTGGAGCCGGCGAAGTCGAGGTAGGCCACGGTGAGTTCGTCGAGCACGGCGAAGCTGCCGGTGAGACCCTTCGGGGACAGGTTGACCGTGCCGTCGCCGGACAAGGGCGCGGTGGCGGTGAAGAAGAGCGGCTGTGCCTCGATGAAGGCGCGGAGCCTGCCGTCTATGCGCTCGTAAGTCTTTCCCATGTCTAACGATTATGGGTGATGCTTCGTACGCCTGTCCGGAGAATCCTGGAGATCCCGCCATGCGGACGCCGCCGCCGCGCTTCCGCCGGACGAAGCCGTGGCCGCCCCGGCCGGCGTTTCGCGGGGCGGCCACGGCGCTGCGCCCGGCCAGGGGTACGGGGAAGGGGGAGGCGGCGCGTTCACGGCCCCGCCGAATTGACGAATCATGCATAGCTCTGCATACTCATGCATGCCACCGGAGGTAACCGTGCGGAGCCGGTGGCACATCAACGGCCCTGAGGAGCGACCCAAGTGAGCAGCAACAGCGGTGACGTCCGGCTCTGGGGCGGCCGTTTCGCCGACGGCCCCGCCGAGGCCCTGGCGAAGCTGTCCGCGTCCGTCCACTTCGACTGGCGACTCGCCCCCTACGACATCGCCGGCTCGCGGGCCCACGCGCGCGTGCTGCACGCGGCCGGGCTGCTCACCGAGGACGAGCTGACCCGGATGATCGACGGCCTCGACCGGCTCGAAGCGGATGTCGCCGACGGCTCCTTCGTCGGCACCATCGCCGACGAGGACGTCCACACCGCCCTCGAGCGCGGCCTGCTGGAGCGGCTCGGCCCCGACCTCGGCGGCAAGCTGCGCGCCGGGCGGTCCCGCAACGACCAGGTGGCGACCCTCTTCCGCATGTACCTGCGTGACCGGGCCCGGACCGTCGGCGGTCTGATCGCCGACCTCCAGGACGCGCTGATCGGCCTCGCCGAGGCCCACCCGGACGTGGCGATGCCCGGCCGCACCCACCTCCAGCACGCCCAGCCGGTGCTCTTCGCCCACCACGTCCTCGCCCACGTCCAGGCGCTGTCCCGGGACGCGGAGCGGCTGCGCCAGTGGGACCAGCGCACGGCGGTGTCGCCGTACGGCTCGGGCGCCCTGGCCGGTTCCTCCCTCGGCCTGGACCCGGAGGCGGTCGCCAGGGACCTCGGCTTCGAGCACGGCAGCGCCGGCAACTCCATCGACGGCACGGCCTCCCGCGACTTCGTCGCGGAGTTCGCCTTCATCACCGCGATGATCGGCGTGAACGTCTCCCGGATCGCCGAGGAGATCATCATCTGGAACACGAAGGAGTTCTCCTTCGTGACCCTGCACGACGCCTTCTCCACCGGCTCGTCGATCATGCCGCAGAAGAAGAACCCCGACATCGCCGAGCTGGCGCGCGGCAAGTCCGGCCGCCTGATCGGCAACCTCACCGGCCTGATGGCCACCCTCAAGGCCCTCCCGCTCGCGTACAACCGCGACCTCCAGGAGGACAAGGAGCCGGTCTTCGACTCCATCGACCAGCTGGAGGTCCTGCTCCCCGCCTTCACCGGCATGATGGCCACCCTCACCGTGCACCGCGAGCGCATGGAGGAACTGGCCCCGGCCGGGTTCTCCCTCGCCACCGACATCGCCGAGTGGCTCGTCAAGCAGGGCGTGCCGTTCCGCGTCGCGCACGAGGTGGCCGGCGAGTGCGTGAAGGCCGCCGAGGCCGAGGGCAAGGAGCTGGACGAGCTCACCGACGAGCAGTTCGCGAAGATCTCCGCCCACCTCACCCCCGAGGTGCGTACCGTCCTCAACGTCCCCGGCGCCCTGGCCTCCCGCAGCGGCCGTGGCGGTACGGCGCCCAGCGCGGTCGCCGTCCAGCTCGCCGAGGTGAAGGCCGACGTGGCCGGTCAGCACGCGTGGGCGGACGCCCGGAAGTAGCAGCCGGTCGTAGCGGCCGGTGTGCCGGCGCGGCATCGCGGTTACGTTGGTCGCCGGGGCCTGTCCTGCGGACGGACCCCGGCCAAGCACCCGACCGAACGGAGCCCGCGATGCCCTTCGCCCGCCTGGCCGCGGCGACCACCCCCACCTGCCACATCGGTCTGGGGCTCGCCGCCGTCGGCCGCCCCGGCTACATCAACCTCGGCCGCGACCGGGACCTGCCGGCCGACCGCAGCGTCGAGGCGATGCGCGAGCGCACGCACGACCTGCTCGACGCCGCCTACGCGCAGGGCGTCCGGTACGTCGACGCGGCCCGCTCCTACGGGCGCTCGGAGGAGTTCCTCGCCGACTGGCTCAGGGACCGCCCGGACGTCGACGACGTGGTCGTCGGCAGCAAATGGGGCTACACCTACACGGCCGACTGGTCGGCCGACGCCGAGCGGCACGAGGTCAAGGACCACGGCGTCGCGACGTACGAGCGCCAGCACGCCGAGACCGGCGCCCTGCTCGGCGACCGGCTCGACCTCTACCAGATCCACTCCCTCACCCCCGAGAGCCCGGCGCTCACCGACAAGGAACTGCACGCGAAGCTCGCCGAAGCCGCCGCGGGCGGTGTCACCGTCGGATTCTCCACCAGCGGCCCCGCCCAGGCCGACGCCATCCGCGCCGCGCTCGCGGTGACCGTCGACGGCGAACCCCTCTTCCGCACCGTGCAGTCGACGTACAACGTGCTGGAGACCTCCGCCGGGCCCGCGCTGGCCGAGGCGCACGAGGCCGGGCTCACCGTGATCGTCAAGGAGGGCATGGCCAACGGCCGTCTCGCGGAGCCCCACGCGCCCAGTGCCCTGGAGGCCGTCGCGGAGGAGACGGCCCTGGGCTGTGACGCGGTCGCCCTCGCCATGGTCCTGCGCCGGCCCTGGGCGGGCGTCGTCCTCTCCGGCGCCGCGACCGTGAACCAGCTCGGCTCGAACCTGCACGCCGCCGTCGTCGACCTCGACGACGACCAGGTGGCCCGCCTGGACGCACTCGTCGAGGACCCGCACGCCTACTGGGAGCGGCGCGGGCGGCTGCCCTGGCACTGAGCCCCCACCGCGGGGGGCGGGCAGCCGCCCCCCGCTGACGTCGACAGCCGTGACGTGCCGCCCTGGGGGTGAGTCACCCATGCCCCGCATGAGACAAATGTGTCTCATGCGGGCTATCGTTGTCTCATGGCTGTTGATCGAGACCAGGTACTGCGCAGCGCGGCGGCCCTGCTGACCCGCAGAGCCACCGCGACCATGGACGAGGTCGCCCGGGCGGCCGGGCTGAGCCGTGCCACGCTGCACCGGCACTTCGCCGGGCGCGACGCCCTCGTCCGGGCGCTGGAGTCGCTCGGCATCGCCGAGTGCGAGGCCGCCCTCGACGCGGCCCGCCTGGACGACGGGCCGGCGGCCGACGCGGTGCGCAGACTCGTGCGCGAGATCGAGCCCTCCGCCGGCCTGCTCGCCTTCCTCTACACCGAGAACCAGCTGTTCGAGGGCGAGGGGCAGAACGAGGGCTGGGCCCGCATCGACGCCCGGATGGCCGCGGTGTTCCGCCGCGGCCAGGAGAGCGGCGAGTTCCGCATCGACCTCACCCCGGCCTGGCTCACCGAGGCGCTCTACGGGCTGCTGGCCTCCGGCGCCTGGGCGGTGACCGAGGGCCGCGTGGCCCGCAACGACCTGACCCACATGATCGTCGAGCTGCTGCTCGGCGGCGCACTTCGGAGAGAGTGAACCATGACCCGCACCCTGCAGCCGGCCCGGCCGACCGAGGCGGTGAAGCGCCCCGGCCGCTGGCTGGCGCTGTCCGTCCTCGTACTGGCCGTGCTGCTGGTGGCCGTCGACGCGACCGTTCTCGGTCTCGCGACCCCCTACATCAGTGAGGATCTCGCGCCCTCCGGTACCCAGTTGCTCTGGATCGGCGACGTCTACTCCTTCGTCATCGCCGGTCTGCTCGTCTCCATGGGCAGCCTCGGCGACCGCATCGGCCGCAAGCGGATCCTGCTCGTGGGCGCCACGGCGTTCGGCGCGATATCGGTGTTCAACGCCTACGCGTCCACGCCCGAACTGATGATCGTCGCCCGGGCCCTGCTCGGCGTCGCGGGCGCCACCCTGATGCCCGCCACCCTCGCCCTGATCCGCAACCTCTTCCACGACCCGCGCGAACGCAGCCTCGCCGTCGGCATCTGGGGCGCCACGGCCTCGGCCGGCGCGGCGGTCGGACCGGTCGTCGGAGGCTTCCTGCTGGAGCACTTCTGGTGGGGCTCGGTCTTCCTGATCAACCTGCCCGTGATGGCTGTTCTGGTCGTCGTCGGCATCAAGCTGCTGCCCGAGTCGCGCAACCCGGACCCGGGTCCGTGGGACCTGCTCAGCGTCCTGCTCTCGCTGATCGGCATGGTCGGTGTCGTGTACGCCGTCAAGGAGGCCGCCGCGCACGGCTTCGCGTGGGCCACGCTCGCCGCGGGGCTGCTGGGCGCCGCCGCGTTGTACGGGTTCGTCCGCCGCCAGCTGACCATGCCGGCACCGCTGCTCGACATGCGGCTGTTCCGCAGTCGCGGCTTCAGCGGCGCGGTGCTGGCCGACCTGCTGACCATCCTCGGCCTGTCGGGGCTGGTGTTCTTCCTCTCCCAGTACCTGCAACTGGTGCAGGGCAGGCGGCCGTTCGAGGCGGGCCTGGCCGAACTGCCCGCCGCCGTCGGCGCGGTGGTGGCGGGCCTGATCGCCGGCCGCGCGGCCCGGCGCTTCTCGGTGCGTGCCGTGGTCAGCGGCGGACTCGCCGCCGTCGGTCTCGCGCTGGCCGCGCTGACCGTCATCGGCCAGCACACCGGCTACCCGCTGCTCGGCGCGGTCCTGCTCGTCGTCGGCGTGGGCGCCGGGTTCTCGTTCACCGTCACCGCCGACGTGATCCTGTCCAGCGTGCCGGGCGAGCAGGCGGGAGCCGCCTCCGCGGTCTCCGAGACGGCGTACGAACTCGGTGCCGCCCTCGGCATCGCGGTGCTCGGCTCCATCGTGACCGGCGTCTACCGCGACTTCACCGGCCCCGACGGCACCCCGGCCGCGGCGCACGAGTCGCTGGGCGGCGCGGTGGAGGCAGCCTCCGGGCTCCCGGCCCCGTCGGCCGAGGCCCTGCTGGACGCCGCCCGCCAGGCGTTCGTCGACGGCCTGGCCCTCGCGGCGGGCGTCGGCGCCACCGTCCTCCTGGCCGCCGCGGTGGCCTCCTGGTTCCTGCTGCGGGGCCAGCGCCTGGAGGACGGGGCGGAGCACCCGTAGCGGGACCGGTAGCGGTACGCGTACGGGGCGGCCCCACCGGCAGGCACGGGTGCCCAAGCCCACCGGCCCACTGGCGTTCGGCACACCAAGACGGCGGGTCGCTCACCGAGCGACCCGCCGTCTTCGTGTCCGTTCGCCTCCGTCCGTCCCGCCGTCCTACGCCGCCTTCGCCTTGCTCGCGTACATGTCCACGTACTCCTGGCCGGACAGCCGCATGACCTCGGTCATCACGGAGTCGGTCACGGCCCGCAGGACGTAGCGGTCGCGGTCCATGCCCTCGTAGCGCGAGAACTCCATCGCCTCACCGAAGCGCACCGTGACCCTGCCCGGCCGGGGCAGGCCGGCGCCGCCCGGCTGGAGCTTGTCGGTCCCGATCACGGCGAACGGCACGACGGGGGCGCCGGTCATCAGGGTGAGCCGGGCGATGCCGGTACGGCCGCGGTAGAGACGGCCGTCGGGGGAGCGGGTGCCCTCCGGGTAGATGGCGAAGACCTTGCCCTCGTCCAGCACGCGGCGGCCGGTCATCAGTGCCGCGACCCCGCCCCGGCCGCCGTCCCGGTCGACCGGGATCATGCCGACGCCGGTGAAGAACCAGGCCATCAGCCGGCCCTTGAGACCCTTGCCGGTGACGTACTCGTCCTTGCCGATGAAGAAGACCTGCCGGTCGCACTTCAGGGGCATGATCACCGAGTCGATGAACGTGAGGTGGTTGCCGGCCAGGATCACCGGACCGTCGCCCGGGATGTTCTCCACGCCCTCCACCCGTGGGCGGAACATCAGGCGCATGATCGGGCCGAGCACTGCCTTGATGAGCGCGAAGCGGGACAACGGGTCCTCCGGTGTCGGGGATGCGGTATGAGTCTGTGCAGGTGAGGACATTACTCGCGGCCGAGGGGGTCACGCACGTCGGGTCATCCGGGTCCTACCCGCTGTTGAGCTGTGTTCACCTGCGGTGCAGGGTGTCGCGGGGCCGTGACGCCCACCCGAGGACGTGAGGCAGGTCGCGTCCGCAGGGGAAGGGACCGCGTGCCGGTCCTCGCCGTACTCGCCGTGCTCTGTGCCGTCATGGCCGCCGCCGTCACTGTCCTGGTCCGCAGGGACCGGCGTCGTCGGTCCGGGGGTCCGGACACCGACCGGATCGAAACACGGGCGACGGGCGGACCGTGCGAGGCGCGCCGCTGGAGCCGTGCCGCCGACCCCTTCTCCGTGGCCGCGGGGCTCGTCGGGCACCGCCACGACGAACCCGGCCACCGACCGCGTACCCCGCCCGGCCGACACGAAGCCGACGGCGCGTCAGACATCCCGTCCCGACGGCCCCTCCCAGCCCGTACGACTCATACGACACGCCCAGGCACCCGCGTGTTCCGGTCGCGGTCTCCCGCTCGTCATGTACGCGCCCCTACGATCGGCCCGCAGCGACGGTCAACGGCAGGAGGCCCTGATGGGAACGCAGGAGTCGGACGAGCAGGCGGGCGGCACCGGACGGCGGGCGCTCCTCGGAGCAGCGGTGCTCGGTGCGGGCGGAGCCGTACTCGGCCTGTCCGGCACGGCGAGAGCCGCCGACCCCCGGCACGGCGGCGGACGCGGCGGCGGCGTCAGGAGCCTGCCCGTTCCCACGGTCATCGGCCACCGCGGCGCCAGCGGCTACCGCCCCGAGCACACCTTCGGCGCCTACGAACTCGCGCTCGACATGGGCGCCGACATCGTCGAGGCGGGCGACCTGGTCCCGACCAGGGACGGTCACCTCGTCTGCCGGCACGAGCCGGAGATCGGCGGCACCACGGACGTCGCCGACCACCCCGAGTTCGCCGACCGCAAGCGCACCAAGCTGCTCGACGGCGTCTCGGTCACCGGCTGGTTCACCGAGGACTTCACGCTCGCCGAGCTCAAGACGCTCCGCGCCACCGAGCGCATCCCGGCCAACCGCCCGCACAGCACCCTCTACGACGGCCGCTGGGAGATCCCCACCTTCGAAGAGGTGCTGCGCTGGCAGAACGAGCAGACCCGCAGGCGCGGCAAGCAGGTCTGGATCTACCCCGAACTCAAGCACCCGACCTACTTCCGCAAGCTGGGCCTGGGTACGGAGGAACGGCTCGCGCGGCTCCTGCGCAAGTACGGCAAGGACCGGAAGAACTCGCCCGTCATCATCCAGTCCTTCGAGCCCACCAGCATCCAGCGGATGAACAGGCTCGTCGGCAACCCCCTCGCCGTCCTGCTGTCCGGCGCGAAGAGCCGCCCCTGGGACTTCGTCGAGACCGGCGACCCGCGCACGACCGCCGACCTCGTCACGCCGAAGGGCCTGAAGGAGATCGCCTCCTACGCGCAGGGCATCGGCCCGACCCTGGACCTGATCATCCCGCGGGACTCCGCCGGCCGGCTCACCGAGCCGACCACGCTCGTCCGCGACGCGCACCGCGCGGGCCTGATCCTGCATCCGTACACCCTGCGCAACGAGAACCCCTTCCTCCCCGCGGACTTCCGCAGGGGCAGCGACCCGGACGCCTACGGCGACGTCTTCGGTGCCTTCCGCGCCTACTTCGCCACCGGCATCGACGGCGTCTTCACCGACCACCCGGACACCGGTGTGCTGGCCCGCGAGGACTTCGTCAACAGCTGAGCCACCGCCCCCGGTTGGGGTGACTTCCGGCCGCCCGGGCAACCGCCGCCCGGGCGGCCGCGTCGACCCGCATATGACGCATGACCTGGTCACCCTGCTGCAACCACTGCTCACCGCCGAGGCCTCGGCCGAGGCATATGCGTCCGGAGTCGACCCCGGCGATCTCGAACAGGCGGTCTGGCTGCGCCTGCTGGAGCGCCTGGAGGCCGACGGCCCGCCCCGCGACCCGCACCGCTGGCTGCGCAGCGCCGTTCGCGTCGAGGTCCGCCGCACCCGCCGTACGAGCCGCGACGAGCAGCCGTACGGGACCGAACCCGCCGGCGCCGCCGAGCACGAGCCCGAGCAGCTCGCGCTCGCCGCGGCCCGCCGCCGCACCCTGCGGGACGCCGTGCACCGGCTGCCCGGCCGCTGCCCCCGGCTGGTGGAGGCGCTGTTGTCGCCGAAGGACCTCACATACCGGGAGATCGCGGGGGAGTTGGGTATCTCACAGGGCAGTCTTGGCCCGGAACGTTCCCGATGTCTGGGATGTCTGCGGCGATTGCTGTCGCCGGAGGTTGCGGCGCGCTGAGGACGGGGATAGGAGTGGGGGACCACAGCTGATCAGGTGAGCGGGAGGCATGCGCACATGGGCATGAGCGTGACCATCTCGGCGGCGGCCGAGCAGGATGCCGAGCAGATCTTCCGGCTGCAGTACCTCTGCTTCCAGAGCGAGGCGGCGCTCTACGGCAACTACCGCATCGACCCGCTCGTCCAGACCCTCGACTCCGTGCGCGAGGAGGTCGCGGCCGACTGCGTCTTCGTGGCGCGGCTCGGCGAGGAGATCGTCGGCTCGGTGCGCGGCCGGGTGACCGAGGACGGGGCGGCGTCCATCGGAAAGCTGTGCGTCCATCCGCGGCTCCAGGGACACGGCATCGGCGCCCGCCTGCTGCGGGCCGCCGAGTCGGCGCTCGCCGAGGACCGGGGCGCCAAGCGCTTCCGCCTGCACACCGGGCACCGCAGCGAAGGCAACCTGCGGCTGTACCGGCGGGTCGGCTACCAGACGGTGGGAACGGCCGAGGGCGCGGACGGCGTCCCGATGGTCGTCCTGGAGAAGCCGGCGGGGACGTACGCGGCGACGGCGTGAGGGCCGGGCGCTCCCGTGGCCCGGGGACCGTGCCGAGACCCGGTCCCCGCCGCCCGGGCGCGACCGGCCGCGGCAGAGCGGCAGCCGCCTGACGGCCTCAGGCGGCTGCCCCGTGCCGCGCACCCCTCCGCAGCCAGTACAGCGCGGACAGCGGCAACAGCACCGGGATGAAGACGTAGCCCATGCCGAAGTCGGACCAGACCGTCGCGTCGGAGAACGCCGACGGCTCGACCATGGACCACGTACCGACGGCCAGCACGCCCACCAGCTCGGCCGCGCAGCAGACCCGCGCCGCCCTGCGGGCCGTCTCGCCGCCGCGCACCAGGGTGTACGTGATGAAGCCGTAGACGACGCCCGCGACCGCCGACAACGTGTAGGGGAGCGGCGCCCGGTCGAACTCGGTCGCGATCTGGTACACGGACCGGGACACGGCACCCACGACCATCACGCCGTACAGCCACACCAGCAGGATGCCGGGCCCGCCGATCAGGCGCGTCCGGTCCGTCTTCTCCCGCGTGGCCACCGTCTCAGCCTCCCCAGATGTCATACAGCCGCACCTCCAGGACGGCGAGGACGACACCGCCGGCGGCGACCGTCACCGAGCCCCAACGGGTGCGCTCGGCCAGCGACATGAACCCCGCCGCCGGGACGCAGGCGAAGGCGCCCAGCAGATACGCCACGAAGATCGTCGTGCCCTGCTCCGGCTCCGCGCCCCCGGCCAGCCGCACGATCCCGATCACCAGCTGGACCAGCGCCAGCGCCGAGACCACGGCCATGCCGATGAAGTGCCAGTCCTTGGTCGGCTGGTCACGGTAGGCCGCCCAGCCGCACCAGGCGGCGAGCAGCAGCGCGGCGACGCCGGTCACCAGCGTCAGGACGTCAAGCATGGCAGCGACCCTATTACGCCCGAAAAGCCCAGCCGCCCCCGGCCCCGTCCGGCGGGAACCGGTCGCGCCGTAGGGTCGAAGGCATGAAGATCCACGCCCAGGCCCTCCTGTTCGACAACGACGGCACCCTTGTCTCCTCTCTCGAATCCGTGCGCCGGTGCTGGACGCGGTGGGCCGGTGAGTACGGGATCACGGCGGCGGAGTTCGCGCGCGTCGAGCTGCACGGGCGGCCGGCCGCGGAGATAGCCGCCGACCTGCTGCCCGCCGAGGTCGTCCCGGAGGCCGTCGCGCGGATCGAGCGGCTGGAGGTCGAGGACGTACCGGACGGGGGCGTGCACCTGCTGCCCGGGACCTGGGAGTTCCTCGGCGCACTGCCGGCCGGCCGCTGGGCCGTCGTCACCTCGGCCACCCGGCGGCTCGCCGAGGCCCGGCTCGGCGCCGTCGGCATCCTGCCCAAGACGCTCGTCGCCGCCGACGACATCACCCGCGGCAAGCCCGATCCCGAGCCCTACCTGCTCGGCGCCCGCGCCCTGGGCGTCGACCCGGCGGCCTGCGTCGTCTTCGAGGACGCTCCCGCCGGGCTCCAGGCCGGCCGCGCCGCCGGCATGACCACCGTGGCGTTGGCCACAACCCACCGGGCCGACGAACTCGACGCCGACCTGGTGATCACCGACCTGTCGGCCCTGTCGGCCCTGGTCACCGACGCGGGAGTCGAGATCTCCGTCCGGAGCTGATCCGCGCCCCCGGTGGCCGGCCACCGGCCGTCCACCGTCCACCGCTGTCCACTATTCGGACAGCGGTGTCCGGTCGGGACCGTACGTCTGCTTTACTGATCGCATGAGCACGACGAGCGACCGCACCCCTGCGACCGAGGCGACGATGACGCCCGGTGCTCGTTGTATGTGTCGAATGTGCGCCTTCTAGAGGGCCCCTGCACCACCTGAGCCTCGCGCCCCGAAGCGAGCGCCCGCTCATGTCCGCGCCCGCGCAACGCGCCCGCGGCTGAGTCACGCCCCGCGCACACGTTTCTCCCCGGATCACCACCCCACCGCGCGTCGCCACCGTGCATCGCCACCGCGAGAACCGTGCCGCGTTCCGAAGGACCCAAGACCCCGAAGAACAACGCCCCGTGCCCGGCGCACATCACCGCGCCGCGCACTCGACAGTGACGGAAACCCACGTGATCACCACATCGGGCCTCACCAAGGTCTACCGCTCGGGCGGCCGCGAGGTCACCGCCCTGGACGGCGTCGATCTGCACGTCCGCGAGGGCGAGGTCTACGGCGTCATCGGCCAGTCCGGCGCCGGCAAGTCCTCGCTCATCCGCTGCGTCAACCTCCTGGAGCGTCCCACCGCCGGCACGGTCACCGTCGCCGGGCAGGACCTCACCGCGCTCGCCGGCCGCGGCTCCCGCGCCGGCAAGGAGCTGCGGCAGGCGCGCAGCCGTATCGGCATGGTCTTCCAGCACTTCAACCTGCTCTCCTCACGGACTGTGCGGGACAACGTCGAACTGCCGCTGGAGATCCTCGGCAAGTCCGGGAAGGAACGTTCCCGCAAGGCGCTGGAACTGCTCGACCTCGTCGGTCTCGCCGACAAGGCGGGCGCCTACCCCGCCCAGCTCTCCGGCGGCCAGAAGCAGCGCGTCGGTATCGCCCGCGCCCTGGCCGGCGACCCCAAGGTCCTGCTCTCCGACGAGGCCACCAGCGCCCTCGACCCAGAGACCACCCGCTCCATCCTCCAGCTGCTGCGCGACCTGAACCGGCAGCTCGGCCTGACCGTCCTGCTGATCACCCACGAGATGGACGTCGTCAAGAGCGTCTGCGACTCGGCCGCCCTCATGGACCGGGGCCGCATCGTCGAGTCCGGCACGGTCGGCGAGCTGCTCGCCACCCCGGGCTCCGAGCTGGCCGCCGCCCTCTTCCCGGTCGGCGGCGACGCGACCGGCGACGACCGCACCGTCCTCGACGTCACCTTCCACGGCGACGCGGCCACCCAGCCGGTCATCTCCCAGCTGTCCCGCACCTACAACATCGACATATCGATCCTCGGTGCCGCCATCGACACCGTCGGCGGCCTCCAGGTCGGCCGGATGCGCATCGAACTGCCCGGCGGCTACGAGGACAACGTCGTGCCCGTCGGCTTCCTGCGCGAACAGGGCCTCCAGATCGACGTGATCAACGACGAGCCGTCCCTGCTGGTGAAGGAAGGTGCCAAGTGACCTGGTCCGAGATGCAGCCCCTGCTGGAGCAGGCCTGTCAGGAGACCCTGATCATGGTCGGCTGGTCCACCCTGATCGCCGTGGTCGGCGGCCTCCCGCTCGGCATCCTGCTGGTGCTGACCGACAAGGGCGGCCTGCTGCAGAACACCGTGGTGAACAAGGTCATCGGCCAGATCGTCAACATCGGCCGCTCGCTGCCGTTCATCATCCTCATGGTCGCGCTGATGAACTTCACCCGCTGGATCACCGGCACCACCATCGGCAGCGAGGCCGCGATCGTGCCGCTCGCCGTCGGCGGCATCCCCTTCTTCGCGCGCCTGGTCGAGACGGCCGTGCGCGAGGTCGACGGCGGACTCGTCGAGGCCGTCCAGGCCATGGGCGGCAACACCTGGACCGTCGTACGCAAGGTCCTGGTCCCCGAGGCGCTCCCGTCGCTGATCGCCAGCACCACCACCACGGTCATCGCCCTCATCGGCTACTCCGCCATGGCCGGCACCGTCGGCGGCGGCGGACTCGGCGACCTCGCCGTCCGCTACGGATACAACCGCTTCGAGTCCGGCCTGATGTGGGTCACCGTCGCGATCCTCGCCGTCGTCATCTCGCTCATCCAGTTCGCCGGCGACGCCGCGGCCCGCGCGCTGCACCGCCGCGGCGGACGCTCGGGCGCCGCGCCCCGGCTGCGCCTGCTGAAGGCCAAGGAGCCGGCGGCGGCCGACGTGAGCAAGGCCGCGTAAGCCGCCACCCACGTCCCCCCCCACACCCCCCGTACCACCCGAGACGGGGTCGCACCACCTCAGGAAAGGCACTTTTCGTGCGTAACACCGCCAAGTTCACCACCGCCGTCCTCGCCACCGGAGCCCTCACCCTCGGGCTCACCGCCTGCGGCTCGGACAAGGACGCCGCCTCCGACACCTCCGGCCCGCTGGTCGTCGCCGCCAGCCCGGTCCCGCACGCCGAGATCCTCACCTACGTCAAGGACAACCTGGCGTCGAAGGCGGGCCTCGAGCTGGAGGTGAAGGAGGTCACCGACTACGTCACGCCGAACACGTCGACGGAGGACGGCTCGGTGGGCGCCAACTTCTTCCAGACCAAGCCCTACCTCGACGACTTCAACCAGAAGCGCGGCACGCACATCGTGTCCGTCGTCGACGTGCACCTGGAGCCCCTCGGCCTCTACTCGAACAAGGTCGACAAGGCCGGGGACCTGAGGAACGGTGCGACCGTCGCCGTCCCGAACGACACCGTCAACGAGGGCCGCGCCCTCCAGCTCCTCGCCGCCAACGGGCTCATCACCCTCAAGGACGGCGTCGGCACCACGGCGACCCCCGCGGACATCACCAAGAACCCGAAGAACCTCACGTTCGAGGAGCTGGAGGCGGCCACCACGCCGCGCTCCCTGAACGACGTCGACGCCGCGGTCGTCAACGGCAACTACGCCATCGAGGCCGACCTCAAGCCGGCCGAGGACGCCCTCGTCCTGGAATCCGCCAAGGGCAACCCGAACAGCAACCTGCTGGCCGTCAAGGAGGGCCAGGAGGACGACCCGCGGGTGAAGAAGCTCGCGAAGCTGCTCACCTCGCCCGAGGTGAAGAAGTTCATCGAGGACACGTACGACGGCGCCGTCCTGCCCGCCTTCTGACCGCACCGCCCGCACCGCACTGGGGTCCCTCCGGTACGGGGTCCGCTCCGGACCGGGGCGGACCCCGTGGTGTGGTTGAGTGCCTGCATGCTGCATGCTGGGCAGTTCGAGCAGGCCCTGACGGTCACACAGGTTACGGAGCGGCGCATGACGAGCACCTTCCCCAACATCTCCATCAGCACGGAGCGGTTGGTGCTGCGCCCCCTCGACGAGGACGACGTCCCCGCCCTCACCGCGATGATGAACGACGAGCAGGTCGCCGCCTGGACCCACGTCCCGCAGCCCTTCACCGAGCAGGGCGCACACACCTGGATCGGCGAGTACGCCCCCGCCGAGCGCATGGCAGGCCGGGGACTCGACCTCGCGGTCACCGAGTTCCTCACCCAGCGGCTGGTCGGCATCGTCCAGCTGACCAAGACCAACTGGCACGTACGGTCCACGGAACTGTCGTACATCGTCGCGCCCTGGGCCAGGGGCGAGGGCTACGCCTCCGAGGCGGCGCTCGCCACCGCCCAGTGGCTCTTCGGCGACCAGAAGTTCGAACGTATCGAGCTGCGCACCGCCGCCGACAACACCGCCTCCCAGCAGGTCGCCCAGAAGATCGGCTGCATCAGCGAGGGGGTCCTGCGCAACGCCTGCATAGCCCGGGTCCGCACCGACGACGGTGTCTGGACGGACATACGCACCGACTTCATCGTGTGGAGCCTGCTGCCGGAGGACATCGAGGGCGCGGCCGGGCAGCTGACCGACACAGATGGTTTCACCACGTTCACCGACTGGAACTGATCCACGGGGGCCGACTCCGCCACCGCCCCGCCCCCGGGCCGCACCAGGTACCCTCACGGGGCGCGCCGCGTACGGTTTTGCGACCACGACGACCTGCGAAAACCCTGGAGACTGACGACGATGGCCGACCGGGTCACGGTGATCGGCTGGGACGGTTCGCCGCTGACCGCCGCGGCACGCTCCGCACTGGGCGCCGCCACACTGGTGGCCGGCGCGGCCCACCACCTGGCACTTCCCGAGGTGCCGCCCACCGCCGAACGCATCCGCCTCGGCAGCGTCGCCCTCGCCGCCCGCCGCATCGCCGGCCACCGCGGCACGACGGTCGTCCTCGCCGACGGCGACCCCGGCTTCTTCGGCGTCGTACGCACGCTGCGGGCACCCGAGTTCGGCCTGGAGGTCGAAGTCGTCCCGGCGGTCTCCTCCGTGGCCACCGCCTTCGCTCGCGCCGGTATGCCCTGGGACGACGCCCATGTGGTCGTCGCCCATCCCCGCACCCTGCGACGCGCGGTGAACGTATGCCGGGCCCACACCAAGGTCGCGGTCCTCACCTCCCCCGGTGCCGGACCGGCCGAACTGGGCCTGCTGATGGACGGCGTCCACCGCACGTTCGTCATCTGCGAGGAACTCGGCACCGTCCGCGAACGGGTCACCGTCGTCACCTCCGACAAGGCCGCCGACCACACCTGGCGCGTACCGAACGTCGTCATCGTCGTCGGCGGGAGCGTCGGTCCCGGAACCGCGACCGACGGCGCCGGCTGGATCGCCGGCCGCGACCCCGCCGCCGGGCCGCGCGGCTGGGCCCTGCCGGCCGAGGCGTACGGCGGCGAACTCGGCGAGGGCGAGACCGACCTGCTCCGCACCGCCCAACTCGCCCGGCTCGGGCCGCGCCTCGGCGACCTCGTGTGGGACATCGGCTGCGGCGGCGGCGCCTTCGCCACCGAGGCCGCCCGCAGCGGCGCCGCCGTCATCGCGGTCGACCGCGACGCGGCTGCCTGCGCCCGCACCGAGGCCACCGCACGTCACTTCGGTGCCCGGCTCCAGATCGTGCAGGGGACGGCCCCGCACGTCCTGGAGGACCTCCCCGAGCCCGACGTCGTCCGCGTCGGCGGCGGGGGAGCGGCCGTGGTCTCCGCGGTCGCCGACCGGCGGCCGCAGCGCATCGTCGCGCACGCCGCGACCCGCGACGCGGCCGAACTCGTCGGCAGGGACCTGACGGAGCACGGCTACCGGGTCGAGTGCGCCCTGCTGCAATCCGTCGGACTCGACACCCGGGCCTGGACGGAGACGGAGCGGAGCGTCGCGTTCCTGCTCAGCGGGGTCCTCCCCGACCGCGCCCCGTGATCGGGTTGTCGTACCGCGCGGGGTAGGCTGGCGGATTGTTGTACCGCACTCGGACACTCGGCCGTTCACCGGTCAATGTCCGTAGAAACCGGCCCGTTCCGGGCTGGGGGCGGTACGGCAGAACCGGAGGACGCGCAACGTGGCGCAGTCCACAGCGGGCCGTCGCGGATCAAGCTGTCGTGACGGGGGAAGGACCGCGACAATGCCACTCAATGGCTTTGTCGTCTTTTCCGGCGGGTCGTTCGTGCCGCTGGGCACGCACGCTCGTTCTTCACTGCGGGGCGGTCGGTGCGCCGTCCCGGGTGCAGCTGGTCGTAGAAGCACTAACCGATGGGCGAGGGGTTACGCATGACCGACACCGGCCAGATCCCGGGCGAGGGGCTGCCGGAGAACGCAGGCATGGTGGAGCAGCCGGGCGTCCCCGCACCCGGCGCGTACACCTACCTCTCCGAGACCACCGCCGAGGACGAGGACCTGTTGTTGCTGCCGGGAGCCCAGAGTGCCTGGGGCAACGAGGTCGCGCCACCCGCGCCGGAGCCGGTCGTCGAGACCGTGCACCAGCCGGGCCCGCACGAGATGTCCGGCCGCGACAGCGGTTCGGTCGACCTCGGCGGCGTCCGCCTGCCCGACCCGGCGCCCGCGTCCGCCCCGGTTCCGCCGCGCAGGCCGCTGCACCTCGGTCCGCCGATCCCCGACACCTCGGCGAGCCCGGTCCGCTCCCTCGCCGACCGCGGCCCGGCCGACGCGCCGGTCCGGCACGCCGGGCCGCAGACCGCCGGTCCCGAGTACCTCGACGCCCCGCAGGCCGCCGCGATGCCGCCCCAGGGGGCGGCTCCGTGGGGCACCCAGGCCGCTCCGCAGGCCGCTCCGCAGGCCGCGGAGGCTCCGGTGAACGCCGGGGTCGTGCATGCGGAAACGGTTGCTCCGGTACCGGAACGGGCGACGGTACAGGTGCCCGAGCCGGTGGGCGCGGCCCAGGCGCTCGTGACCCGCGTGGCGACCGAGGCCGTGGCGGCTACGGGCGGGGCGGCCGGCGAGGCCGAGGCTCAGGCCGGGAACGCTCCTGCCCTTGCCGAGGCGCAGCCCGAGACCGTGGCCGGCGACGCCGGCGACGCCGACGGTCCCGATGCCGTGCCGGGCAATGAGGTGACGTACGGCCCGAAGACACCGACCGCCGGTGACGAGGCGCACGAGCCCGTGGCCGAGGCGGTGGCGGGCGAGGGGCCCGCACCGGCCTGCGTCGCGCCGCCCGCCCCCGCGGCCGAAGCGGAGCAGACCGCCGGGCCCGCCTCGGTCCCCGACCCGGCGGAGGAAGCCGTTCCGGCCGCCGGAGCGGGTACGTCGGAGCCCCCGACCGAGTCCGCCCAGGCTGCCCCACCCGTCCAGGAGGCCACAGAGCAGCCGGTGCCGGAGGAAGCCCCCGCGGCGGCCGGGGCCACCGAGACACCTGGGCCCGAGCCCGTCCAGGCGGTCGAGCCGGCCGAGGCTCCCGAGCCGCAGGAAGCCCCGCCCGCCGACGCAGCCGTGGTCCCGGACGTCCAGGGACCCGACGCGGCCGCCCCGGAGCCCGCGGAACCCGAGCCGTCCCCGGAGGTACCGGCCGCTGCCGAGCAGTCGGCACCGGCAGGGGATGCGTCCGTGCGGCCCGAGCCGGAGGCGCAGCCCGCCGCGGCAGAGGGTGTGCACCCGCAGCCCGCCGCGGCAGAGACCGTGCACCCGCAGCCCGACGCGCAGTCGTCGGCCCCGCCGGAAGCAGCCGTCCCGCAGTCCGCGCCCCAGGACGCCGTCGTGCCGCAGTCGGTACCGGCAGGGGATGCGTCCGTGCGGCCCGAGCCGGAGGCGCAGCCCGACGCGCAGTCGTCGGCCCCGCAGGACACCGCCGCCCCGCACGAAGCCGCCCCGCAGCCGGACGTCCAGTCCGCCCCGCAGGATGCCGCCGTGCCGCAGCCGGACGTCCAGCCGGCCGCGCAGGATGCCGCGGCCCCGCACCCGGAGGCCCAGTCGGCTCCGCAGGATGCCGCCGCCCCGCAGCCGGACGCCCAGTCGGTCCCGCAGGACGCCACCCCACCGCACCCGGATGTCGAGCCCGCAGCCCAGAACCAGCCGGACGGCCGGCCCGCCGCCGCACACCAGCCGGACGGCCGGCCCGCCGCACACCGGCCCGTCCCGGACGCCCCGCAGCCCGCTCAGGGCCCCCAGTCCCTGATGGACGCCGGTGTGCCCCGGGAAGCGGACCCGCACCACAGTGCGCCGGTGCCCGCGGAAACCGACGCTGCGCCCACGGGCACCGCGCCCGTGCCCGCGGAACCCGACGCGGCGCCCCCAAGCACCGGCCGGCCGGAGGCGGTCCGCCCCGACCGGCCCGCGGGGCAGCACCCCGACGAGTCCGCAGGCCGGTTCGTACCGGTCGAGGGCGGTCAGGTACCCACCACTCCGCGCCTCGCCCCGACGCAGGCCGAGGCCCTCGTCCAGCCTCCGCGGGCCCAGGCGGCCGCGCAGACGCCGGGCCCCGTCCCCACGGTCCCCGCCCCGCGCGAGGCCGACCCGGAACTCCTCCAGACCGCCGACGACCTGGACACCCACGCCGCCGACCAGGAAGACCTCGCGGCCGAGGCGGCGCAGGCCGGCCAGGCGCACCAGGAGACCGGCGAGAACCAGGAAGCCCCGCACGCCATGAACACGGCCGCGGTGACGGAAGCACGGCGGTCCGCCGGCCCGGCGGCACCCGCCTACGACGACGCCGAACGGGCGGCCGTCCTGAAGGTCATGCGCGAACGCCGTGACATCCGCAACGGCTTCCGTAGCGACCCCATCCCCCACGAGGTGCTGCTCCGCGTCCTGGAGGCCGCCCACACCGCGCCCTCCGTCGGCCACTCGCAGCCCTGGGACTTCGTCGTCATCCGCTCCGCCGACACCCGCCGCACCATGCACGAACTGGCGACACGTCAGCGGGAGGCGTACGCGAAGTCCCTCCCCAAGGGCCGGGCCAAGCAGTTCAAGGAACTGAAGATCGAGGCCATCCTCGACACCCCGGTCAACATCGTCGTCACCGCCGACCAGACCCGCGGCGGCCGGCACACCCTCGGCCGCCACACGCAGCCGCAGATGGCGCCGTACTCCTCCGCGCTCGCCGTCGAGAACCTCTGGCTCGCCGCCCGCGCCGAGGGCCTCGGCGTCGGCTGGGTCAGCTTCTTCGACGAGCGCGAGATGGTCCGCGCCCTCGGCCTGCCCGAGCACCTGGACGTCGTCGCGTACCTGTGCGTCGGCTACGTCGACGAGTTCCCGGACGAGCCCGAGCTGATGCAGGCCGGCTGGTCCAAGCGACGCCCGCTGTCGTGGGTCGTGCACGAAGAGACGTACGGCCGACGCGCCCTGCCCGGAGAGGACCCCCACGACCTGCTTGCCGAGACCGTCGCACAGATCCGCCCGCTCGACGCCAAGGCGCTCGGTGAGGCCTGGGAGCGGCAGAAGCGCATGACCAAGCCGGCCGGCGCGCTCGGCATGCTGGAGATCATCTCCGCCCAGCTCTCCGGCCTGTCCCGCCAGTGCCCGCCGCCGATCCCGGAGCCCGCGGCCGTCGCGGTGTTCGCCGGGGACCACGGGGTGCACGCCCAGGGCGTCACTCCCTGGCCGCAGGAGGTCACCGCCCAGATGGTGGCCAACTTCCTGGGCGGGGGAGCGGTCTGCAACGCCTTCGCCACCCAGGTCGGCGCCGAGGTGTGCGTCGTGGACGTCGGGGTCGCCACCGACCTGCCCGCCACGCCGGGCCTGCTGCCCCGCAAGGTCCGCGCGGGCACGTCCGACATGACCGCCGGCCCCGCGATGACCCGCGAGGAGGCCAAGCGGGCCATCGAGGTCGGCATCGAGACCGCCCGCGACCTGGTCGCGGCCGGCAACAAGGCGCTGCTCACCGGCGAGATGGGCATCGCCAACACCACCGCGTCCGCCGCGCTCATCTCCGTCTTCACCGGCGCGGACCCGGCCGAGGTCACCGGCCGGGGCACCGGCATCAACGACGAGACCCTGGTCCGCAAGACCGAGGTCGTACGCCGGGCGATCGAGCTGCACCAGCCCGACCCGGCCGACCCGATCGGCGTCCTCGCCGCGGTCGGCGGCTTCGAACACGCGGCCATGGTCGGCCTGCTGCTCGGCGGCGCCTCCCTGCGCACGCCGGTGATCCTGGACGGCGTCAGCGCGGGCGCCGCCGCCCTGGTGGCCCGCGCGATCGCCCCCGAGGTGCTGGCGGCCTGCATCGCGGGTCACCGCAGCGCCGAGCCCGGGCACGTCGCCGCGCTCAACAAGCTCGGCCTGCGCCCCCTGGTCGACCTCGACCTCCGCCTCGGCGAGGGCACCGGCGCGCTGCTCGCCCTGCCGATGGTGCAGAGCACCGCGCGGGCGATGCACGAGGTGGCGACGTTCGACTCGGCGGGCGTCACCGAGAAGTAGCCCCGCGGCAGGGGGAGGGGCGGCACGGCGCAGAACCGTCGCCGCCCCGCCCCCGCCGTACGCCGAACCGCCCCACCGCGCCCCGCAGGCCCCCGGGCCACTGTGCGTCCGCGCGCCTCACGGATACCCGCGCATCCACACGTCTCATAGAATCCGCACGTCAGGGCCGCTCCAGAGCCGCAGCGCCCACCGCACCGCCAGGACGAGGAGCCCTCCCTCATGGCCGAACACCCCGCCTACCCCGTAGGCCTCCGCCTCACCGGCCGTCGCGTGGTCGTCCTCGGCGGCGGTCAGGTCGCCCAGCGCCGCCTGCCCGCCCTCATCGCGGCGGGAGCCGACATCCGCCTCGTCTCGCCCGAGGCGACCCCGTCGGTCGAGGCCATGGCGGACGCGGGCGAGATCGCCTGGGAGCGTCGCGCCTACGCGGAAGGCGACCTCGCGGACGCCTGGTACGCCCTGATCGCCACCAGTGACACCGAGGCCAACGCCGCCGCCTCCGCCGAGGCCGAGCGCCACCGCGTGTGGTGCGTCCGGTCCGACAACGCGGACCGGGCCACGGCCTGGACCCCGGCGACCGGCCACAGCGAGGGCGTGACCGTCGCCGTGCTCACCACGAACGCGCGCGGCCGGGACCCCCGCCACACCGCCGCCATCCGCGACGCGGTGGTGGAGGGACTGCGCGACGGCACCCTCGTCGCCCCGCACCACCGCACCCGCACCGCAGGAGTCGCCCTGGTCGGCGGTGGCCCCGGCGACCCGGACCTGATCACCGTCCGGGGCCGCCGTCTGCTCGCCGAGGCCGACGTCGTCATCGCCGACCGGCTCGGCCCCCGCGACCTGCTCGCCGAACTGCCGCCGCACGTGGAGGTCATCGACGCGGCGAAGATCCCGTACGGCCGCTTCATGGCGCAGGAGGCCATCAACAACGCGCTGATCGAGCACGCCAGGCAGGGCAAGGCGGTCGTACGGCTGAAGGGCGGCGACCCGTTCGTCTTCGGCCGGGGCATGGAGGAGGCGCAGGCACTGGCCGAGGCGGGCATCCCGTGCACCGTCGTCCCCGGCATCTCCAGTTCCGTCTCGGTCCCGGGCGCGGCCGGCATCCCGGTCACCCACCGGGGCGTCGCCCACGAGTTCACCGTGGTCAGCGGGCATGTCGCCCCCGACGACGAGCGCTCCCTGGTCGACTGGCCGTCCCTCGCCAAACTCACCGGCACGCTCGTGATCCTCATGGGCGTCGACAAGATCGGCAAGATCGCCGAAACCCTCGTCGCGCACGGCAAGTCCCCCGAGACCCCGGTCGCCCTCGTCCAGGAGGGCACGACGGCCGCCCAGCGCCGGGTCGACGCCACCCT
This sequence comes from Streptomyces sp. WG5, assembly GCF_049974565.1. NCBI lineage: Bacteria > Bacillati > Actinomycetota > Actinomycetes > Kitasatosporales > Streptomycetaceae > Streptomyces > Streptomyces sp. WG5. The sequence goes on along the minus strand of NZ_JBNGGC010000003.1, from coordinate 69,035 downwards.
CGCCACGGTCGCCGAGACGGTCGTCGCGCAGGAGGTCAAGCCCCCCGCCGTCATCGTCGTCGGCGAGGTCGTCGGCGTCGGCCCGCACGGGACGGCGTGACATGGCCGACCTCATCACGATCCACGACCCCGACGACCCGCGCCTGCACGACTACACCGGCCTGACCGACGTCGAACTGCGCCGCCGACGCGAACCCGCCGAGGGCCTGTTCATCGCCGAGGGCGAGAAGGTCGTCCGGCGGGCCGGCGAAGCGGGCTACGCGATGCGGTCGATGCTGCTCTCCGCCAAGTGGGTCGACACCATGCGCGACATCATCGACGAGGCGCCCGCCCCGGTGTACGTCGTCGACCCGGCGCTCGCCGAACGGGTCACCGGCTATCACGTGCACCGCGGCGCGCTCGCCTCCATGCAGCGCAAGCCGCTGCCCGCGGTGGGCGGCCTGCTGCCCACCGCCCGCCGGGTCGTCGTCATGGAGTCGGTCAACGACCACACCAACATCGGCGCCATCTTCCGCTCCGCCGCCGCCCTCGGCATGGACGCGGTCCTGCTCTCCCCGGACTGCGCGGACCCCCTGTACCGGCGCAGCGTGAAGGTGTCGATGGGCGCTGTCTTCTCCGTGCCGTACGCCCGCCTGGACACCTGGCCGGCCGGTCTGGAGACGGTCCGCGAGGCGGGCTTCACGCTCCTCGCCCTCACCCCCGACGAGCGGGCCGAGGCCCTCGACGAGGTCGCCCCGCACCGGATGGACCGGGTGGCCCTCATGCTGGGCGCCGAGGGCGACGGCCTGTCCCGGCGGGCTCTGGCGGCGTCCGACGAGTGGGTCCGCATCCCGATGTCCCACGGCGTCGACTCCCTCAACGTGGGCGCGGCGGCGGCGGTCGCCTTCTACGCGGTGGCGACGGGCCGGCCCTCGGCGTAACGTCCGCCGCCGTAGCTCGGCCTCCGCGCCGCAGGCCACGAGAGCCGGGAGCGGGGCACCGCCCGGCTCTCCCGTCGACCGCGGGAACGCCGACGCGTTCGACCGCCGCGGTTCACCGGCCGGCGTTCTCCGAGGCCTGCAGTCCTGGAGCCTGGCGTCCCGGAGCGTCACCGCGTACGTCGACCTGCTCCTGCTGCGTCCGAACGCCGTTCCGGTCGTCGCCGAGCCCCTGCGACGGTCCCTGGCAGCCCTGCGCGGCGGCGATGCCCAGCGCGACCAGCAGTGTCACGACCACGAACACGAACAGGCGCTGCCGCAGCAGCCGCGGGTTGGCGGGCCGCCGCCATCCGGTCCCGGTGGTCCTCGGCGCCGTACGGCCGGCCCCGCCGCGCGGCGCGGGCCGGCCGCCGCTGTCGTTGCGGGAGGTGTTCCGGCCGGGGTTGTTGCGGGAGGCGGGCGTGGGCCGTGACCCGGACCGTGCGCCCGCTCCGCCGCCGCGCGAGGCGCCCGTGCCCCGGGTGGCGGACCCGTTGCGCGACGGCGTGCCACCGCGCGAGGGGGCGCCACCGCGTGACGGATCACCGCCGCGCGCGGACGCCGGCCCCCGGCCCGTCCCGGACGTGTTCCGTGGTGCGGGCGTGCCCGGTGCACCCGGCCGGCCCTGCGGACGCCGCTGACCACGCTCCGGATAGGTGTCGGCGAGCCGCCCCGTGGGCCGGTCGGCCTCCGAACCGCGCGGCGCGGGCGGCCGCACGTCGGCCAGGCCCTGCGCTTCCCGGGTGGCGATCTCCTTGAGCCGCAGCGACAGCTGCAGGGTGCTGGGGCGCTCCTCGGGGTCCTTGGCCAGGCACGCCCGGACCAGCGGGGCGATGGCGTCGGGGACACCCTGCAGTTGGGCCTCCTCGTGCACCACGCGGTAGAGCATCACCTCGGAACTGCCGTGACCGAAGGGCGAGTCGCCCATCGAGGCGTACGCCAGTGTGGCGCCGAGCGAGAACACGTCCGTGGCCGGCGTGACCGCCGCCCCGCGCACCTGCTCCGGCGCGAGGAACCCGGGAGAGCCGACCGCCGTGCCGACGTGTGTGAGTGTCGAGGCGCCCGTCGCCCAGGCGATGCCGAAGTCGATGATCCGCGGCCCCTTCGGGGACAGCAGGATGTTGGACGGTTTGAGGTCCCGGTGCACCACACCGGCCTCGTGCACCGCGACCAGTCCCTCGGACAGGGCGGCGCCCACGGCGGCGACGTCCGCCGCGCCGAGCGGACCCCCGTCGACGACCTTGTCGTGCAGGGAGGGGCCGGGCACGTACTGCGTGGCGAACCAGGGACGGTCCGCCTCCAGATCAGCGGCGACCAGCCGCGCGGTGCAGCCACCGCGGATGCGCCGGGCGGCCGAGACCTCGCGGGCGAACCGCGAGCGGAACTCCTGGTCCTCGGCCAGGTCAGGCCGGATGACCTTCAGCGCGACCCGCTGCCCCTTCTTGTCGGAGCCCAGGTAGACCACGCCCATTCCACCCGCGCCGAGCCGCCTGTGAAGCCTGAACGAGCCGACGACGCGCGGGTCCTCGCGCCTCAGGCGCATCATCGCCATGTTCATCCCCGCTGCCCGGTCCCTGTGACGAGCCACAGCTTACGTTTCCACGGCCGTCCGCGCGCAGAGGCCGCGCCCTCTCGGAGCGACGGATTGTCAGTGCGGGACGGGAGAGTTGAGGCGCGGCCGGGGAACGGGGGAGCGGGTCGGCCCCGACCTGTCGGGGCGCTCAATCGGCCTCCGTGGGACGGGCATTGGACCAGGAGGGGACGTTCGAGCGGACACGGTGGAAGACGCCGTGGAGACGCCCCGCACCCGCGGCGTGGTGGCGGGCGCGGTCCCGTGCCGGGCGGGGGCGGGGGCGCGGGGGGAGCCGGCGGAAGTGAGCGATGTCACCGGACGGCGAGGAGATACCGGGGCACGGCGGGCGCCCTCTCCGGGAAGACCCCGAGACCCGGGCCCCGGTCTCCACCCAGGGGAGTACACCGCAGGTCACGGCTCATCCTCCGGGAGGCCCGGCATTCGGTACGAGGGCATGACGTCGGGCGGTCGCCGGACGCCTAGATTTGAGGTCAAGCGGCGGGTGCAGCACTCGTCCCCCGAGGTCAGACGCCCGCCGCTGCCCAAGACAACGGAATCGGTCAGGAGAGGGACCATGGCCCAGACGGTACCGCGGACGCTGGTCCGCACACGGGAGAGCCGCCGTCAGGGACGTCGCCACCCCTTGGTGGCGACGCTCATGGCCCTGCCCCTGGCGGCCCTGCTCCTCCTCGTCTTCGACGGGTGGGAGACGGTGGCCACACAGGCGTCGTCCGTGGGTGTGATGCTGGGGCGCTGAGCGGCGACCCCAGGCCCGGAAGAGCGGTCCGGGCGGGGATATCCATCCATGAAACCCCGTGGGGACGGGGGTGCGGCGGACGGCAGAATGCCGGCGCAGCTGGGGAGCTGCGCCGGCATTGCCCTTGCCTCAAGGCGGCGGAGGGGCGGGCGGACCCCTGCGTACTCTCACCCGGTGACCACGGACGCCCTCCTCCCCGCTCTCACCGCCCGCGTCAGGGCGACGGCCCACGCCCGTACCCCGGCCTGCCCCTGCGGTGCGACCACCCTCGCGCACCCGGCTCCGCCCGACGCGGCCCGCGCCGACGCCACCCTCGCCGACCGCCCCGACGCCACCGTCGTCCGGCACGCCGGCACCGTGGCCAAGGCCCACGCGGTGGACGCCGACCCCGCGGAGCTGGCCCTCCGTGTCACCGTCGCCGCCCGGCTCCCCGGCATCTTCCTGCCCCCGCTCGGCCCGACGCCCGTCACCCTGCACGGGCGGCTCGTCACGTATTGGCCGTACGGCACCCCTGTGGAACCGGATGACCCGGACGCGGCGCCCTGGGAGGCCGCGGCCACCCTGCTCGCCCGCCTCCACCGGACGCCGGCCCCCGCCGCCGTGCCTCCGATGCGGGGCCCCGCGAAGGCGGCCGATGCCGTGGCCCGCCTCCGGGCCGCCGCCCCGCGCCACCCCGCCACCGCCCCCGTACTGCACGCCTGGGCCGCTCTCCCCGCCTGGGCCCGGGGCGAGGCCGCCATGCCGGACACCACCACTCTCTGCCACGGCGACCTCCACCTCGGCCAGCTCATACGCCACCCCGCGCCCGAAGGCCCCTGGCTGCTGATCGACGTCGACGACCTCGGCACCGGCGTTCCGGCCTGGGATCTGGCCCGTCCGGCGGCCTGGTACGCCTGCGGGCTGCTCGCGTCCGACGAGTGGCACCGTTTCCTGACCGCCTACCGCACGGCCGGCGGCCCGGCCGTGCCGCCCGGCGCGGACCCCTGGACCGCGCTGGACGTCCCGGCCCGCGCCCTCACCGCGCAGACCGCCGCCCGGGCCGTCACCAAGGCGGTCGCGGCGGGCCGGGGCCTGGACGAGGTGGAACGGTCACTGGTCGACGCGTGCGCGCGGATGGCCTCCCTGCGCCCCTGAGCCCCGCGCGGCCGAGCCGAAGTTCCGCGACGTAGGGTGCAACCGACCCGCCGCCGGGCAGAGTCTGTCCTGGCGACACGCGAAGCAGGACCGACCGGCGAGGAGTTGAGCCGAGCATGCAGTGCCCCAAGTGCCACGCACCGATGCACACCTACAACCGCAACGGCGTTCAGATCGAGCAGTGCAGTGGCTGCCGCGGGATCTTCCTCGACTACGGCGAACTGGAGTCGCTGACCCGCCTGGAGGCCCAGTGGTCCCAGCCCGCTCCGCCGCCCCCGCCCGCCGCCCCGCAGGCCTACCCGGCCGCTCCGGCTCCCGCCTGGGGCGCCCCGCACGCCGGCCACGGCCACCACGGTCACCACCGTCAGAAGGGCTTCGGCCGCATGCTCTTCTCCAGCTGAGCCCGCCGGTCCGGCTGAACCGGGCCGGTCCGGCTGAACCGGGCCGGTCCGGGCTGATCCGGATCGCCGGCTCAGCCGGGTACGACCCGGACGCGGCACGACGAAGCCCCCGACCGTACGAGACGGCCGGGGGCTTCGGTGGAGTGGACGATACTGGGATTGAACCAGTGACCTCTTCCGTGTCAGGGAAGCGCTCTCCCGCTGAGCTAATCGTCCTGGGAGTGCCACGAGTACTGCGTGCGCGATACTGGGATTGAACCAGTGACCTCTTCCGTGTCAGGGAAGCGCTCTCCCGCTGAGCTAATCGCGCGGGGATCCTTGCGGATCAGTGGACGATACTGGGATTGAACCAGTGACCTCTTCCGTGTCAGGGAAGCGCTCTCCCGCTGAGCTAATCGTCCTTGGAGGTGGAGACGGGATTTGAACCCGTGTAGACGGCTTTGCAGGCCGTTGCCTCGCCTCTCGGCCACTCCACCAGGAGTGCAGAAGGCCCGGGAGGCCCCCTGTTCCTGCGAGCGGACGACGAGGTTCGAACTCGCGACCTCAACCTTGGCAAGGTTGCGCTCTACCAACTGAGCTACGTCCGCCTGTCGGTTCGGTCCGCTTCCGCGTCCCGGCGACGTCATGAACTCTAGCGGATTCCGGGGCCAGCACAAAAACGCGTTTGTGCAGCGTGCTGAGGTGCCTCCGCTCGCGGACCTGGTCAGGGCACCCGGAAGGACACGTTCGGGTCACCTCGGAGTCACCGGCCTAGACTCGACCACGTGCTCGACCTCCCTCCCCTCGCCCGCTTCGGCGACCGGCTCGCCACCGGTCTCCTCGACGTCACGAGCGACCCCGCAGCCCTCGACTCCAAGGGGTTCTGGGCCGTCTGCGCGGACTTCGAGTCCCGCCTGACCTGCGCACGCTTCGCGGAGGTGCGGACGGAGCCGGTACCGGCACCGGTCCCGGGCGGGTGGCGGGGACCGGCCGCCGGCGACTGGACGTCCTCCCTCGACCGCGCCGCGTACACGGCGGCCGTACGGCGCATCCGCGAGCACATAGCCGCCGGCGAGGTCTACCAGGCCAACCTCTGCCGGGTGCTCTCGGCGCCCGTCGCCCCCGGCGCCGACGTGGACGCCCTCACCGCCCTGCTGGCCCGCGGCAACCCGGCGCCGTACGCCGGAACGATCCGGCTGCCCGGGCACGGCGTCGAGATCGCCACCGCGTCGCCCGAGCTGTTCCTGCGCCGGGACGGCCGGACCGTCGAGTCCGGGCCGATCAAGGGCACCGGGCGGACCGAGGCCGACCTGCTGGAGAAGGACTACGCCGAGAACGTGATGATCGTGGACCTGGTCCGCAACGACATCGGGCGGGTCTGCGCCACGGGGACCGTGACCGTGCCCGACCTGTGCGCCGTCGAGAAGCACCCGGGTCTCGTGCACCTGGTGTCGACCGTGCGCGGCGAGCTGCGCGCGGACGTCGGCTGGCCGGAGCTGCTCGACGCGGCCTTCCCGCCCGGATCCGTCACCGGCGCACCCAAGTCGAGCGCCCTGCGGATCATCGACGCGCTGGAGACCGTGCCCCGGGGCCCGTACTGCGGCGGAATCGGCTGGGTCGACGCCGACCGGGGAACCGGGGAGCTGGCCGTCGGCATCCGCACCTTCTGGACCGACCGCGCCGCGGGGCTGCTGCGCTTCGGCACCGGCGCCGGCATCACCTGGGGATCCGACCCCGAGGGGGAGTGGCGGGAGACCGAACTCAAGGCGTCCCGGCTGCTCGCGGTAGCGTCGGGCGCGTACGAGGCGAACGGAAGCGGAGAGGCGCTACTGACGTGAAGATCTGGCTCGACGGCGGGCTGCAGGACCTCGAGTCCGCCCGCGTCTCCGTCCTCGACCACGGGCTGACCGTGGGCGACGGCATCTTCGAGACGGTGAAGGCGGTGGACGGCAGGCCGTTCGCGCTGACCCGGCATCTCGACCGGCTGACCCGTTCGGCCCGCGGCCTGGGTCTGCCCGACCCCGACCTCGACGAGGTGCGCCGCGCCTGCGCCGCCGTCCTCGAGGCCAACCCCATGCCCCTGGGCAGGCTGCGCGTCACCTACACCGGCGGCCACGGCCCGCTGGGCTCCGACCGCGGCGAGCACGGCCCGACCCTCGTCGTCGCCCTCGGCGAGAGCGGCCGGCGCCCCGACTCCACGGCCGTCATCACGGTGCCGTGGACGCGCAACGAGCGCGGCGCGCTCACCGGCCTGAAGACCACCTCCTACGCCGAGAACGTCGTCGCCCTCGCCCGCGCCCGCGAACGGGGCGCCACGGAGGCGCTGTTCGGCAACACGGTGGGGCACCTGTGCGAGGGCACCGGGTCGAACGTCTTCGTCGTCCTCGACGGCGAGATCCACACCCCGCCGGTCGCCTCCGGCTGCCTCGCCGGAATCACCCGGGCCCTGGCCGTCGAGTGGACCGGCGCCCGGGAGACCGACCTCCCGCTGGACGTCCTGGACCGCGCCGACGAGGTCTTCCTGACCTCCACACTCCGCGACGTCCAGGCCGTGCACCGCGTCGACGACCGCGAACTCCCGGGCGCCCCGGGCCCGGTGACCGCCAAGGCCATGCGGATCTTCGAGGAGCGGTCCGGGGACGACCTGGATCCGTAACCGCGGATATTGGGCTGCACTCCGCATCCCCGGCGGGTAGAACACCCGTGATGACCACGACCCTGCGGCCGACCGAGCCGCTTCAGAGCGCCGCCGACGGAACGCGTTCACGCCACTACCAGGTGTGCGTGAACGGCCGTCCCGTCGGCGCGATACACCTCGGTACCTCGCGCGCCTTCGGCCGCTCGGTGGCCGTGATCCACAAGCTGCGCATCGACGCACCGGACCGCCGGCGCGGCCGGGCCACGGTGGCCGCGCTCGCGGCCGAGGAGATCGCACGGGGCTGGGGCTGCCGGCGGATCGAGGCGAGCGTCGGCCCCGACGCCGAGGCGGGCCTGCGACTCGCCTCGACGCTCGGCTACGTCCTGCGCAACCGCGGCATGGTCAAGCAGCTCGGCGACACCCCGCCCACCCTGCCCCCGGAGAGCCGCGCGCGGCCCATGACACCGGACGAGTTCGAGGTCTGGCAGGCCCACGACTCGGAGCAGTACGCCCGTACCTGGATCGAGCGGGGAGTGCCCGAGACCGAGGCGTACGCCAAGGCGCGCAGCGATCACGAGACGCTGCTGCCGCGGGGGCTGGACACCGAGAACATGCGGTTCAGCGTGTTGGACCACGAGGGGACGCGGGTCGGCGTCCTGTGGCTGGCGCTGAGCGAGGACCGGGCCTTCGTCTTCGCCGTCGAGGCCGAGGCGGCCCACCGGGGCCGGGGTCACGGCCGTACGCTGATGCTGCTGGCCGAGAGCCAGGCGATCGCCGCCGGCCGGCCACTGATCGGCCTCAACGTCTTCGCGGGCAACACCGCGGCCGAGCGGCTCTACGAGTCGCTCGGCTACGAGACCACGCGGTACAGCTTCTACAAACCGTTGTAGTAACGGCGGCTGGGGGCAGTCCGCGGTCAGTCCCGCTGCCCGGCCAGCAGCCGGTCCGCGATCTCCTCGACGCGCTCGCGCAGCCCTTCCTGGCCCTTGCCGCCGTCGAGGCGCTCGCCGCCGATCACGTACGTGGGAGTGCCGGTCACGCCGATCGCCTTGCCCTCGGCCTGGTCGGCGTCGACGATCAGGATGTGCCGGCCGTCGATCAGCGCCGTGTCGAACTCCTCGGCGTCCAGTCCCAGTTCCCGGGCCACCTCGACCAGGAGGGGCTCGCCCTCGCGGTCCAGGTCCGCGACCCGCTCCAGCACGGCCTCCGCGTACGGCCACCCCAGCCCCTGGGCCACGGCCTCCTCGGCGGCCTGGGCGGCGGCGAAGGAGTGCCTGTGCTTCTCCAGCGGGAAATGCCGCAGGCGCAGCTCCAGACGGTCGCCGTAGCGGGCGCGCAGGGCGCGGAGGTCGTCCAGGGCGGTGTGGCAGTCCGGACACTGCAGCTCGCACCAGACGTCGAGGACGGGCGGGGCGGGACGGGCGGGGGAGGAGTCGCTCATGGCCCCCATTCTCCCAGCCCACGGGAGGACGCCCCGACCACCGGCGTGCGGCGGTCACCGGCACCTGGGGAGGAGCCGACCCCTAGATCTCCCTGATCTCGGGCCGGAACATGGCCGCACGGCGCTCGGACGGTGCAGGATGGAAGGGACAGAAGTACTCATGCCGACCCGAGCTCAGCCTGGAGGACCGGATGATTGCCGAGACCGTCTGTTCCGCGGTGTCCGCGGCGGGCCTGGGCATCGCGGCGATCACCGCGTATCGGAGGCGTTTCCTCACCGCGGCCCGTATCGCCGCCTACTCACTCGTCCCGATCGGGCTCGTGATGACCGGGGTCGTGGAGTGGCTGGCCGACACGGCCTTCAGCCCGGTGGCCTGGGCCGGCTTCGCGGTGCTGGGTGTGTCCTGGCTCCTCTTCATGACCACGCGCACCGTGGAACGCCGTCGCGGTGGCACCCGCAAGGAGCGCAAGGAGGCCCGCGCCGCGGCACGGCGCGACGCCGTCGCCCCGGCGGCCTCCGAACCCTCCCTCGGCCCCGGGACCCGGCCGACGCCCCGGCCCGCGTCCCGGCCGGCGAACACGTCCCGCGGCGAGGACGACTTCAGCGACATCGAGGCGATCCTGAAGAAGCACGGTATTTGACCCCGTCCTGACTCCTCACGGGGCAGCGGGGGCGGTCCCGCGGCCGCGCCGTCGGATGCGCTGAGCCGTCGGATTCCGCGCTGCGCGTCGGCTGTCCGCTCCAGGGCATAGCGGTCCGAGCGCGTCATCGTGCGCTCCGGAACGGTCACAACGTGAACCGGACATCACGGAATTCAGGGAACTCCCGGTCGAAACGGGCGTGTTGATCGCCTGGGTCCTCGGCGCTGCGTCATGATCGCGGCGAGATGCAGGACACCACTCAGCTGGATGCCCAGCTGGACACGAGACAGAGCGAAACCGTGCCAACGCAGAGCGAACCGCGCGGCTGCCTCTTCGCCCTTTCCCAGCCACCGCTCATGATCTTCCTTGCGGTGATCGGGTGTCTGCTGCTCATGGCTGCGTTGCATGACCTGCTGTTGCTGTGAGCCGTACCCGCGTTCCCCGGCGCCACCCGCCGGGGAACGCGTCGCCGTCGAGTCACTGGGTGTCCGCGCCGGACCGGAACAGCGGGGTCAGCCGGCCGCCTCCTTGCGCCGGGCGCGGTAGGCGGCCACGTGCAAGCGATTTCCGCATGTGCGGCTGTCGCAGTACCGCCGGGAGCGGTTCCGGGAGAGGTCGACGAAGGCGCGGCGGCAGTCGGGAGCCTCGCACCGCCGAAGCCGCTCCTGCTCCCCGGCGACGACGAAGAACGCCAGGGCCATTCCGCAGTCGGCGGCCAGGTGGTCGGCGATGGAGGCGCCGGGCGCGAAGTAGTGGATGTGCCAGTCGTAGCCGTCGTGGTCGGTGAGCCGGGGCGTGGTTCCGGCTGCGGCGACCAAGTCGTTGATCAGTCCCGCCGCGGTCCGCGCCTCGGGTGCCGCGAAGACCGCCGCGAACCGGCCGCGGATCTTGCGCACCGCCGAGAGGTCGAGTGCCGAGAGCACGCCGACGTCGCTGATTTCGTGCTTTCCCACGAATTCCTGGAGGGCCGCGACATCCGGCAGTCCGTCCGGTGCCGATTCGTCCTCCGGCATGGTGTTCACCAGATCCACCACGGTGTCGAGGGCGCACCGGGCATCGTGGGTGATCAGCACATTTCGCTCCCTGGCTGGGGTCGGGCGGGCGCCCGCCGATGCTGGCCGATGGTAGTGGCTTCCGCGGCGGCCGAACCCGGCTCGCACCCCGGTCCCTGCCGTCGGCTGCCCGTAACAACGGTGGCTGACCGGCCTTCGTTCCCCGGCGGGGAGGCGGCGGGGAGGCGGCGGGGAGGCGGCGGGGCCCCCGCCCGCCCGCACACGCACCGGCGCCGCCACCGCGGAGATCGCGGCGACGACGCCGGTGTGTGCCGTATGCGGTTGTCCGGGCCCGTGCCGTCACCCCGAGTCGACGGCGACGGGCGGCTTCACGGGGCCTCGCCCTAGCTTTCCGCCAGGATGTGCGAGAGCTCCTGATCGAGATCGAAGTGCCGGTGCTCCGTGCCGGGCGGCACGGCGGCGTCTGTGCGCTTCAGGAAGGACTCCAGGGCCCGTGCCGGGGCCTCGAGCAGTGCCTCGCCCTCCGGAGAGCTCAGGGCGATGCACACGACGCCCTGGCCGTGGCTGCGGGACGGCCAGACGCGGACGTCGCCGGTACCGGTGGGGCGGTGGAGGCCTTCGGCGAGGAGGTCGCGGGCGAACACCCACTCGACGGTCTCCTCGGCTCCGGTGTGGAAGGTGGCGTGCACGGCGTAGGGGTCGGCCGTGTCGTACCGCAGGCCTGCGGGGACAGGCAGGGAGGACTCGCTCGACACAACGAGGCGCAGGTGCAGCTCGCAGCTGACCGTGGTGTTCATAAGCGCCAGGGCCTTTCGCTCAGTGTGCGCTCGGGGATTCGCACGTCGGCGAAATCGACATGCCACCTACGGTGCCGTTGTAAACCCCTCTGAGTGTTTTGCGTGTGTTTACGTAACTCTTCCGGCCGAGAGACCGTTCGGGTCATGCGCCCATTCCGGTGACAGGTTTCGCTCCGGTAGTGTTTGGCCGTATGAACACGGGGAGTGACAAACACGGCGAGGCAGTCGTGGCGCAGGACCGTACGGGGACGGACGAGGCCGCGACCGACCGCGCGCTCGGCTCGCGGGCGCCGGAATTCATCAGGACGCGCCGCGCCCTCCACCTGAGCTGGCAGGTCGGCGTCTTCATCGTCGGTCTGGCGGTGGTCATCGCCGGCGTGGCCATGCTGGTGCTGCCCGGACCGGGCTGGGTCGTGATCTTCGGTGGCATGGCGATCTGGGCGACCGAGTTCGTCTGGGCCCAGCTGGTCCTGCGCTGGACCAAGCGCAAGGTCACCGAGGCGGCGCAGCGCGCCCTCGATCCCAAGGTGCGGCGACGGAACATCATCCTGACCTCGATCGGGCTGGTGATCGTGGCCGCGTTGGCGGGCGTCTACCTGTGGAAGTTCGGCCTGCAGATGCCCTGGAAGATCAAGGATCAGTGATCCCGGGCGGGGGGCCGGCGTCCCGGCCCCCCGCTGGTCACGGGCACCCCCTGACATGGGGTAATGTTCTTCCTGCGTCCGGGCGATTAGCTCAGTGGGAGAGCGCTTCGTTCACACCGAAGAGGTCACTGGTTCGAACCCAGTATCGCCCACCGGATCATCAGGCGGCCCGGCTCACCATCGTGAGCCGGGCCGCTCTGTCGTGTGGGTGTGTGCGGTGCGGCCGCGAGGCGTGTCCGGGCGGCCCCTTCCCGGGGTGCCCACGCGGCAGGTCGTGGGTGCCCGTTCGGTGGGTCCTGCGGTGCCCGCGCGGTAGGTCCTGCGGTGTCCGCACGGTGGGTCCTGCGGTGCCCGCGCGATGGGCCCCGGGTGCCCGCGCGGCACGTTCCGGGCCGGCTCTGCCGCCCGCCCCGGCCGGGCGTGCCGCTGTTCCGCTTCCGCCCGTCTTCACCCAACCGTGACCTTCCGTTCCGCCCGTCCCGGCGGCACCGCCGGTGTTCGGTCCGTCGGTCACACCCCGCCGACCTGGTCGTTTGCCCTCGCTGCCGGCGGTGAGGCCGGAGCGGCGGACTCCGCCGCGCGAGCCCGGTGCCCATGAATTCCTGTCCGAATCATTGACGCGCCCCGGGGCCCTCCGTAACTTGTGCCAGCAAGCGCTTACTTGAAACGATTCATGAGGCGGACGCGACGTCGCGGGGAGGCTCATATGCAGCAGGGCGGGAATGTGGAGAGGCGGACGATCCTCAAAGCGGCGGGGGCCTCGCTGGCCGTCGCGGGGCTGGGGGCGACGGCCACCGCGTGCGGCGGCGGCAGCGGCTCGGGGGACGGAACGGTGACGATCCGTTACTCGTGGTGGGGTGCCGAGGACCGGGCCGAACGCATCAACAAGACCATCGCGCTCTTCGAGAAGAAGTACCCGAAGATCAAGGTGAAGACCGATTTCCAGCAGTACACCGACTTCTGGAAGAAGTTCAACACACAGGCCTCCGGGGGGAATCCGCCGGACGTCTTCCAGAATGCCATCGGATTTCTCCGCAAATACGACGCGAAGAATGTCCTGCTCGATCTGAGCGATCAGGTCGAGGCCGGAAACCTGTCCATGGACGGATTCCGGGCGGGCCTGGAGAAGTTCGGTGAGATCGACGGCAAGCTCCTCGGGGTGCCGGTGGGTTCGAACTCGATGGCCATCGTCATCGACAAGCCCGTCTACGCCCGGGCCGGCGTCAAGCCCGAACAGGGCTGGACCTGGGACGACTTCGACCAGGCGATGACGAAGATCCGTGACAGGACCGGCCGGGCCGGGGACAGCGGCATGTACGGCGTCATGTACCTCTACGACCTGTACCTGCGCCAGAACGGCAAGGCCTTCTTCACCGAGGACGGACTCGGTTTCACCGAGGCGGACCTGACCCAGTGGTGGACCAAGGCGGAGAAGGGCGTGAAGTCCGGGCTGTTCGCCGACCCGAAGAAGGTCGTCCAGGTCAAGCCCAAGTCGGCGGTCGCCGCGGAGCTCGCGGGCAGCGAATTCACCTGGGACAACTTCACCGTCCGCTACACCTCCGAGGGCAAGAGCGAGTACGGTCTCGCGCCCATACCCACCACGGACGGCAAGAAGACCGGCCAGTACCTGGGCTCCCTGATGCTCAGCGCCTCCAAGCGCACCCAGCACCCCAAGGAAGTCGCCCAGTTCATCGACTTCATGGTCCACGACCCCGAGGTCGCCAAGATCATGGGCTATGACCGCGGCGTCCCGACGACGCAGGCCCAGTACGACGCGTACCGCCCGACCGACCCGGTCAACCAGGCGATCGCCGCTTACGAGGAGTCCCTCGTCGAGGCGGGTGTCCTGGAGACCATCACCCCGCACCCGAACGGTGCCGACATCTGTGAGGCCGCCTTCCTGCGCGTCGCCGAGGAGATGGCGCTCGGTGAGCGGTCCGTCGACGACGCCGTCAAGCAGTTCTTCACCGAGTCGAAGACGGCTCTCGCCGGCTGATGGGAAGCGCCGTGACACACGCCCCTGCGACGGAGGACCTGCTCAAGGACTCCGAGCCGCGGCACGGTCCGGTGAAGTCCCCGCGCCCCGCCGAGCTGAAGCGGCGGGGCCGCCGGGAGAACCTGGCCGGCTACCTCTTCATGTCCCCCTGGATCGCCGGATTCCTGCTGCTGACGGCGGGACCGATGGTCGCCTCGCTCTACTTCGCGTTCACCGACTACAACCTCTTCGACGCCCCCGCGTGGATCGGCCTGGACAACTTCTCCGAGATGTTCGGCGACCCGCGCTGGCGCCACTCGGTCGAGGTGACCCTGTGGTACGTCGCCGTGGGCACGCCGATCAAGCTGATCGCGGCACTCGGCGTCGCGCTGCTGCTGGCGCAGAAGCGGCGCGGGCAGGCCTTCTACCGGGCCGCCTTCTACGCGCCGTCGCTGATCGGCGCGAGCGTGTCCATCGCCATCGTGTGGAAGGCGATCTTCTCGGACGACGCGGTCGTCGACCGTACGCAGCAACTCTTCGGGATCGACGCCGGGGGCTGGACCGGTGACCCCGACCTGATCATCTACAGCCTGGTGGCCCTGACCGTCTGGCAGTTCGGCGCCCCCATGGTCATCTTCCTGGCCGGTCTGAAGCAGGTGCCGCGCGAGCTGTACGAGGCGGCCGACGTGGACGGGGCGGGCAGGCTGCGGCAGTTCTGGAGCATCACGCTGCCGATGATCTCCCCGGTCCTCTTCTTCAACGTCCTGCTGGAGACCATCCACTCCTTCCAGATCTTCAGCTCGGCCTACATCGTCGGCGGCGGCGCCGGAGGCAACGCCTGCGGTCCCGCGGACGGCACGATGGTCTACACCTGTTATCTGTACGTCCAGGGCTTCGAGAACAGCAGGATGGGCCTGGCCTCCGCCATGGCCTGGATGCTGCTGGTCGCGGTCGCCCTGGTCACCGCGGTGCTGTTCTGGTCCCAGAAGCGCTGGGTGCACTACGAGGAGGGCGGCCGATGAGCGCGCAGGCCACCGACGTCACGCCGGCCCCGCCCACGAGGGCCCCGTCCACCGGGACGACCGCGTTCCGGCGCAAGCTGCCCGGGTCGCTCGCCTGGCACCTCGGGTCGCTGGCGGTCCTCGCGGTGATCCTCTACCCGGTGCTCTGGGTGATCGGCGGCTCCTTCAAGGAGAGCGGCGACATCGTCGGCAGCCTGGACCTGTTCCCGGCCGACCCGATCATCTCCAACTACACGAGCCTCGCCGACGGCATCGCGGACATCTCGATCTCCACGTTCTTCTTCAACTCGCTCTTCCTCGCCGTCGGTTCGGTGGTCGGGATCGTGGTGTCCTGCTCCCTGACCGCCTACGCCTTCGCGAAGATCAGGTTCGCGGGCCGCAATCTGCTGTTCACGCTGATGATCGGCACGCTGCTGCTGCCGTACCACGTGCTGCTGATCCCGCAGTACGTGCTGTTCCGCAACCTGGACATGATCAACACGTACACCCCGCTGCTGCTGGGGAAGTACCTGGCCACGGAGGCGTTCTTCGTCTTCCTGATGGTGCAGTTCATGCGCAACCTGCCCAAGGAACTCGACGAGGCGGCCCGTCTCGACGGCTGCGGGCACTTCCGCATCTACTGGTCGATCGTGCTTCCGCTGTGCCGGCCGGCACTGATCACCAGCGCGATCTTCACCTTCATCAACTCCTGGAACGACTTCATGGGCCCGCTGATCTACCTCAACGAGCCCAGCAAGTACACGGTCTCCCTCGGTCTGAAGATGTTCGTGGACCAGGAAGGGCTGGCGAACTACGGTGGCATGATCGCCATGTCACTCGTCGCCCTGCTGCCCGTACTCGCCTTCTTCCTCGCCTTCCAGCGCTACCTGATCGACGGCATGGCGACGTCCGGTCTGAAGGGCTGAGGTGAAGCGATCATGACCGAGGCACGCGCCGAGGCCCGCGCCGAGCGGGGGGAGTCACGGTTCGCGGAGGGGTTCGCCCTGTTCGCCGAGTGCCTGCTCACCGGAGTGTGGATCGCGGTGGCCTCGCTGCCGCTGGTCACCTACCCCGCCGCGTTCGCGGCCGGCGCGCGGCACCTCGGGCGCCGGCTCGCCCATGAGCGCGGCGGCTGGCGGGAGTTCACCGCCGACTTCCTGGTGGCGGTGCGCCGCGGGTGGCTCGTCGGGCTCGCCGGGTGGGCCGCCCTGGCCGCGGTCTGGGTGGACGTGCAGGCCGTACGCAGCGGACTGCCGGGCGGCCCGTTCGTGGGCGCCGTCGGAGTGTCCGCCCTGATCGGCGCGGCCGTGGCCGGGCTGCGCGCGGCGGCGGCCTGGCGGCCCGGCGCCTCCTGGCGCTCCTTGCTCGCGCAGGCCGGACGCCGCACCGTGCTCGATCCCGCCGGCTCCTTCCTCATCGTCGGCGGGCTGGCCGTCGTGGTCTGCTCGGCCTGGTTCAGCGCGCCACTGGCGGTCGCCGTCCTCGGTGCCGTCGCGGCGGCGGCCGTCGCCGTGGAGGAGCGCTACCGGCGCCGCTGACGGCGGCGCCCGCCCACCCGAGCCGGTGCGCCGGCGTCGGGGCTCGACTGTCATGCCCGTGACAGCACCTTCGAGCACCTTACGAGTTCAGCGTCATGCCCGTCAGAGCCCGCCCACGCGTTCGGCGCCGTGCCCATGACGGCCCGTCGCACGTCGGAGCCGTGCCCGTGACAGTCCGCCGCGCGTCAGTGCCGTGCCGGTGACAGTCCGCCGCGCGTCAGAGCCATGCCCTTGACACCCCCCGCATCCGCACGGAACGGAAAGGAAAGGCCATGTCCCCCATCCCCCGCAGGTCCCTCCTCAAGGCGGCGGCCGTCGCCGGCGCCGCCGCCCAGTTCAGCTGGGCACTGGGCGCGAAGACCGCCCAGGCCGCACCCGCCGCCAAGGACGGCGACGCCGACCCGGTCACCCTGACCTGGCTGGAGGACGGCGGCCTCGGCGCCGCACCCGGCTCCACCGTCGGCGTCCCGTGGCCCAAGGGCACGTACCGGGAGGACCAGACGTTCGCCGTCACGGACGCGGACGGCAAGGCCGTGCCCTCGCAGTCCTGGCCCCTCGCCTACTGGCCGGACGGCTCCCTGAAGTGGACCGCGCACGCCGTCGGCTCGGGCAACGGCGCGCTCACCCTGACCGCCGGCACCCCCGCCGCACCGGCGAAGAAGATCACCGTCGACCAGCGCGGCGGCACCATCGACATATCGACCGGTGCCATCACCGCCAGAATCGGCAAGTCGGGGTCGACACTGATCAAGTCGGTCACCAGAGGCTCCACCGAGATCGCCAGGAACGGCCGCCTCGTCCTGCTGCGCCAGCCCGAGATCGAGGACGGCGACCAGGGCACGGTGAAGTACGAGCGCTTCGACGGCGCCGTCGACGAGGTGAAGGTCGAGCAGGAGGGACCGGTCCGCGCCGTCGTCCGCATCGACGGCAAGCACCGCAGGGGAGGCCGGAGCTGGCTGCCCTTCTCCATCCGCCTCTACTTCTACGCGGGCGCCGACTCCTTCCGCATGGTGCACACGATCACGTTCGACGGGAAGCAGGAGCCGGGCAAGGCGAGCGGTGACTTCATCCGCGGCCTCGGTGTCCGCTTCACCGTGCCGATGCGCGACGAGGCCTACGACCGGCACATCCGCATCGGCGGCGAGGGCACCGGCCTGCTGCGCGAAGCCGTCAAGGGCATCACCGGCCTGCGCCGCGACCCCGGAGCGGCCGTACAGGCGGCACAGTTCGCGGGGGAGAAGCTGCCCGACCCCGCCACCTGGGACCAGCGCGTCACCACCCGCCTGAAGTACATCCCGGAGTGGGGCGACTACACCCTCTCCCAGCTCTCCGCCGACGGCTTCACCCTGCGCAAGCGCACCAAGAAGGGCCACGGCTGGATCGGGGCCGGCGGCGGCCGGCGCGCCTCCGGATTCGGCTACGTCGGCGGGGCGAGCGGCGGACTCTCCTTCGGCCTGCGCGACTTCTGGGAGAAGCACCCCGCCCAGCTCGACATCCGCGACGCCCAGACCGACGAGGCCGAGGTCACCCTCTGGCTCTGGTCGCCCGAGGCCCAGCCCATGGACCTGCGCTTCTACCACGACGGCATGGGCCAGGACACCTTCCCCGAGCAGATCGAGGGCCTCAACATCACCTACGAGGACTACGAGCCCGGGTTCGGCACCCCCTACGGCATCGCCCGCACCTCCGAGCTGATGTTCTGGGCCAACGCCGCGACCCCGAGCGCCGAGACACTCGCCGAACAGGTCGAGGCGGTCCGCGTCCTGCCGCAGCTCGCCGCCCCGCCGAAGCAGCTCATCAAGGCCGGCGTCTTCGGCCCCGGCCTCTACTCCGAACCCGACCGCTCCACACCCGCCAAGGCCAAGATCGAGGACCACCTCGACTTCCTCTTCACCTACTACAAGGACCAGGTGGAGCAGCGCCGCTGGTACGGCTTCTGGGACTACGGCGACATCATGCACACCTACGACACCGCCCGGCACCAGTGGCGCTACGACGTCGGCGGCTACGCCTGGGACAACTCCGAGCTCTCGCCCGACCTGTGGCTCTGGTACGCCTACCTGCGCTCCGGCCGCGCCGACATCTTCCGCTTCGCCGAGGCCATGACCCGGCACACCGGCGAGGTGGACGTCTACCACCTCGGCGAATGGGCCGGCCTCGGCACCCGGCACGGCGTCCAGCACTACGCCGACAGCGCCAAGCAGCAGCGCATCGCCAACACCACCTACCGGCGCTACTACTACTTCCTCACCGCCGACGAACGCGTCGGCGACCTCATGCACGCCAACGTCGACTCCGACGAGACCTTCCTCGCCCTCGACCCGCTCCGCAAGATCCGCACCGAGCCCTACACCCCCGACCGCAACGCCCTCTCCGTCGGCTTCGGCACCGACTGGAGCGGCCTGGTCTCGGCGTGGCTGACCGAGTGGGAGCGCAAGGGCCCCAAGTGGGAGAAGGCCAGGGCCCGCGTCCTGTCCACCATGGAGACCATCGCCGCCCAGCCCAACGGCTTCGTCCAGGGCAGCGGCCTGTACGACCTCGACACCGGCCGGTTCGCGATCGCCGAGACCCCGAAGGTCGAGGTCTCCCACCTGTCGGCCGTCTTCGGCCTGAACGAACTGTGCGCCGAGCTGATCGACCTCGTCGACATGCCGGAGTTCAACGAGGCGTACTACGACTACTGCCGCTACTTCAACGCCTCCAAGACCGAACAGGCGGCCCGCTACGGCAGCAACTTCGGCAGCCTCATCCTCTTCCAGGGCCACTCGCGCCTCGACGCCTACGCGGCGGTACGGACCGGGGACGAGAAGCTCGCCGCGCGCGCGTGGCAGAAGTTCTACGCCTCCGACGGCTACAAGGAGTCGGCGCCCTGGACGACGGAGGAACTGAGCGGCCCCGTCACGCTGGTGCCGGGCAGCGAGGCGACCTGGGTGTCCACCAACGACACCGCGCTCTACGGCCTCGCCGCCATCGAGAACCTGGCACTCCTCGGCGACAGGATGCCGTAACCGGCACGGGACGGGCGCGGGCTCGGGCACACTCCACAGGTGGACTGGAACCATTACCGATTCCGCAGCCTGTGGGCCCTGCCCGCGCCCGCCCCGACCGTCTACCGCTCGCTGGAACGGATCGAGGACTACCCCCGCTGGTGGCCCCAGGTGCGCCAGGTCACCCGGCTCGGCGACACCGGCGGGGTCGTCCGGATCCGTTCGCTCCTGCCGTACGACCTGACCACCACCCTGCGCGAGCGGCGGCGCGACCCGGCGGCGGGCGTGCTGGAGGTCGCGATCGACGGAGACATGGAGGGCTGGGCGCGCTGGACGGTCGCCCCGCGCGGCTCCGGCGCCCTCGTCCGGTACGACCAGGAGGTCGTCGTCGGCAAGCCGCTGCTGCGCCGCCTCGCCGTGCCCGGGCGCCCCCTGTTCCGGGCCAACCACCGGCTGATGATGCGGGCGGGGCGGCGCGGACTGGCGGCCCACCTGCAAGCGGTTTGAAGAGAGAGCGCCGGGCCCTGTATTGTTCAGTGCGTTCCCGGGCGATTAGCTCAGTGGGAGAGCGCTTCGTTCACACCGAAGAGGTCACTGGTTCGAACCCAGTATCGCCCACCGGGAAAAGCCGGTCCGCCGCATGGCGGACCGGCTTCTTCGTGCGATCACGCCGCCGTCGGCAGGTCCGGCCGCAGTGGCCAGGCCGGGTCCACCGCCTCCTCGGTCCCGTTCAGCGCGAACCACGCCTGGAGCCCCCGCGCCTGCCCCGCGTGCCACACCGCCTGGAGCGAGTGCAGCTCGGCGGCGGACAGACGCTCCAGCCGCCCCGGGAAACGGCGCCCCACCGCCCGCACGACCTCCAGCGCGGCCTGCGCGTCGGCCGCCGCGTCGTGCGCGCCCTCCAGTTCGACGCCGTAGTGCGCGCACAGGTCGGTCAGGGTGCGGCGGCCCTTGCGGTAGCGGTCCAGGTGCTTGTCGAGCACCCGTGGATCCAGCACGTGCAGTGACGTCCGTTCCAGCCAGCGGCCGAGGGAGGAGTCGCGGTGCCGGCGCAACTCCCGGTCCAGCAGCGTGAGGTCGAACGGCGCGTTCATCACCACGAGCGGACGCCCGGCACGGGCCTGCTCGGCCAGCGCCTCGGCTATCTCCCACATCACCGGCGCCGGCCAGCGACCGTGGCGCTGCACATGCTCATCCGTCAGCCCGTGCACGGCCGTCGCCGCCCCAGGCACCGGCACCCCCGGGTTCACCAGCCAGCGGGTGACGCGCGGCCGCAGGCCCGGCGCATCCTGGACGACGAGGGCTGCCGACACGATCCGGTCGGTCTCGACGTCCACACCCGTCGTCTCCGTGTCGAAGGCGGCCAGCGGCCCCTCGAACCAGCTCGTCATAGGGCACTCAACTCCTCGTCCGGACACGGCCGCTGACGCGCCGCCCTCTGTCCCGGTCCGGTGATACCCGCGCTGTTTGCGGCGTACGCCGGAAGGACACAACAGGAGTGGGGGTCTCGGCAGTTCACAGGCCCTCAGCGGGGATTGACCAGTTCTGGAAGGCTGTTGGCCATGGCCATAGCGCAGCCCGAACGGGGCGGGCTGCTGCCCGAGCGCACCGCGCCCACTCGCGGCTCCCTCGCCACCACCGCCTGCATGGAGACCCTGCAGGTCGGCTACCTCCACGCGGTCGCCGCGGCGGCGGGCTGCTCGCTCTCCCAGCCCTTCCCCGACAACGGCATCGACTGGCACGTCAGCCACAGCGCCCCCGGGCACACGGTCGACGACGAGGTCACCATCAAGGTGCAGCTCAAGGCGACGTACCAGATCCCGCCGAGCCCACCCGGCCGCTCCTTCTCCTTCACGCTCGACAACGAGCACCTGGCGAAGCTCGCCCGCACCCCGGTCTCGGTGCACAAGATCCTGGTCGTGATGATCGTCCCCCGGTCCCGGGACCAGTGGCTGCGGGCCGGTCACGACCGGCTCGACCTCAGGCACTGCTGCTACTGGACCAACCTCGCCGGACATCCGGTCACCGGCCGGCGGCGCACCACCGTGCGGATACCGACCGCGCGGGTCTTCGACGACCGGGCGCTGTGCGAGATCATGACGCGGGTCGGGACGGGAGGGAAACCATGACGCACCGCCCGACCGGGGAGCCACTGCCCCACCCCGTCGACGGCTCCGCCTGGAGCGAGGACCACCCGCCCGAGTCCGGCACCGTCGACCCCGCCGTCCTCACCGCCCTGCTCCACCGGCACGGCTGGCGGCGGCGCGGTGGCGCCCCGGGCCGTTACGGCCGCTGGACCCCGCCCGGCCCGGGTGCCGGCGCCACCAGCCTGCTGGTGCCCGTCAGCCGAGCCTTCCCCGACAGCGACGACCTGCTGGGCGAGGCACTGCTCGCCCTGTCCCGCAGCGGCACGCCCGCCGCCCGCGAGATCCTCGTCTCCCTCGCCGTACCCAGCGACGAGATCCGCTGGGGGCGCGACGTGCCGACCGGTCCCGGCGACACCCCGTCCTGGACCGTGGAGGAGCAGCTGCGCTCCGCCGCCCGCCGGATGCTGCTCGCCGCAGCGCTCGCCACGCGCGCGCGGGCCGGCTACTACGGTGCCCGGCACCGGCGGGCCGCCGCCGAGGCCCTGGAGAACGTCCTGGTCGGCCCCGCCTCCGGCGGCCGCCGGCTCACGGCGTTCGTGCCGGTCACCACCGGCCGCCCGCTCGCCGTACGCCTCCACCAGGCGCTGCACGCCGCCCGGGAGGCCGTCGACTACCGGCGGGCCACCGGCGGCATGGAGGCCTTCGACACGGCCGTCGCGGCCGGCGTCAGCCACGAACTCACCGAGGCGCTCGTCACCCTGGTCCGCGGCACGGAGGGAGCGTGGATCGCCGTCGACTGGTCGCCGTCCGCGGGCGTCCCCGAGGGCTGCGCCGCCGTCACCGAGCCCGTCGAGTTCTCGCCCGGCGACCTGCCCGCGCTGCGCGAGGCCGCCGCCCGCTACCTGAGCGTGGAGCCGTCCGTACCGGTGCGGATCACCGGCACCGTCGTCCGTATGCGCCGGCCCGGACCGCGCGGCGCGGGCACCGTACGGCTGCGGGTGCTGGCCGGCGCCGAGGTCCCGCACGTGCGGATCACCCTGGACGAGGAGGCCTACCGGATCGCCGGGCACGCCCACCTCGTCGGGCTGCCGGTGCGGGTGCTCGGCCGGCTGGAGAGCCGGGGCGGATTCCGCCGGCTCACCGGCGCCTGCGAGATCGCTCCCGTACAGGTCGACGACGCGGAGCGGGACCGGCTGCTGAAGGCGGTGCAGGAGCACGTCGAGGTGGCGGCCTTCTTCGAGGAGGCCTGCGGAGGGGACTGCGAGGACTGACCGCCGGGAGCGACGGCGGGAACGATTTCGCGATGCACGGGCCCGGGTCGGTACGATCGCCCTCATGCGTGCGCTTTGGTATGGCGCCGCGGCCCCACCTTCAGTCAGGAGAGACCGGTGTCAGACGTCCGTGTGATCATCCAACGCGATTCCGAGCGGGAAGAACGCGTGGTGACTACGGGCACGACGGCCGCCGAGCTCTTCGCCGGCGAGCGCTCGATCGTCGCCGCCCGCGTATCCGGTGAGCTCAGGGACCTCGCCTACGAGGTCGAGGACGGCGAGACCGTCGAGGGCGTCGAGATCTCGTCCGAGGACGGCCTGGACATCCTGCGCCACTCCACCGCGCACGTCATGGCGCAGGCCGTGCAGGAGCTGTTCCCCGAGGCCAAGCTGGGCATCGGCCCGCCCGTCAAGGACGGCTTCTACTACGACTTCGACGTCGAGAAGCCCTTCCACCCCGATGACCTCAAGGCCATCGAGAAGAAGATGCAGGAGATCCAGAAGCGCGGCCAGCGCTTCTCGCGCCGCGTCGTCACCGACGACGAGGCCCGCGAGGAGCTCGCCGACGAGCCGTACAAGCTGGAGCTGATCGGCCTCAAGGGCTCCGCGTCGCACGACGACGGCGCGGACGTCGAGGTCGGCGCCGGCGAGCTGACGATCTACGACAACCTGGACGCCAAGACCGGCGAGCTGTGCTGGAAGGACCTCTGCCGCGGTCCCCACCTGCCCACCACCCGCAACATCCCCGCGTTCAAGCTGATGCGCAACGCCGCCGCCTACTGGCGCGGCAGCGAGAAGAACCCGATGCTCCAGCGCATCTACGGCACCGCCTGGCCGACCAAGGACGAGCTGAAGGCGCACCTGGAGTTCCTCGCCGAGGCCGAGAAGCGCGACCACCGGAGGCTCGGCAGCGAGCTGGACCTGTTCTCGATCCCGGAGCAGATCGGCTCAGGCCTCGCCGTCTTCCACCCCAAGGGCGGCGTCGTCCGCCGGGTCATGGAGGACTACTCGCGGCGCCGCCACGAGGAGGAGGGGTACGAGTTCGTCTACACCCCGCACGCGACGAAGGGGAAGCTCTTCGAGACCTCGGGCCACCTGGACTGGTACGCCGACGGCATGTACCCGCCCATGCAGCTCGACGAGGGCGTGGACTACTACCTCAAGCCCATGAACTGCCCGATGCACAACCTGATCTTCGACGCGCGCGGTCGCTCGTACCGTGAACTGCCGTTGAGGCTCTTCGAGTTCGGTACGGTCTACCGCTACGAGAAGTCGGGCGTCGTGCACGGTCTGACCCGGGCCCGCGGCTTCACCCAGGACGACGCGCACATCTACTGCACCCGTGAGCAGATGTCGGAGGAGCTCGACAAGACGCTCACCTTCGTGCTGAACCTGCTGCGCGACTACGGCCTGACCGACTTCTACCTGGAGCTGTCCACCAAGGACCCGGAGAAGTTCGTCGGTAGCGACGAGGCCTGGGAAGAGGCGACGGAGACGCTGCGCCAGGTCGCCGAGAAGCAGGGCCTGCCCCTGGTCCCGGACCCGGGCGGTGCAGCCTTCTACGGCCCGAAGATCTCCGTCCAGACCAAGGACGCCATCGGCCGCACCTGGCAGATGTCGACCATCCAGCTCGACTTCAACCTGCCGGAGCGCTTCGACCTGGAGTACACGGCCGCGGACGGCAGCAAGACCCGCCCGGTCATGATCCACCGCGCTCTGTTCGGCTCCATCGAGCGCTTCTTCGCGGTGCTCCTGGAGCACTACGCGGGCGCCTTCCCGGCGTGGCTGGCCCCCGTCCAGGCGGTCGGCATCCCGGTGGGTGACGCCCACGTCGAGTACCTGGAGAAGTTCGCCGCGGAGGCCAGGACGAAGGGCCTGCGGGTGGAGGTCGACTCCTCCTCGGACCGTATGCAGAAGAAGATCAGGACGGCCCAGAAGCAGAAGGTCCCGTTCATGATCATCGTGGGCGACGACGACATGAACGCGGGCACGGTCTCCTTCCGCTACCGCGACGGTTCGCAGGAGAACGGCATCCCGCGGGACCAGGCGCTGGCGAAGCTCGTCGATGTGGTGGAGCGCCGTATTCAGGTGTGACACGTTCCCCGTGATCGCGGGGACCGGCCCCCGGGAGGCGCTCCCGGGGGCCCTTTCGGTTCACGAGCGCCGACGCCATATGCTGCACGCATGACGAGTGAGCCGGAGCAGCAGCTGGGAGTGGGGACGCCGGACGCGTTCCAGCGTCTGTGGACGCCCCACCGGATGGCGTACATCCAGGGCGAGAACAAGCCGAGCGGCCCCGGTGCCGACGACGGCTGCCCCTTCTGCTCGATCCCGGCGAAGTCCGACGAGGACGGACTGATCGTCCGGCGCGGCGAGCTGGTCTACGCGGTGCTCAATCTGTACCCCTACACCGGCGGCCACACCATGGTCGTGCCCTACCGTCATGTCGCCGACTACACGGATCTGACGGACGGGGAGACCGCGGAGCTCGCGGAACTCACCAAGCAGGCCATGACGGTGCTGCGCAGAGCCTCCGGGGCCCACGGTTTCAATGTGGGAATGAACCAGGGCACGGTGGCCGGCGCGGGCATCGCTGCCCACCTTCACCAGCACATCGTGCCCCGGTGGGGCGGTGACTCCAACTTCATGCCCGTCGTCGGCCAGACGCGGGTCTTGCCACAGCTGCTGGGGGACACCCGCACGATGCTGGCGGAGGCGTGGCCCTCCGCCTAGGCCGTGTCGTTCGGTTCAGGCCGGCCCCGGGGCGACGGTGCCCCGCGACCGGCCCGAGCGGGACCCGAGGCGTGCGGCTGCGGGGCGGAGGAGGGCGACAGGGCGCCGGAAGCCCTGGCAGCCGACCGCGACGCCGCTGGGGGCGCTCCCCACGCCCTTCAGGCCGTGGGGAGCGCTTGCCGGGACCCCGCGGACCCCGGCAAGATCCGGACGGCGCTCTCCAGCACCGCAGGACCCCCGCAGCGGGGCCTACGCGTTGTACAGGTCCGCCTTGCCCGGAGTGGGATCCTGCACGGCCGTGCTCAGGAACGCCGACCGCGTTCCGAACTTCTCCGTGTCCACGCCGTTCTCCTCCAGCACCTTGATCGCCGCCGAGTGCACCACCCGCAGCACCGGCGTGGCCGCCCGCAATGCGTCGTCGGCCATGAAGCGATGCCGCCACGGCTGGTCCGCCCACGCGTGCCGCAGCCCGAACGGCTCCGGCAGCCCGATCGTGCCGCCGAGCCAGTTCAGCAACGGCGGATACCAGGTGAGCGGAGCCCGGACGGCGAGCCGGACCACCTCGTTCGCGGTGACCAGGGGGAGCATGATCTTCCGCGTCTCCCACGGCTTGAACGACTTGGCGACCTCCTTCGAGGGGGCCTCCGGCGCGGTGGTGAAGAGCGGGTTCACCGGGCCCAGAGCGTGGCCGGTGACCTCGATGCGCAGCGTCTCGTACAGCACGGTCACGGTGATCAGCATGGTGATGACCAGCTGACCGTCCCACAGCGTCCACTGGACGCCCAGGTAGTGCCGGTCGCCCGCGCTGAACTGCTGCTTGTTGCAGATGTCCTGTATCGCGTGCGGCTTGACCTGGTAGGCCTCGACGTCCGTGCCCTCCGGGCGGGACACCGCCTTGGCGTTCTCACCGATCGGGGTCACCACCCAGTGCCGGATGGACGGCTTCGGGAAACCGCCGGTGTTCAGCGGGCCGCGCTCCAGCATGCGCAGCTGGTCGTGGATGGACCGGACGACGTCCCAGCTGCGGAAGGGGTGGATCTCCCGGGTTGGGTCGGCCGGCACCAGATCCTCGGCGAGCTGCCAGCTGCCCCAGCGCGTGCCCATGCCGAGTATGCCCTTGGGGCCGGCGTAGAAGACGGAGTTGGACTGCTGCTCGGCGCCGAGCTTGGCCAGGGACTGGCGCAGCTGCTCGGCCGCCGTCTCGCCGGGGTTGCTGGGTACCGCCTCCGGCACCTTGGCACCGACGCCGGCGCCCGACAGGAGGCCCGCCCAGCGTTCCCGCAGGTCCTTCGCCGTGCCCTCGCAGATCCGCTTGGCCCAGAACCAGCCGATGACGGGCATCACGACCGCGGCACGCGCGTACCAGGCCCAGAAACCGCCGAAGGGCATCTTGAGGAGGAACAGCACGGCCAGCGCGGCTATCGCCACGAGTACCGCGGTGCCCAGGGCACCGGCCTGCTTGTTCTCCGTCTTGGCGACGGTGGTGCGGATCTGGAAGCCGATCAGCCAGACCAGCATGCCGGGCAGGAACAGCAGACCGCACACCACGATCACCGCGGACAGCCGGGCGTCGCGCGCCTTGCGGATGCCGTTGGCCGCCAGGCAGTGCTCGACGACCACCTGCGGTTCGGCGCCGAACGACTGGATGAGCGGCTTGCGGCCGCTGCCCAGCATCCGGTCGGCCACCGCGCGGGAGAAGGCCTCGCCGAGGTTGGGACGGAAGATCGTGGCCCAGGACCGTCCCGCGTTGACGGCCGTCTGGTGCCACTCGTTGTCGGCCTTCTTGATCTCCTCCATCGGGTTGTCCCGGTAGGCGGCCGAGGCCAGCGCGAAGGTGGCCGTCTGCCCCCCGTCGTCCGTACGCGGCACCTGCGGCCCGAAGAAGTCCGCGTAACCGCCGTCAACGGTCATTCCCGCCCCCGATCGCCACCACTGTCGTCCTGCGGCCTTCCCGACTTTCCCGCCCCGCACACCTGTTGATCAGGTCATCAGCGTATCCGCCACCACCGACATGCGTCACCGGACCTTCAAAGACGCCCCCACGCGCGCGGGTTGAGCCGGAGGCGCGCCGTCGTGCGCCGGGGGAGCGGGTCTTCGGCGCGGGGAGGCCCGCGCCGGTCCCCGCGGTGCTACGACGCCGCCCGCGGCTCCTCCCGGAGACGTTCCGCGATCTGCGGCGGCATCGGTTCGTGCCGCGCGTAACGGCGGTCGAAGCGCGCGGTGCCGTGCGAGAGGGAGCGCAGGTCCACCGCGTACCGGCCGATCTCCATCTCCGGCACCTCGGCCCGGACCAGGGTCCGCCCGCCGCTCGTCTGCTCGGTGCCGAGCACCTTCCCGCGCCGGCCGGACAGGTCGCTCATCACGGCGCCCACGTATTCGTCACCGACCAGCACGTTCACCTCTGCGACGGGCTCCAGCAGGTGGATCCTCGCCTCGGCCGCGGCCTCCCGCAGCGCCAGCGCGCCGGCCGTCTGGAAGGCGGCGTCGGAGGAGTCCACCGAGTGCGCCTTGCCGTCCCGCAGCGTCACCCGCACGTCGATCAGCGGATGGCCCGCGGCGACGCCCTTGGCGGCCTGGGCGCGGACGCCCTTCTCGACGGACGGGATGAACTGCCGGGGCACCGCTCCTCCGACCACCTTGTCGACGAACTCGATGCCCGAGCCGCCCGGCAGCGGCTCCACCTCGATCTCGCAGACGGCGTACTGCCCGTGCCCGCCGGACTGCTTCACGTGCCGCCCGCGCCCGGCCGCCCTGTGTCCGAACGTCTCGCGCAGGGAGACCCGGTGGGGTACGACGTCGACCTGGACGCCGTAGCGGCTGCGCAGCCGTTCGAGCGCCACGTCGGCGTGGGCCTCGCCCAGGCACCACAGGACCACCTGGTGCGTGTCCTGGTTCTGCTCCAGGCGCATCGTCGGGTCCTCGGCCACCAGCCGCGCCAGCCCCTGGGAGAGCTTGTCCTCGTCGGGTTTGCTGTGCGCCTGGATGGCGAGCGGCAGCAGCGGCTCGGGCATCTCCCACGGGGCCATCAGCAGCGGGTCGTCCTTGGCGGAGAGCGTGTCCCCGGTCTCCGCGCGGCTCAGTTTCGCCACGCACGCCAGGTCCCCCGCGATCACGTGCGAGACCGGCCGCTGCTGCTTGCCGAAGGGGGTCGACAGGGCACCGATCCGCTCGTCGACATCGTGGTCCTCGTGGCCGCGGTCGGCCAGCCCGTGCCCGGAGACGTGCACCGTCTGGTCGGCGCGCAGGGTGCCGGAGAAGACGCGGATCAGCGAGATCCGTCCGACGTACGGGTCGGAGGACGTCTTGACGACCTCCGCGACCAGCGACTCGCCGGGATCGCACATCCGCAGCTCGCGCGGGCGGCCGTCGGGCGTCGTCACCCGGGGCGCCGCGCGCTCCAAGGGGGTCGGGAAGCCGCGCGTGACCAGCTCCAGCAGCTCGACCGTGCCGAGCCCCTGCCGGGCGCCCTCGGCCGCGGGTGCGGCGGCCAGCACGGGGAAGAACACCCCGCGCGCCACGGCCCGCTCCAGGTCCTCGATGAGCGTCCTGACGTCCACCTGCTCGCCGCCGAGATAGCGCTCCATGAGGGTCTCGTCCTCGCTCTCCGAGATGATCCCCTCGATCAGCATGGAGCGGGCCTCGTCGATCAGCGGCAGTTGCTCCTCGCCCGGCTCCGACTCCTTGCGCTCGCCGGACGCGTAGTCGAACAGCTTCTGCGAGAGCAGCCCGATCAGCCCCGTCACGGGAGCGTGCCCGTCCGGCGCCCGCGGCCCCCGCAACGGCAGGTACAGCGGCAGGACGGCGTCGGGATCGTCCCCGCCGAAGGCCTCCGCGCAGATCCGCGTCATCTCCTCGAAGTCCGCGCGGGCGGACTCCAGGTGCGTGATCACGATGGCCCGCGGCATACCGACGGCGGCGCACTCCTCCCACACCATGCGGGTCGAACCGTCCACCCCGTCGGAGGCCGAGACGACGAAGAGGGCCGCGTCCGCCGCCCGCAGACCGGCCCTGAGCTCACCGACGAAGTCGGCGTACCCGGGGGTGTCCAGGAGGTTGACCTTGATGCCGTTCCATTCGACCGGCACCAGGGAGAGCTGTACGGAGCGCTGCTGCCGGTGCTCCATCTCGTCGTAGTCCGAGACGCAGCCGCCGTCCTCGACGCGGCCCGCCCGGTTCACCGCTCCCGCCGTCAGCGCGAGAGCTTCCACCAGAGTCGTCTTGCCCGATCCGGAGTGGCCGACCAGCACCACATTCCGTACGGACGTGGGGCGGTCGGCCGCCGTTGCCCTTCCGGCGGCTCCGGGGTGGGTGTGTGCCTTGTCGCCCATGTTCCTTGCCTCCCGTACACGGTGAGGTCACTGGGGGCGCGGACACGCGGGACCGCGTGCACTGGCGGCTCCGGCGACGCCCGCGGTTCTTCGAGCTTTCCACTCCCGTCACGCCACGTCCATACGACGGCCCCGATCCCGCCGCCCACCGGCCGCCCGGCAAGGGGGGCAGGGTGCCCGTCCGTCGCCCACGCGCGCGCGTGGCTACGATGGGCCAGCCGGTGGCCAGCAGGGGCCGCGGCCACACCGACCGTCGGGAAGGTCATGCTGAACAAGTACGCGCGTGCATTTTTTACGCGTGTCCTCACACCGTTCGCCGCGTTTCTCATCCGCCGGGGCGTCAGCCCCGACGCGGTCACACTGATCGGCACCGCCGGTGTGGTCGCGGGCGCGCTGGTCTTCTACCCCATGGGTGAGTTCTTCTGGGGCACGGTCGTGATCACGCTCTTCGTCTTCTCCGACCTCGTCGACGGCAACATGGCGCGCCAGCTCGGCCGCTCCAGCCGCTGGGGCGCCTTCCTGGACTCCACGCTGGACCGGGTCGCCGACGGCGCGATCTTCGGCGGCTTCGCCCTCTGGTACGCGGCCGGCGGTGACGACATCGTGCTGTGCGCCGTGTCGATCTTCTGCCTGGCCAGCGGCCAGGTGGTGTCGTACACCAAGGCGCGCGGCGAGTCGATCGGCCTGCCGGTCGCCGTCAACGGACTGGTCGAGCGTGCCGAGCGGCTCGTCGTCTCGCTGGTCGCGGCCGGTCTCGCGGGACTGCACGCGTTCGGTGTGCCGGGCATCCAGTACCTGCTGCCGGTCGCCCTGTGGATCGTCGCCGTCGGCAGCCTCGTCACGCTGATCCAGCGCGTCGTCACGGTCCGCCGCGAGGCTGCCGAGGCGGACGCCGCCGCGCAGGAGAACCAGGGCGCCGAGGCGGCGAAGTGACCGCTCGGGACCGGCTGACCGACGCCCTGTACGGAGCCGGGTGGAGCACCGTGAAGAAGCTCCCCGAGCCGGCCGCCGTACGGCTCGGCCGCCTCGTCGCGGACATCGCCTGGAAGCAGCGCGGCACGGGCGTACGGCGTCTGGAGAGCAACTACGCGCGCGTGCTGCCGGACGCGGGCCCGGAACGCCTGGCCGCCCTCTCGCGCGCGGGCATGCGCTCGTACCTGCGCTACTGGATGGAGTCCTTCCGGCTCCCGGCCTGGAGCGCCGAGCGGATCAAGGCCGGCTTCGCCGCCAGGGACCTGCACCACCTCACCGACGGCCTGGACGCGGGCAGGGGCGTGATCCTCGCCCTCCCGCACCTGGCCAACTGGGATCTCGCCGGGGCCTGGGTCACCACCGGGCTCGGCATCCCCTTCACGACGGTCGCCGAGCGTCTCAAGCCGGAGACCCTCTACGACCGCTTCGTCGCCTATCGCGAGGGCCTCGGCATGGAGGTCCTGCCGCACAGCGGCGGCACCGCCTTCGGGACGCTGGCCCGGCGGCTGCGCGACGGCGGCCTGGTCTGCCTGGTCGCCGACCGCGACCTGTCCGCCTCCGGTGTGGAGGTCGAGTTCTTCGGTGAGACGGCCCGCATGCCGGCCGGCCCCGCCCTGCTCGCCCAGCAGACGGGCGCACTGCTGCTGCCGGTGACGCTCTGGTACGACGACTCGCCCGTGATGCAGGGCCGGGTGCATCCGCCGGTCGAGGTCCCGCAGTCAGGTACGCGGGCCGAGAAGACGTCTGCCATGACACAGGCGCTGGCCGATGCCTTCGCCACGGGGATCGCCGACCACCCGGAGGACTGGCACATGCTCCAGCGTTTGTGGCTGAAGGACCTCGACCCCGCCAAGGCCCCGGCGGCGGCCGACGGGCAGGGCACGTCGTGAGGATCGGCATCGTCTGCCCGTACTCCTGGGACGTGCCGGGTGGCGTCCAGTTCCACATCCGGGACCTGGCCGAGTACTTCATCCGTCTCGGCCACGAGGTCTCCGTCCTCGCCCCCGCCGACGACGACACCCCGCTCCCCCCGTACGTCGTCTCGGCCGGCCGAGCCGTGCCGGTGCCGTACAACGGCTCGGTGGCCCGGCTGAACTTCGGCTTCCTGTCGGCGGCCCGGGTACGGCGCTGGCTGCACGACGGCGCCTTCGACGTCATCCACATCCACGAGCCGACCTCGCCCTCGCTCGGCCTGCTCACCTGCTGGGCGGCGCAGGGCCCCATCGTGGCGACGTTCCACACGTCCAACCCGCGCTCCCGCGCGATGATCGCCGCGTACTCGATCCTCCAGGCCGCCCTGGAGAAGATCAGCGCCCGGATCGCGGTGAGCGAGTACGCCCGCCGCACCCTCGTCGAGCACCTGGGCGGGGACGCGGTGGTCATCCCCAACGGCGTCGACGTCGACTTCTTCGCCGACGCCGAGCCGAAGCCCGAGTGGCAGGGGGACACGATCGGCTTCATAGGACGCATCGACGAGCCCCGCAAGGGCCTGCCGGTACTGATGCGGGCCCTGCCGGAGATCCTCGCCGCCCGCCCCGGGACCCGGCTGCTGGTCGCCGGGCGCGGCGACGAGAAGGAGGCGGTGGCCTCCCTGCCCGCCGAGCTGCGCTCCCGGGTGGAGTTCCTCGGCATGATCAGCGACGAGGACAAGGCCCGCTTCCTGCGCAGCGTCGACCTGTACGTGGCGCCCAATACCGGCGGCGAGAGCTTCGGGATCATCCTCGTCGAGGCCATGTCGGCGGGCGCCCCGGTGCTCGCCGCCGACCTGGACGCGTTCGCCCAGGTCCTGGACCGGGGGGCGGCCGGCGAGCTGTTCCCCAACGAGAACGCCGGCGCACTGGCCGACGCGGCGGTGCGGCTGCTGGCGGACCCGCAGCGCCGGGCAGCGCTGCGGGAACGGGGCAGCGCGCACGTACGGCGCTTCGACTGGTCCACGGTCGGCGCGGACATCCTGTCGGTCTACGAGACGGTCACGGCGGGCGCGGCGGCGGTGGCGACGGACGACCGGGCGACGGGGTTCAGGGCACGGTTCGGCCTGGCGAGGGACTGAGACCCCGGCCCGCCTCTGCACCCCGGCCGGCCTCTGCAGCGCCACCCGCCTCTGCGGCCCGGCCGGCCTCTGCAGGCCCCGGTGACGCCCCCACCGAGGTACCCGGCCGACCCGGCGGAGCGCTCCCGTAGGGTTGCGGTCCGTGACCGCAACCCTGATCTGGATCCTGGTCGCCCTCGTCGCGATCGGCCTGTACCTGAGCTGGACGGCGGGGCGTCTCGACCGGCTGCACGCCCGGATCGACGCCGCCCGTGCCGCACTCGACGCGCAGTTGCTGCGCAGGGCGTCCGTGGCGCAGGAACTGGCCACCTCGGGCGTGCTCGACCCGGCGGCCTCCATCGTCCTGTACGAGGCCGCGCACGCCGCCCGGCAGGCCGAGGAGGAGCAGCGGGAGGTCGCCGAGAGCGAGCTGAGCCAGGCCTTGCGGGCCGTGTTCGCCGATCCGCAGCAGGTGGACGCCCTGCGCGCGGCGCCCGGTGGCGAGGAAGCGGCCCACGAGCTGGCCGAGGCCGTACGGCGCGTCCCGATGGCCCGGCGTTTCCACAACGACGCGGTGGGAGCCGCCCGCAGGCTGCGCGAGCACCGGAAGGTCCGCTGGTTCCGACTCGCCGGACACGCGCCCTTCCCGTTGGCCTTCGAGATGGACGACGAGCCGCCGACGGCGCTGGTCGACAGGGCGGCTTAGCGGCCCCGGCCGGGCCCCGCGTTCCCCGGCCGGGCCCCGCGTCCCAAAAGGATCCACCGGCTGCCCATTGGCCCTTGCTGTGGACTGGTCCCTTCGCGTTTCCTCGGAGCTGCAGAAACCCCCCTTTCCTTCAGCGAGGTACCCGTGGCCAGCACGCTCTCCGAAAACCACGCCCCCGAGACCGGCACCGCCCGTGTGAAGCGCGGCATGGCCGAGCAGCTCAAGGGCGGCGTGATCATGGACGTCGTCACGCCGGAGCAGGCGAAGATCGCCGAGGACGCGGGCGCCGTCGCCGTCATGGCCCTGGAGCGGGTCCCGGCCGACATCCGCAAGGACGGCGGCGTGGCCCGTATGTCCGACCCGGACATGATCGAGGGCATCATCGGCGCGGTCTCCATCCCCGTGATGGCCAAGTCCCGCATCGGCCACTTCGTCGAGGCCCAGGTGCTGCAGTCCCTCGGCGTCGACTACATCGACGAGTCCGAGGTCCTCACCCCGGCCGACGAGGTCAACCACAGTGACAAGTTCGCCTTCACCACCCCCTTCGTGTGCGGTGCCACCAACCTGGGCGAGGCCCTGCGCCGGATCGCCGAGGGCGCCGCGATGATCCGCTCCAAGGGCGAGGCCGGCACCGGCAACGTCGTCGAGGCCGTCCGTCACCTGCGCCAGATCAAGAACGAGATCGCCCGGCTGCGCGGCTACGACAACAACGAGCTGTACGCCGCCGCCAAGGAGCTGCGCGCCCCGTACGAGCTGGTCCGGGAAGTCGCCGAGCTCGGCAAGCTCCCGGTGGTCCTCTTCTCCGCCGGCGGCGTGGCCACCCCGGCCGACGCCGCGCTCATGCGCCAGCTCGGCGCCGAGGGCGTCTTCGTGGGCTCCGGCATCTTCAAGTCCGGGGACCCGGCCAAGCGCGCCGCGGCCATCGTGAAGGCGACCACCTTCTACGACGACCCGAAGGTCATCGCGGACGCGTCCCGCAACCTCGGCGAGGCCATGGTCGGCATCAACTGCGACACCCTGCCCGAGACCGAGCGCTACGCCAACCGCGGCTGGTAGGACGAGGGGCCCGAAGACGTGCACGACACGAGCGACACCCCCGTCATCGGTGTCCTGGCCCTCCAGGGCGACGTACGCGAGCACCTCGTCGCCCTGGCCGCGGCCGATGCCCTGGCCCGGCCGGTCAGGCGACCGGAAGAGCTCGCCGAGGTCGACGGCCTGGTCCTGCCCGGCGGCGAGTCCACCACCATCTCTAAACTGGCCGTCCTCTTCGGGGTGATGGAGCCCCTCCGCGCGCGCGTGCGGGACGGCCTGCCCGTCTACGGCACCTGCGCCGGCATGATCCTGCTGGCCGACAAGATCCTCGACCCGCGCTCCGGACAGGAGACGGTCGGCGGCATCGACATGATCGTGCGCCGCAACGCCTTCGGACGGCAGAACGAGTCCTTCGAGGCGGCCGTCGGAATCAGGGGCGTGGAGGGCCCTCCCGTGGAGGGCGTCTTCATCCGCGCCCCCTGGGTCGAGTCCGTGGGCGCCGCGGCCGAGGTGCTCGCCGAGCACGACGGTCACATCGTCGCGGTCCGCCAGGGCAACGCCATGGCCACGTCGTTCCACCCGGAACTGACCGGCGACCACCGCGTGCACCGCCTCTTCGCCGACATGGTGCGCGCCAACCGGGCGGCGGAGTCCTTGTAGGATTCCTGCGTTCGTTCAAAGACGGGTTACGCGAAGGAGACAGGCAGATGTCCGGCCACTCTAAATGGGCCACGACGAAGCACAAGAAGGCCGTGATCGACGCCAAGCGCGGCAAGCTCTTCGCGAAGCTGATCAAGAACATCGAGGTCGCGGCCCGCATGGGCGGCGTCGACATCGACGGCAACCCGACGCTCTACGACGCCATCCAGAAGGCGAAGAAGCAGTCGGTGCCGAACAAGAACATCGACTCCGCGGTCAAGCGCGGCGGCGGCCTCGAGGCCGGCGGCGCCGACTACGAGACGATCATGTACGAGGGTTACGGCCCGAACGGTGTCGCGGTGCTCATCGAGTGCCTCACCGACAACCGCAACCGCGCCGCCTCCGACGTCCGCGTCGCCATGACCCGCAACGGCGGCTCCATGGCCGACCCGGGTTCGGTGTCGTACCTGTTCAACCGCAAGGGCGTCGTGATCGTCCCCAAGGGCGAGCTGGGTGAGGACGACGTCCTCGCCGCGGTCCTGGACGCGGGTGCCGAGGAGGTCAACGACCTCGGTGAGACCTTCGAGGTCCTCAGCGAGGCCACCGACCTGGTGGCGGTCCGCACCGCACTCCAGGACGCCGGCATCGACTACGAGTCCGCCGATGCCAACTTCGTCCCCACCATGCAGGTCGAGCTGGACGAGGACGGCGCCCGGAAGATCTTCAAGCTGATCGACGCCCTGGAGGACAGCGACGACGTGCAGAACGTCTTCGCCAACTTCGACGTGAGCGACGAGATCATGGAGAAGGTGGACGCGTAGCGCCGCCGCGCACACGACGGTTCCGGCGGGCCGGTGGTGACACGTCCCCACCGGCCCGCCGCTCCTGTCAGTGGCAGCCGATAGCCTGGCGTACGTCAAGGATCACCGTCCACGGACCGCAACCATCCATCGAGGGCCCCGACGGCGATCAGCCGGATCCGCGAGAGCGGCGGCGGTCCAGCCGCGAAGGGGTGCACGTGCGCGTACTGGGGGTGGACCCGGGGCTGACCCGCTGCGGTGTCGGTGTCGTGGAGGGCGTCGCGGGCCGGCCGCTCACCATGATCGGCGTCGGTGTCGTCCGCACGTCCGCGGACGCCGACCTCGGCCACCGCCTCGTCGCCGTCGAGCAGGGCATCGACCAGTGGCTGGACGAGCACCGGCCTCAGTACGTCGCCGTGGAGCGCGTCTTCAGCCAGCACAACGTCCGCACGGTGATGGGCACCGCACAGGCCAGCGCCGTCGCCATCCTGTGCGCGTCCCGCCGCGGCATCCCGGTCGCGCTGCACACCCCCAGCGAGGTCAAGGCCGCCGTCACCGGCAGCGGACGCGCCGACAAGGCGCAGGTCGGTGCCATGGTCACCCGCCTGCTGCGGCTCGCCGCGCCCCCCAGGCCCGCCGACGCCGCCGACGCCCTCGCGCTCGCCATCTGCCATATCTGGCGCGCCCCCGCGCAGAACCGGCTCCAACAGGCCGTGGCCCTGCACGCCTCGAAATCCCCGCGGACTCCGCAGGTCCCGACCGCACCGAAAGGCCGTACGCCATGATCGCCTTCGTCAGCGGCACGGTCGCCGCCCTCGCCCCCGACGCCGCGGTGGTCGAGGTCGGCGGCGTCGGCATGGCCGTCCAGTGCACGCCGAACACGCTCTCCACCCTCCGGATCGGCAAGCCCGCCAAACTCGCCACCTCGCTGGTCGTCCGCGAGGACTCGCTCACTCTGTACGGCTTCGCGGACGACGACGAGCGCCAGGTCTTCCAGCTGCTCCAGACCGCGAGCGGCGTCGGCCCCCGGCTGGCCCAGGCGATGCTCGCCGTGCACAACCCCGACGCCCTGCGCAGAGCCGTCTCCACCGGCGACGAGAAGGCGCTCACCGCCGTCCCGGGCATCGGGAAGAAGGGCGCGCAGAAGCTGCTCCTGGAGCTGAAGGACCGCCTCGGCGAACCCGTCGGGGCCCCCGCCGTCGGAGCGCCGGTCAGCACCGGCTGGCGCGACCAGCTGCACGCGGCCCTGATCGGCCTCGGGTACGCGACCCGCGAGGCCGACGAGGCCGTCACCGCCGTGGCGCCCCAGGCGGAGGCCGCCGGGGGCACCCCCCAGGTGGGGCAGCTCCTGAAGGCGGCCCTGCAGACACTGAACCGCGCCCGATAGTCCGTACCGAGAGCCGAGGCACACCTGATGAACTGGGACGACACGACCGACACGGACGCCGCGGGCGAACGGCTGGTGGGTGCGTCCGCCGACGGCGAGGACCAGGCCGTGGAGGCCGCCCTGCGCCCCAAGGACCTGGGCGAGTTCATCGGCCAGGAGAAGGTCCGCGAGCAGCTCGACCTTGTGCTGCGCGCCGCACGCGCGCGCGGGGCGACCGCGGACCACGTGCTGCTCTCCGGCGCCCCCGGCCTGGGCAAGACCACCCTCTCGATGATCATCGCGGCCGAGATGGAAGCCCCCATCCGCATCACCTCCGGCCCCGCCATCCAGCACGCCGGCGACCTCGCGGCCATCCTCTCCTCCCTCCAGGAGGGCGAGGTCCTCTTCCTCGACGAGATCCACCGCATGTCGCGGCCCGCGGAGGAGATGCTCTACATGGCGATGGAGGACTTCCGCGTCGACGTCATCGTCGGCAAGGGGCCGGGCGCCACCGCCATCCCCCTGGAGCTGCCGCCCTTCACCCTGGTCGGCGCCACCACGCGCGCGGGGCTGCTGCCGCCGCCGCTGCGCGACCGCTTCGGTTTCACCGCGCACATGGAGTTCTACGGACCGGCCGAACTGGAACGCGTCGTCCACCGCTCGGCGGGCCTGCTCGACGTCGAGATCGACACCGCCGGAGCCGCCGAGATCGCCGGCCGCTCCCGCGGCACCCCCCGCATCGCCAACCGCCTGCTGCGCCGGGTCCGCGACTACGCCCAGGTGAAGGCCGACGGCCTGGTCACCCGGGAGATCGCGGCGGCCGCCCTCGCGGTCTACGAGGTCGACGCCCGGGGCCTGGACCGTCTGGACCGGGGTGTCCTGGAGGCGCTCCTCAAGCTGTTCGGCGGCGGGCCGGTCGGCCTGTCCACGCTCGCCGTCGCCGTGGGGGAGGAGCGTGAGACAGTGGAAGAGGTCGCCGAACCCTTCCTCGTACGGGAGGGTCTGCTGGCCCGCACCCCACGGGGACGGGTCGCGACCCCCGCCGCATGGGCGCATCTCGGCCTCACCCCGCCGGGTTCCCGGAGTCCCGGAAACGGACAACAGGACTTGTTCGGGGCGTGACGATCCCGTCACGCGGAGGACATTCGCCGGAGCAGGAACCCCGGTGCCATGCCGAGCGTTGTTCCATGCGCGCGGAACCGCTTAGACTCCGCCGATGCCGCCCTTGTCGGCGGCGCACACACCCCCAACCATCAGGCCGCTCACCATCGCGGTCGTGTGAAGGAAGTACCGACCCGTGAGTCTCGTGACCCTCCTCCCGTTCATCGTGCTCATCGGGGCCATGTTCCTGATGACCCGGTCGGCGAAGAAGAAGCAGCAGCAGGCCGCCGACATGCGGAACCAGATGCAGCCCGGTTCCGGCGTCCGCACCATCGGGGGCATGTACGCCACGGTCAAGGAGGTCAGCGAGGACACGGTCCTCCTCGACGCCGGTCCGGGCGTCGAGCTGCTCTTCGCCAAGAACTCCATCGGTGCCGTCCTCACCGACGACGAGTACAACCGCATCGTCCACGGCATCGAGCACGACCTGAAGTCCGACACCGACGTCGTTCCGGACGATGCCTCCTCCCTCACCGAGACCGACGCCTCCGACGCCGACGCCGCCGCCTCCTCGGACGACCGGCCCGTCGACCTCGGCAAGAAGGACGCGGACGACGAGCCGGCCGGCGAGCCGGCGGTCGACGACGCGCCCGCCGAGGCGAAGACGGACGAGCAGCCGAAGAAGTCCGACGGCGGTTCCGAGGCGAAGTAGCCGTGCTCCGGGGGCGCGGGCTCGGCTCGCGCCCCCGTGCGACGCGCGGCTCGCACGGATGCCGACACCAGGTGATGGCCGCCGGTGACGCCTACCCGGCGCGAAGCGGCATGAGAGGGAGTACACAAAGGTGGCAGCACTTAAAAAGGGAAAGAACGCGAGCGCCCAGAGTAAGCCCGGGCGCTCGCTGGCCCTGATCGTGATCGCCATTGTGGCGCTCACGGGAGGCATGTTCGCCTCCGGACACACGACTCCGCGTCTCGGCATCGACCTGGCCGGCGGCACGAGCATCACGCTCCGGGCCGTGCCCGAGGCCGGCCAGGAGTCGGCGATCAACAAGACCAACATGGACACGGCCGTCGAGATCATGGAACGCCGTGTCAACGGGCTCGGCGTCCAGGAGTCCGAGGTTCAGACCCAGGGCGACCGGAACATCATCGTCAACATTCCCAAGGGGACGAACTCCGAGGAAGCCCGGGAGCAGGTGGGCACGACGGCGAAGCTCTACTTCCGCCCGGTCCTCACCACCGAGCTGTCCGGCACCGCCGCGACGGGCAGCCCCTCGCCGAGCGCCACCGGTGGCGCCACGGACAAGGCCACCGACGAGGCGACCGACAAGGCCACCGAGAAGGGCGAGGCGAGTGCGTCGCCGTCCGGCTCACCCTCGGCGAGCGCCACGTCCCAGGGCCGTGCCCTCACCGACGCCCTGAAGGCCGACCCCAGTCCCTCCGCCACGGCATCCGACGACGCGTCGCCTTCCGCGAGCGCCCCCGCGGACGACGCCGACGGCAAGCTCCAGGCCCAGTACGCGGCACTGGACTGCACCGACGAGGCGGCCCGGGCCAAGGTCGGCGAAGGAACGAAGCCGAGCGACTCGACGCTCGCCTGCGGTCAGAACGCGCAGGGTCAGTGGCAGAAGTACATCCTCGGCCCCGCCGCGGTCGACGGTACGGACGTCGACGAGTCCGAGGCCGTCTACAACACGCAGACCGCCGCCGGCTGGACCGTCACGATGAAGTTCACGGACGGTGGCGCCAAGAAGTTCGCCGACATCACCGGCAAGCTCGCGCAGAACCAGTCCCCGCAGAACCAGTTCGCCATCGTCCTGGACAACGAGGTCGTCTCCGACCCGTACGTGAGCCAGGCGCTCACCGGCGGCAGCGCGGAGATCTCCGGCAGCTTCGGCCAGGAAGAGGCCCAGGGCCTCGCCAACATGCTCTCCTACGGCGCCCTGCCGCTGACCTTCGAGGAGGACAGCGTCACCACCGTCACCGCCGCGCTCGGCGGTGAGCAGCTCGAGGCAGGCCTCATCGCCGGCGCGATCGGCCTCGCCCTGGTCATCCTCTACCTGCTGGTCTACTACCGCGGTCTGTCGTTCATCGCCATCGCCTCGCTGTTCGTCTCCGCGGGCCTCACCTACGTGATCATGTCGCTGCTCGGTCCGACCATCGGCTTCGCGCTGAACCTGCCGGCCGTGTGCGGTGCCATCGTCGCCATCGGCATCACCGCGGACTCGTTCATCGTCTACTTCGAACGCGTCCGCGACGAGATCCGCGAGGGCCGGTCGCTGCGTCCCGCGGTCGAGCGGGGCTGGCCGCGCGCCCGGCGGACCATCCTGGTCTCCGACTTCGTCTCCTTCCTCGCCGCCGCGGTGCTCTTCGCCGTCACGGTCGGCAAGGTGCAGGGCTTCGCGTTCACGCTCGGTCTGACCACGCTGCTCGACGTGGTGGTGGTGTTCCTCTTCACCAAGCCGCTGCTGACGCTGATGGCCCGCCGCAAGTTCTTCGCGAGCGGTCACAAGTGGTCCGGTCTCGACCCGAAGAGCCTGGGCGCCAAGCCGCCGCTGCGCCGCACCCGCCGCCCCGTCCGTCCCGCCGGCCACGTCGACCCGAAGGAGGCGTGAGATGGGAAAGCTCGGCAACCTCGGCGCCCGACTGCACCACGGTGAGATCGGTTACGACTTCGTCAAGAACCGCAAGCTCTGGTACGGCATCTCCATCCTCATCACCATCACGGCCATCGTCGGCCTGGCGGTGCGCGGCCTGCACATGGGCATCGAGTTCCAGGGCGGCGCGGTCTTCACCACCCCGAAGAACATGAGCGCCTCGGTCTCCCAGGCCGAGACCTACGCGGAAGAGGCCTCCGGCCACGACGCGATCGTCCAGAAACTCGGCGACGGCAGCCTCCGCATCCAGATCTCGGGCACCGACACCGCCAAGTCGGACGCGATCAAGGACCAGCTCTCGAAGGACCTGGACGTCCCGGCGGAGAAGATCAACGCCGACCTGGTCGGCCCGAGCTGGGGTGACCAGATCGCGAACAAGGCCTGGCAGGGCCTCGGGATCTTCATGGTCCTCGTGGTGATCTACCTGGCCATCGCGTTCGAGTGGCGCATGGCGGTCGCCGCGTTCGTCGCGCTGGTCCACGACATCACCATCACGGTCGGCATCTACGCCCTCGTCGGCTTCGAGGTCACGCCGGGCACGGTGATCGGTCTGCTGACCATCCTCGGTTACTCGCTCTACGACACGGTCGTCGTCTTCGACAGTCTCAAGGAGCAGACGAAGGACATCACCAAACAGACCCGCTGGACCTACGGCGAGATCGCCAACCGTTCGATCAACAGCACGCTGGTCCGTTCCATCAACACCACGGTGGTCGCCCTGCTGCCGGTCGGCGGTCTGCTGTTCATCGGCGGCGGTGTCCTCGGCGCGGGCATGCTCAACGACATCTCGCTGTCGCTGTTCGTCGGCCTGGCCGCGGGCGCGTACTCGTCGATCTTCATCGCCACGCCGCTCGTCGCCGACCTCAAGGAGGCCGAGCCGCAGATGAAGGCCCTCAAGAAGCGCGTGCTCGCCAAGCGGGCCCAGGCGGCGGCCAAGGGTGAGCCGGCGGAGAACGCCCTCGACGACGAGCGGTACGCCGACGACGAGGCCGACGAGCCCGACGACGCGGCCGCCGCGGTCGTAGGCCCCCGCAACCAGCCCGCGTCCCGCACCAGGGGCCGCGGCCGACCCTCGGGGAAGCGCCGATGACCGGAACCACCGACATCACGGACCTGCTGCTCAGCCGTATCCGGGACGTGGCCGACTACCCCGAGCCGGGCGTGGTGTTCAAGGACATCACCCCGCTCCTGGCCGACCCCGCCGCCTTCACCGCCCTGACCGACGCGCTCGCCGAGGTCGCCGGGCGCACCGGCGCCACCAAGGTCGTCGGTCTGGAGGCCCGCGGCTTCATCCTCGGCGCCCCGGTGGCGCTGAGGGCGGGCCTCGGCTTCATCCCCGTACGCAAGGCGGGCAAGCTCCCCGGAGCCACCCTCAGCCAGGCGTACGACCTGGAGTACGGTTCGGCCGAGATCGAGGTGCACGCCGAGGACCTCACCGCCGGGGACCGGGTGCTGGTCGTCGACGACGTCCTGGCCACCGGCGGTACGGCGGAGGCCTCCCTGGAGCTCATCCGCCGGGCCGGCGCGCAGGTCGCCGGCGTCGCCGTCCTGATGGAGCTGGGCTTTCTCGGCGGGCGGGCCCGTCTGGAGCCCGCCCTGGCCGGGGCGCCGCTGAAGGCGCTGCTCACGGTCTGACGGCTCTCGTCGCACAGCGGAGGCGGGCCCGGAAGGAATCCGGCGCCCGCCTCACGCGTTTCTCGGGTTGACGGCCCTCACAGCGGCCTGAAGGCGATCCTGGAGCGCAGGATCGCTACCATGGGGTTTCCGGAGCCTGACCGGGGGACCCGGATCGCGCACGAGGAGTCCTCTTGCCAGACGAGGCCCAGCCACTGACCGCCGCAAAGCCCGAGTCGGCCTCGGCGCCCGCGGCGAAGCCCGCCCCGAGCGCGCCGCAGGCGAAGAACGACACCCGCGGGCCGATACAGCATGCCCCGGCAGGGCCCGTCGACAAGCCTGCCGAGCAGCAGCCGCGTCCCAAGCCGATCCCGTCCGAGCGCGACCGGAACGCGCCCGTGGTCCGCGCGCCCGGACAGCCCGCCCGGTCCGGCTCCTCCAACCGCGTCCGCGCCCGTCTGGCCCGCCTCGGCGTGCAGCGCGCCAACCCGTACAACCCGGTCCTGGAGCCCTTGCTGCGGATAGTGCGCAGCAACGACCCCAAGATCGAGACGGCCACCCTGCGCCAGATCGAACGCGCCTACCAGGTCGCCGAACGCTGGCACCGCGGCCAGAAGCGCAAGAGCGGCGACCCGTACATCACGCACCCGCTGGCCGTCACCACCATCCTCGCCGAGCTGGGCATGGACCCGGCCACGCTGATGGCAGGACTGCTGCACGACACCGTCGAGGACACCGAGTACGGCCTGGAGGACCTGCGCCGCGACTTCGGCGACGTGGTCACCCTCCTCGTCGACGGCGTCACCAAGCTGGACAAGGTCAAGTTCGGTGAGGCGGCGCAGGCCGAGACCGTGCGCAAGATGGTCGTCGCGATGGCGAAGGACCCGCGCGTCCTGGTCATCAAGCTCGCCGACCGCCTGCACAACATGCGCACCATGCGCTACCTCAAGCGTGAGAAGCAGGAGAAGAAGGCGCGCGAGACCCTGGAGATCTACGCGCCGCTCGCCCACCGGCTGGGCATGAACACCATCAAGTGGGAGCTGGAGGACCTCGCCTTCGCGATCCTCTACCCCAAGATGTACGACGAGATCGTCCGCCTGGTCGCCGAGCGCGCCCCCAAGCGCGACGAGTACCTCGCCATCGTGACCGACGAGGTCCAGCAGGACCTGCGCGCGGCCCGCATCAAGGCGACCGTCACCGGCCGGCCCAAGCACTACTACAGCGTCTACCAGAAGATGATCGTCCGCGGCCGTGACTTCGCGGAGATCTACGACCTGGTGGGCATCCGCGTCCTCGTGGACACCGTCCGCGACTGCTACGCGGCGCTCGGCACCGTGCACGCGCGTTGGAACCCGGTCCCCGGCCGGTTCAAGGACTACATCGCGATGCCGAAGTTCAACATGTACCAGTCGCTGCACACGACGGTCATCGGGCCCAACGGCAAGCCGGTCGAGCTGCAGATCCGCACCTTCGACATGCACCGCCGCGCCGAGTACGGCATCGCCGCGCACTGGAAGTACAAGCAGGAGGCCGTCGCCGGCGCCTCCAAGGTCCGCACCGACGCGCCCAGGTCGTCCGGCAAGGGCAAGG
This sequence comes from Streptomyces sp. WG5, assembly GCF_049974565.1. Taxonomy (NCBI): domain Bacteria; kingdom Bacillati; phylum Actinomycetota; class Actinomycetes; order Kitasatosporales; family Streptomycetaceae; genus Streptomyces; species Streptomyces sp. WG5. The sequence continues at coordinate 24,635 of NZ_JBNGGC010000003.1, read as the reverse complement.
ACGACCACCTCAACGACATGGCGTGGCTGCGGCAGCTGCTGGACTGGCAGAAGGAGACCGAGGACCCCGGCGAGTTCCTGGAGTCCCTGCGCTTCGACCTCTCCCGCAACGAGGTCTTCGTCTTCACCCCCAAGGGCGACGTCATAGCGCTCCCCGCGAGTGCCACCCCCGTCGACTTCGCGTACGCGGTGCACACCGAGGTCGGCCACCGCACCATAGGGGCACGGGTCAACGGCCGCCTCGTCCCGCTGGAGTCCACCCTGGACAACGGCGACCTGGTGGAGGTCTTCACGTCCAAGGCGGCCGGCGCGGGCCCCTCCCGCGACTGGCTCGGCTTCGTGAAGTCGCCGCGCGCCCGCAACAAGATCCGGGCCTGGTTCTCCAAGGAGCGCCGCGACGAGGCGATCGAGCAGGGCAAGGACGCCATCGTCCGCGCCATGCGCAAGCAGAACCTGCCGATCCAGCGGATCCTGACCGGCGACTCCCTGGTCACGCTGGCCCACGAGATGCGGTACTCGGACATCTCCGCGCTGTACGCGGCGATCGGCGAGGGCCATGTCTCCGCGCAGAACATCGTGCAGAAGCTGGTGCAGGCGCTCGGCGGCGAGGAGGCCGCCACCGAGGAGATCGACGAGTCGGTACCGCCGGCCCGCGGTCGCGGCCGCAAACGCCGCACCAATGCCGACCCGGGCGTCGTCGTCAAGGGCGTCGAGGACGTGTGGATCAAGCTGGCCCGCTGCTGTACGCCCGTCCCCGGTGACCCCATCATCGGCTTCGTCACCCGGGGCAGCGGCGTATCCGTCCACCGCAGCGACTGTGTGAACGTGGACTCGCTCTCCCGGGAACCCGAGCGCATCCTCGAGGTCGAGTGGGCCCCCAGCCAGTCCTCCGTCTTCCTGGTCGCCATCCAGGTGGAGGCCCTGGACCGCTCCCGGCTCCTCTCGGACGTCACCCGTGTGCTGTCCGACCAGCACGTCAACATCCTCTCCGCGGCCGTGCAGACCTCCCGCGACCGCGTCGCCACCTCCCGCTTCACCTTCGAGATGGGCGACCCGAAGCACCTCGGGCACGTCCTGAAGGCCGTACGGGGCGTCGAGGGCGTGTACGACGTGTACCGGGTGACGTCGGCCCGCAGGCCGTCGTAGCGGCCCTCACAGGCACACACGGAAGGGGCTCCCGTACGCACCGTACGGGAGCCCCTTCCGTGCGGGGGCGGGGTCAGCCGCCGAACTCGTGCAGGCCCTTCAGCGCCTGGTCCAGCAGCGCCTGCCGGCCCTCCAGCTCACGCTGGAGCTTGTCGGCCTTGGCGTTGTTGCCCTGGGCGCGCGCCTGCTCGATCTGGGAGCGCAGCTTGTCCACGGCGGCCTGGAGCTGCCCGGTCAGGCCCGCGGCACGCGCGCGTGCCTCCGGGTTCGTCCGGCGCCACTCGGTCTCCTCGGCCTCCTGGAGCGCCCGCTCGACCGCCTGCATCCGGCCCTCGACCTTCGGCCGGGCGTCGCGCGGCACATGGCCGATGGCCTCCCAGCGCTCGTTGACCGCCCGGAACGCGGCGCGGGCCGCCTTCAGGTCGGTGACCGGCAGGAGCTTCTCGGCCTCCTCGGCCAGCTCCTCCTTGAGCTTGAGGTTCTCCGCCTGCTCGGCGTCCCGCTCGGCGAAGACCGAGCTGCGGGCGGCGAAGAACACGTCCTGGGCACCGCGGAAGCGGTTCCACAGGTCGTCCTCGTGCTCGCGCTGGGCCCGGCCCGCGGCCTTCCACTCGGACATCAGGTCGCGGTAGCGCGCGGCCGTCGGCCCCCAGTCCGTCGAACTCGACAGCGCCTCGGCCTCGGCGACCAGCCGTTCCTTGGTCCGGCGGGCCTCTTCCCGCTGCGCGTCCAGCTGCGCGAAGTGCTGCTTGCGGCGCTTGGAGAACGCCGAACGCGCGTGCGAGAAGCGGTGCCACAGTTCGTCGTCGGACTTGCGGTCCAGACGCGGCAGGCCCTTCCACGTGTCCACCAGGGACCGCAGCCGCTCCCCGGCCGACCGCCACTGGTCCGACTTCGCCAGCTCCTCGGCCTCGGCGACGAGCGCCTCCTTGGCGCCGCGCGCCTCGTCGGACTGCTTCGCCCGCTGGGCCTTGCGCTCCTCGCGGCGCGTCTCCACCAGGGCGACGAGCTTGTCCAGCCGGACCCGCAGCGCTTCCAGGTCGCCCACCGCGTGGTGCGCGTCGACCTGTTCCCGCAGGTGGTCGACGGCGGCCTGGGCGTCCTTCGCGGACAGGTCGGTGGTCTTCACTCGCTTCTCGAGGAGGCCGATCTCGACAACCAGGCCTTCGTACTTGCGTTCGAAGTAGGCCAGCGCCTCCTCGGGGGAGCCTGCCTGCCAGGAGCCGACGACCTTCTCGCCGTCGGCCGTACGCACGTACACGGTCCCCGTCTCATCGACGCGGCCCCACGGGTCGCTGCTCACAGCGCCTCCTCCACATGATGCCTCGGAGGGCTTCGCTACCCCCGGGCATCGTCCACAGTTTCGTCACGGCCAACATAGGCGACCGGCGGGCGGCCTGTCCGCATCCCGCGCGACCGAACTTTCGCTGATGAGGGTCAGGATTTCGTGACGGTGGCCTTGTCGATCACGACCGTCGCGTTGGGTGCTCCGTCGCCCGCGCCGGTGCTCTCGCCCGCCGCGGCGATCTTCTTCAGCACCGTCATGCCCTCGTCCGAGATGGTGCCGAACGGCGTGTAGCTGGGCGGCAGCGGGCTGTTCTGGTACACGAGGAAGAACTGGCTGCCGCCGGAGCCCGGCTGGCCGGTGTTCGCCATCGCCACCGTGCCCGCCGGGTACGTGTTCTCCTTCAGGCTCTTGTCCTTCAGGTTCTCGTCCGGAATGTTGTAGCCCGGACCGCCGTTGCCCTGGCCCGTCGGGTCGCCGCACTGGAGCACGTAGATCCCGTTGGTGGTGAGCCGGTGGCACGGCGTGTGGTCGAAGTAGCCCTTGCCGGCCAGGAAGTTGAACGAGTTGACGGTGTGCGGTGCCGCCGACGTCTTCAGCGCGATGTCTATGTCGCCGCAGGTCGTCGCCAGCTTCATCGTGTACGTCGCCGACTTGTCGATGGTCATCGCAGGTTCCTTCTCCCAGGTCTGCGTCTTGACCTCGCCCTCGGCCGGCTTGTCGCACGGGTCCGGCGCCTTGCTGCTCGCCGAGGCGCTCGGGGTGACCTCCGCGCTCGCGTTCGCCTTGCTGTCGCCGTCGTCCAGGACCACCCCGGTCGTGTACAGCGCGACACTGCCGATCACGATCACGCCGAGCACCGACGCGATCACTGCGTTGCGCATGCGCGCCTTGCGCCGCGCGGAGGTACGTCGCTGCTGCTGCCGCAAGAACTTCTCCCGGGCGAGCTGACGCCGCCGCTGCTCCTGGGTGACCACCGGGTTCTCTCCTCATGCGTCTTCGTGTGCCGACCGGTACGCGTGGGTGCGATGAGCCGACCGTGGGCGTGTAGCCCCGTACCGTATATGGGTTCGCTGAGGAATCGGCACCGCCGGTAGGCTCTCACCCTGGGCGCGGCCCGTTCGCAAGCCCACCCGTACCGACACAAACGAAGGACGATCGTGCTCATTGCCGGGTTCCCCGCCGGGGCCTGGGGGACGAACTGCTATCTCGTCGCCCCCGCCGCCGGTGAGGAGTGCGTGATCATCGACCCGGGCCATCAGGCGGCCCCCGGAGTCGAGGAAGCGATCAGGAAGCATCGGCTCAAGCCCGTCGCCGTCGTCCTCACCCACGGCCACATCGACCACGTGGCCTCGGTCGTCCCGGTCTGCGGCGCGCACGACGTGCCGGCCTGGATCCACCCCGACGACCGCTACATGATGGGCGACCCCGAGAAGGGGATCGGCCGCTCCATCGGCATGCCGCTCATGGGCGAGCTGACCGTGGGGGAGCCGGACGACGTCAGGGAACTGACCGACGGCGCGAAGCTGGAGCTGGCGGGCATGGAGCTGGCGGTCGCGCACGCGCCGGGCCATACCAAGGGGTCGGTGACCTTCGGCCTGCCCGAGGCGGCGGACATCCCGCCGGTCCTCTTCTCGGGCGACCTGCTGTTCGCCGGCTCCATCGGACGCACCGACCTGCCCGGCGGCGACATGGACGACATGCTCGCCTCGCTGGCCCGCGTGTGCCTGCCGCTCGACGACTCGACCGTGGTGCTGTCCGGCCACGGCCCCCAGACGACCATCGGCCAGGAGCGCGCCACCAACCCGTATCTGCGGCAGGTGGCCGCCGGCCAGGGAGCCACCGGGGCTCCCCGACGAGGAATGTGACGAGAGACCTTCCGTGAGCACCTTCAAGGCCCCCAAGGGCACGTACGACCTGCTGCCGCCCGACTCGGCGAAGTACCTGGCCGTCCGCGAGGCGATCGCCGCCCCGCTGCGCGATTCCGGCTACGGCTACATCGAGACGCCCGGCTTCGAGAACGTCGAGCTCTTCGCGCGCGGTGTCGGCGAGTCGACCGACATCGTGACCAAGGAGATGTACGTCTTCGAGACCAAGGGCGGCGACCGCCTCGCCCTGCGCCCGGAGACCACCGCCCCCGTGCTGCGCGCGGTCCTGGAGGCCAACCTGCACAAGGCGGGCAACCTGCCGGTGAAGGTCTGGTACTCGGGCTCGCAGTACCGCTACGAGCGCCCCCAGAAGGGCCGTTACCGCCACTTCTCCCAGGTCGGTGCCGAGGCGATCGGCGTCGAGGACCCGGCGCTGGACGCCGAACTGATCATCCTCGCCGACCAGTCGTACCGCGCGCTGGGCCTGCGGAACTTCCGCATCCTGCTCAACTCCCTGGGCGACAAGGAATGCCGCCCCGTCTACCGGGCCGCGCTCCAGGACTTCCTGCGCGGTCTCGACCTGGACGAGGAGACGCTGCGCCGCGCCGAGATCAACCCGCTGCGCGTCCTGGACGACAAGCGCCCGGACGTGCAGAAGCAGCTCACCGGCGCCCCGCTGCTGCGCGACTACCTGTGCGACGCCTGCAAGGCGTACCACGAGGAGGTGCGCGAGCTGATCACGGCGGCGGGGGTGGTCTTCGAGGACGACCCGAAGCTGGTGCGCGGCCTGGACTACTACACGCGCACGACCTTCGAGTTCGTCCACGACGGACTGGGCTCCCAGTCCGCGGTGGGCGGCGGCGGCCGCTACGACGGACTGTCCGAGATGATCGGCGGTCCCTCCCTGCCGTCCGTGGGCTGGGCCCTCGGCGTCGACCGCACCGTCCTCGCCCTGGAGGCGGAGGGCATCGAACCGGACATTCCGTCCGCCACCTCCGTCTTCGCCGTCCCGCTCGGCGAGGAGGCCCGCCGGATCCTGTTCGCCAAGGTCACCGAGTTGCGCAAGAACGGCGTCGCCGCCGACTTCTCCTACGGCGGCAAGGGCCTCAAGGCCGCGATGAAGGCGGCCAACCGCTCGGGCGCCCGCTACGCCCTGGTGCTGGGCGAGCGCGACCTGGCCGAGGGCGTCGTCCAGCTCAAGGACATGGAGTCCGGCGAGCAGACGGCGATCGGTGTGAACGAGATCGTCGCCGAGCTGGAGTCGAGGCTCGGCTGACGGGTCCGTACGTCCGTCACCCCTGGGGGCGCCCGTGTTCGCTCGCGTGTGCCCCCGGGGAACGGACATCGGCCGGAACACACCGCTCCAGGGCGATCACCGGTGCGTTCTTACGTTCATCGAACGGTGGTCACACAGGTCCGTGCGGCACAATGGCCCTGCCCGAAGCAGGTCCGACTCAAGTGACGGAATCGGCGTGATGAGCAAGACGACAGTGAAGGACGTCTCCACCGTGGCGGAGTCCGCGCCGCAGGCCACCGCCGGAACACGGTCCGAGGGAGGCAGTCGTGCCCTCGCCCTGCTGCTGGTGATCACGGGCGCGGCCGGGGTGCTCGCCGCGTGGGTCATCACGCTCGACAAGTTCAAGCTGCTCGAGGCCAAGGTCGCGGGCACGACGTTCACCCCCGGGTGCAGCCTCAACCCCGTCGTCTCCTGCGGCAGCGTCATGGAGAGCGACCAGGCGGCCGTCTTCGGCTTCCCCAACCCGATGCTCGGCCTGGTCACCTACGGCATCGTCGTCTGCGTCGGCATGAGCCTGCTCGCCGGCGCCCGCTTCCCGCGCTGGTATTGGCTCACCTTTAACGCCGGCACGCTCTTCGGCGTGGGCTTCTGCACCTGGCTGCAGTTCCAGTCCCTGTACCGGATCAACGCCCTGTGCCTGTGGTGCTGCCTGGCCTGGGTCGCCACGATCATCATGTTCTGGTACGTGACGTCCTTCAACGTCCGCAAGGGCTTCCTGCCCGCGCCGCACTGGCTCAAGGGCTTCTTCGGCGAGTTCACCTGGGTCCTGCCGGTCCTGCACATCGGCATCATCGGCATGATGATCCTCACCCGCTGGTGGGACTTCTGGACCAGCTGACGGGGCGGGCCGCCGGTCCGGCCGACTGCGCCCGCCGGGCTGTCAGTGCGGTGATTTAGGGTTCAGAGCGTGGAGCCCGACCTGTTCACCGCCGCAGCCGAAGAACGCCAGGAGAAGGACCCGACCGGCAGTCCCCTCGCCGTCCGGATGCGTCCGCGCACCCTCGACGAGGTCGTCGGCCAGCAGCACCTGCTCAAGCCAGGTTCCCCGCTGCGCCGGCTGGTCGGCGAGGGCGCCTCGGGTCCCGCCGGACCGTCGTCCGTGATCCTCTGGGGCCCGCCGGGCACCGGCAAGACGACCCTGGCGTACGTCGTCTCCAAGGCCACCAACAAGCGCTTCGTGGAACTGTCGGCGATCACCGCGGGCGTCAAGGAGGTCCGCGCGGTCATCGACGGCGCCCGCCGCGCGGTCGGCGGTTACGGCAAGGAGACGGTCCTCTTCCTCGACGAGATCCACCGCTTCAGCAAGGCCCAGCAGGACTCCCTGCTCCCGGCCGTCGAGAACCGCTGGGTCACCCTGATCGCCGCCACCACCGAGAACCCGTACTTCTCGGTGATCTCCCCGCTCCTCTCCCGCTCCCTCCTCCTCACCCTCGAGTCCCTGACGGACGACGACATCCGCGGCCTGCTGAAGCGCGCGCTCCGTGACGAACGCGGCCTGAAGAACGCCGTCGGCCTCCCCGAGGACACCGAGGAGCACCTGCTGCGCATCGCCGGCGGCGACGCCCGGCGCGCGCTGACCGCGCTGGAGGCCGCCGCCGGGGCCGCGCTCGACAAGGGTGAGGCCGAGGTCACCCTGGCGACGCTGGAGGAGACCGTCGACCGGGCCGCGGTGAAGTACGACCGCGACGGCGACCAGCACTACGACGTCGCCAGCGCCCTGATCAAGTCCATCCGCGGCTCCGACGTGGACGCCGCCCTGCACTACCTGGCCCGGATGATCGAGGCCGGCGAGGACCCCCGGTTCATCGCCCGGCGCCTGATGATCTCCGCCAGCGAGGACATCGGCCTCGCCGATCCGAACGCCCTGCCCCTCGCCGTCGCCGCCGCCCAGGCCGTCGCCATGATCGGCTTCCCCGAGGCCTCCCTCACCCTCAGCCACGCCACCATCGCCCTGGCCCTCGCCCCCAAGTCCAACGCCGCCACCACCGCCATCGGCGCCGCCCTGGACGACGTACGCAAGGGGCACGCCGGGCCGGTCCCCGCGCACCTGCGCGACAGCCACTACAAGGGCGCGGGCAAGCTCGGACACGGGCAGGGATACGTGTACCCGCACGACCTGCCGGAGGGCATCGCCGCCCAGCAGTACGCCCCGGACGAACTGAAGGACCGCACGTACTACGCCCCGACCCGGCACGGCGCCGAGGCCAGATACGCGGACGCGGTGGAGTGGACCCGCGGGCACCTCGGTCGCAAGCGGCCCTGAGCAGCCTGTAGAATCACCCGGAGTGCCGAGTCCCGCGCAGTCAGAACGGGACAACCGGCCGGAACCCCCAGCGGGTTCCAGGAGCGTCGCGCACCGTCGATAGGTGTCGCGGGCAGCCCACCACCACCCGGAGCTCCGGGAGCGGTCGGTGGGCCACTCGCGTGCTGCACGTATGTGCCCAGACCAGGGAGCGGCTGCCCGGCAGGTCCCTCGCGGACCAGGCGGGTTTCCCCGGCTGCGGATTGCGACCTCCCTCAACCCTGACAAGCCGGAACCAGGAAAGAGACACAGACAGTGGCGAACCAGTCCCGCCCCAAGGTCAAGAAGTCGCGTGCCCTCGGCATCGCGCTGACCCCGAAGGCCGTCAAGTACTTCGAGGCCCGCCCCTACCCGCCGGGCGAGCACGGCCGCGGCCGCAAGCAGAACTCGGACTACAAGGTCCGTCTGCTCGAGAAGCAGCGTCTGCGCGCGCAGTACGACCTCAGCGAGCGCCAGCTCGTCCGCGCCTACGAGCGTGCCTCCAAGACCAACATGAAGACCGGCGAGGCCCTGGTCATCGAGCTCGAGCGCCGTCTCGACGCGCTGGTCCTGCGTTCGGGCATCGCCCGCACGATCTACCAGGCCCGCCAGATGGTCGTGCACGGCCACATCCAGGTCAACGGCCAGAAGGTCGACAAGCCGTCCTTCCGCGTCCGCCCGGACGACGTCGTGCAGGTGCGCGAGCGCTCCAAGGAGAAGACGCTCTTCACGATCGCCCGTGAGGGTGGCTTCGCCCCCGACGGCGAGACCCCGCGCTACCTCCAGGTGAACCTCAAGGCCCTGGCGTTCCGCCTGGACCGTGAGCCGAACCGCAAGGAGATCCCGGTGATCTGCGACGAGCAGCTCGTCGTCGAGTACTACGCCCGCTGATCCAGCAGAACGCTGTCTTCAGCAAGGCGCAGTACCTCCGCGGTACCTCAGCCCGCCGTCTCCCTGCCCTTCCGGGTGGGCGAGGCGGCGGGCTTCGCCGTTCGCGCCCCCGCCGTGGCACGCCGCCCGCCCCCGCGCGGCGCCGGCAGCGAAGCCGGCGACCCGGGCCGCCGCAGCGCCCGCGACACCGCCTCCCGCCGGCCGAGCCGAGCCCCGTGCCGTACGCACTCCTGGTACCGCTCGTCGCCCAACTGCTCCCGGGCCGCCGCCTCGCACAGCTCGTGCGGCGCGTTGTAGTGCGCCGAGCCGAACAACGGCAGTCCCACCGACGGCCACATCCGGCCCGCCGCGCCCTGCAGCACCGCGGCCTCCGCCGCGTTCCCGTCCGCCACCGTGACCAGGGCCAGCAGCTCCACCGCCAGCACCGAGCCGAGCTGGTCCCGGAAGCGGTGGGCGCCGGCCAGGCAGTCGGCCAGCAACTCGCGGGCGCGCCCCGGCTCGCCGTCGCTCCAAGCCGCGTAGGCCAGCACGTACAGGGCGTAGCCCCGGGTCCAGCGCTCGCCGTGGTCCTCGCACACCTGGCGGACGTCCTCGCACAGGCGCACCGCGTCCGGCATGTCGCCCTGGAACGCCCGCGCCATCGCCAGTTCGACCTGGCCCATCAGGACGTTGCTGTTGAGCTCGCCGATCTCCCGGTAGCGCCGCAGCGCGGAACGCAGCAGCGTCTCGGCGCGCGGCATGTCGTCCGTGACCAGGGCCAGGCAACCGGTGCGGTGCTCGGCGTACGCCACCGCCGTGGGGTTCGCGGACAGCTCGGCCTCCTCCCGGCACTCCTGGAGCGCCGCCAGCGCGGGCACCGTGTCGCCCTGCAGGATCGCGACGTAGGCCAGGACCCACAGCGCCTTCAGCCGGGCCTGCTCGCCCGCCGTCCGCTCCGGGTCCAGCCGCACCGCCTGCTCCAGCCAGCGCCGCCCCTCCGCCAGCCGCCCGCAGCCCACCCAGTGGAACCACAGGGCACCCGCCAGATACTGGCCCAGGTGTGCCTCGTCCGGCTCCGTCAGACAGTGCTCCAGGGCGCTGCGCAGGTTCGGCAGCTCCGCGTCCACCCGAGCGGTGACCTCGTACTGGCGCGGCGAGAACCACTCCAGCTCGCACCAGGTCGCCAGGCCCACGTACCAGTCCCGGTGCCGCCGCCGCATCCGCGCCGCGTCGCCCGTCGCCTCCAGCCAGTCGGCGCCGTACGCCCGCACCGTGTCGAGCATCCGATAGCGCACCCCGGCCGGGGCCTCCTCGCGGGTCAGCACGGACTGCGCGAGCAGCGCGGAGAGCACGTCGAGCACGTCGTCGGCGGGCAGGTCCTCGCCGCTGCACACGTACTCGGCGGCCTCCAGGCCGAACGGCCCCGTGAACACCGACAGCCGCGCCCACAGCAGCCGCTCCGCAGGCGTGCACAGCTCATGGCTCCAGCCGATCGCGGTGCGCAGCGTCCGGTGCCGGGGCAGCGCGGTGCGGTCCCCGCCGGTCAGCAGACGGAAGCGGTCGTCCAGCCGTTGCAGCACCTGCCCCGGCGACAGCGCGCCCAGCCGCCCCGCGGCCAGCTCGATCGCCAACGGGATCCCGTCCAGGCGCCGGCACAGCTCGCGCATCTCCCCGCGGCCCTCGTCCAGGTCGGCGTCGTACCCGTACGCCAGGTGCCGCTGCCGCGCCCGGACGGTCAGCAGTTCCACCGCCTCCTCCGGCCGCAGCGGTGCCAGCGGAAGCAGCCGCTCCCCGGCCACGGCCAGCGGTCTGCGCCCCACCGCCAGGACACGCAGCCCCGAGGCCCGGCCCAGCAGGTCGGTCACGAGCGCGGCGCACGCGTCCACCAGGTGCTCGACCCCGTCGAGGACCAGGAGCAGCTCTCGCTCGGCGAGGTGCGCGAGCAGCGTCTCGCGCGGCAGCCGGGTCGTGTGGTCGGTCAGGCCGAGCGCCTCCACGACCGCGTAGTCGACGAACTCCTCGTCGCGCACCGGCGCCAGTTCCACCCGCCACACGCCGTCCCGGGGCGCGCGCCGTGCGGCCGCCCGCGCCGCCAGACGCGACTTCCCGACCCCACCGGTCCCGGTCACGGTCACCAGCCGCCCGGAGTCCAGCGCCCGGGCCAGCTCCGCGAGCTCCGCCGCTCTCCCCACGAAGGTGTCGAGTTCCAGGGGAAGGTTGCCGTGCGGGATGCCGTCGCGCCGAAGGTCTCGCATGAAACACGGAGCGTACTCAACCGTGTTCACACAGTACAGCCCCTTCCCGCGTCTTCACCGCACTCCGCCGCGCGCGGACGGTAATCCGGTACGGACCCCCGCGCCCGGCGCGATAGGCTCGGTGCACGACTTTCCCGATGTTCAGGCACGTCTTTCAGGGAGCGGGTGCACACAGTGTCCGGTGGCGAGGTGGCCGGGATCCTGGTGGCCGTCTTCTGGGCGATCCTGGTCTCCTTCCTCGCCGTCGCACTGGCGAGGCTGGCCCAGACGCTCAGGGCGACCACCAAGCTGGTGGCGGACGTGACCGACCAGGCCGTCCCGCTGCTGTCCGACGCCTCGTCGGCGGTGCGCTCCGCGCAGACCCAGATCGACCGGGTCGACGCGATCGCCTCCGACGTCCAGGAGGTCACGTCGAACGCCTCCGCGCTGTCCACCACCGTGGCCTCCACCTTCGGCGGCCCCCTGGTCAAGGTCGCCGCGTTCGGGTACGGCGTACGGCGGGCACTCGGCGGTCGCAAGGAGGGCGAGCCCGCGGGCCCGGCCAAGCAGCCGCGGCGTACCGTGATCGTGGGCCGTACGATCCCGGACGCGCGGCGGACGAAGCGGAAGAAGGACTGATCCAGCGATGTTCCGCCGTACGTTCTGGTTCGGCACCGGCGTCGCCGCCGGTGTGTGGGCCACCACCAAGGTCAACCGGAAGCTCAAGCAGTTGACCCCCGAGAGCCTCGCCGCCACCGCGGCGAACAAGGCACTCGACGCGGGCTCCCGGATCAGGGACCGCGCGGTGGGCTTCGCGCTCGACGTCCGCGACAACATGGCCCAGCGGGAGGCCGAACTGGACGACGCGCTCGGGCTGAACGCCCCCGTCGACCACGAACTCCCCGCACCCCGGCGTTCCTACGCCATCGAGAACCGCAACACCGAGAACGGCAACACCCCGACGTACGTCGACAGGACGACGTACTCGTACAACCGGAATGAGGACCACTGATGGAGTCGGCCGAGATTCGTCGCCGCTGGTTGAGCTTCTTCGAGGAGCGCGGTCACACCGTCGTCCCTTCGGCGTCGCTCATCGCGGACGACCCGACTCTGCTGCTGGTCCCGGCCGGCATGGTGCCCTTCAAGCCCTACTTCCTGGGTGAGGTCAAGCCGCCCTTCGACCGCGCCACGAGCGTGCAGAAGTGCGTGCGCACGCCGGACATCGAAGAGGTCGGCAAGACCACGCGGCACGGCACGTTCTTCCAGATGTGCGGCAACTTCTCCTTCGGCGACTACTTCAAGGAAGGCGCCATCAAGCTGGCCTGGGAGCTGCTCACCAGCGCCCAGGACAAGGGCGGTTACGGCCTCGACCCCGAGCGCCTGTGGATCACCGTCTACCAGGACGACGACGAGGCCGAGCGCATCTGGCACGACGTCGTCGGCGTCCCCTCCGAGCGCATCCAGCGTCTCGGCAAGAAGGACAACTACTGGTCCATGGGCGTCCCCGGCCCCTGCGGCCCCTGCTCCGAGATCAACTACGACCGCGGCCCCGAGTTCGGCGCCGAGGGCGGCCCCGCCGTCAACGACGAGCGGTACGTGGAGATCTGGAACCTCGTCTTCATGCAGTACGAGCGGGGCGAGGGCATCGGCAAGGAGGACTTCGAGATCCTCGGGGACCTGCCGAGCAAGAACATCGACACCGGCCTCGGCCTGGAACGCCTCGCCATGATTCTGCAGGGCGTGCAGAACATGTACGAGATCGACACCTCCATGGCCGTCATCAAGAAGGCCACCGAGCTGACCGGCGTGGCCTACGGCGACGCCCAGGCCTCGGACGTCTCCCTGCGCGTGGTCACCGACCACATGCGCACCTCCGTGATGCTCATCGGCGACGGCGTCACCCCCGGCAACGAGGGCCGCGGCTACGTGCTGCGCCGCATCATGCGCCGCGCCATCCGCAACATGCGCCTGCTCGGCGCCACCGGTCCGGTCGTCAAGGACCTGATCGACGTCGTGATCGGCATGATGGGGCAGCAGTACCCCGAGCTGATCACCGACCGCGAGCGGATCGAGAAGGTCGCCCTCGCCGAGGAGAACGCCTTCCTGAAGACGCTCAAGGCCGGCACCAACATCCTCGACACCGCCGTCAGCGACACCAAGGCCTCCGGCGGCACCGTCCTCGCCGGCGACAAGGCCTTCCTGCTCCACGACACCTGGGGCTTCCCGATCGACCTCACCCTGGAGATGGCCGCCGAGCAGGGGCTCTCCGTGGACGAGGACGGGTTCCGCCGCCTCATGAAGGAGCAGCGGGAGCGCGCCAAGGCCGACGCCCAGGCCAAGAAGACCGGCCACGCCGGCGCCGGCGCCTACCGCGAGATCGCCGACCAGGCCGGCGCCACCGACTTCGTCGGCTACACGGACACCGAGAGCGAGTCCACGATCGTCGGCATCCTCGTCGACGGCGCCTCCTCCCCGGCCGCCACCGAGGGCGACGAGGTCGAGATCGTCCTCGACCGCACCCCGTTCTACGCCGAGGGCGGCGGCCAGATCGGCGACACCGGGCGGATCAAGGTCGATTCCGGTGCCGTCATCGAGGTCCGCGACTGCCAGAAGCCGGTCCCGGGCGTGTACGTCCACAAGGGCGTCGTCCAGGTCGGCGAGATCACCGTCGGCGCCAAGGCCCACGCCTCGATCGACGACCGGCGTCGCAAGGCCATCGCCCGCGCCCACTCGGCCACCCACCTCACTCACCAGGCGCTGCGCGACGCCCTCGGCCCGACGGCCGCCCAGGCCGGTTCCGAGAACCAGCCCGGCCGCTTCCGCTTCGACTTCGGCTCGCCGTCCGCCGTTCCGACGGCCGTGATGACCGACGTCGAGCAGAAGATCAACGAGGTGCTCGCCCGCGACCTCGACGTGCGCGCCGACGTCATGGGCATCGACGAGGCCAAGAAGCAGGGGGCCATCGCCGAGTTCGGCGAGAAGTACGGCGAGCGGGTGCGCGTCGTGACCATCGGCGACTTCTCCAAGGAGCTGTGCGGCGGCACCCACGTGCACAACACCGCCCAGCTGGGTCTGGTCAAGCTGCTCGGCGAGTCCTCCATCGGCTCCGGTGTGCGCCGTATCGAGGCCCTGGTCGGCGTGGACGCCTACAACTTCCTCGCCCGTGAGCACACGGTCGTCGCCCAGCTCCAGGAGCTGATCAAGGGCCGCCCGGAGGAGCTCCCGGAGAAGGTCTCCGCCATGCTCGGCAAGCTCAAGGACGCCGAGAAGGAGATCGAGAAGTTCCGCGCCGAGAAGGTCCTCCAGGCCGCCGGCTCGCTCGCCGACTCCGCCAAGGACGTGCGCGGTGTCGCCCTGGTGACCGGTCAGGTCCCGGACGGCACCACCGCCGACGACCTGCGCAAGCTGGTCCTCGACGTGCGCGGCCGCATCCAGGGCGGCCGGGCCGCGGTCGTCGCCCTGTTCACCACGGTGAACGGCAAGCCCCTGACCGTCATCGCCACCAACGATGCCGCCCGTGAGCGCGGTCTCAAGGCCGGTGACCTGGTGCGCGCCGCCGCCAAGACCCTCGGTGGCGGCGGTGGCGGCAAGCCGGACGTCGCCCAGGGCGGCGGCCAGAGCCCGGCCGCCATCGGTGACGCCGTCGACGCCGTCGAGCGGCTCGTGGCGGACACCGCCAAGTGAGCGACTCGAGGAACGGCCGGGCGGACGGCCGGACGGACGACCGGCCGGACGGCCCGGTCATGCGCCGCGGCCGCCGCCTGGCGATCGACGTCGGGGACGCCCGTATCGGGGTCGCCTCCTGCGACCCCGACGGGATCCTCGCCACGCCGGTGGAGACCGTCCCCGGACGCGACATCCCGGCAGCACACCGCCGCCTGCGGCAACTGGTCGAGGAGTACGAGCCGATCGAGGTCGTCGTCGGTCTCCCTCGCTCCCTCAAGGGGGGCGAGGGCCCGGCCGCGGTCAAGGTCAGGGGCTTCGCGCAGGAGCTGGCCCGCGGCATCGCGCCGCTGCCGGTCAGGCTCGTCGACGAGCGGATGACGACGGTGACCGCCAGTCAGGGGCTGCGCGCCTCGGGAGTGAAGTCCAGGAAGGGCCGGTCCGTCATCGACCAGGCCGCCGCTGTGATCATCCTTCAGCAGGCACTGGAATCCGAACGGGTGTCAGGCAGGCCACCCGGTGAGGGCGTCGAAGTGGTCATCTGATCGCGATACGGTAACGTTCCGCGCGATGCGGAGGCATTCGAACAGCCACCGCACAGCAAGAGGCGGAACGGAAGACGGCCCTCCATGACAGGCCGTGCGCGCCGTCGCCTCGCGGCTCTAGGGGATCGATGACTGAGTATGGCCGGGGCCCAGGCTCCGAACCGTGGCATCCGGAGGACCCGTTGTACGGGGACGGCGGATGGGGCGGACAGCAGGCCCACACGGGTCAGCAGTCCCCCTACGGCGGCCAGCCGCAGCAGTATCCGGAGCAGCAGTCCCAGCAGCAGTACGGCGAGTGGGGCGACGGCGGCCAGTCCGCCTACGGTCAGCAGTCGCAGTACGGCCAGTACGGTCAGCAGCACCCCGAGCCGCAGTACGACCAGTACCAGCAGAACCCGCAGTACGACCAGTACGAGCAGTACGGGCAGCAGCAGTACGACCAGCAGTACGCGTCCCAGGCGCAGTCCCAGCAGGGCCACGACGACGGCGGCTGGGGCACCGGCGCGCAGTACCCCGCCGACCCGTCGGACCCCTACGGGCAGCAGGCCGCCGCCCACGGCGCGGAGCAGCCCGACTTCTACGGCACCCCGGAGGCGTACCCGCCTCCCGAGCCACCGGGCCGCCGGCGTGCCGAGCCCGAACCGCAGGACAGCGACGGGGACCCCGGCCCCGACGAGGGAGAGCACGCCTTCTTCGCGGGCGGGGACGCCGACGGGAAAGAGGGCGGCGGCGAGAGCGGCGCAGCGCGGGCCGACCGCAGGGGCCGGGGCGGCAAGCCCAAGAAGGGCCGCAACGGAGTCGCGTGCCTCGTGGTCTGCCTGGTGCTGGGCGGTGCGGTGGCGGGAGTCGGATACTTCGGCTTCCAGTTCTACCAGGAACGTTTCGGCGCGGCCCCGGACTACGCGGGTGACGGCAACGGCGAGCAGGTGACCGTCACGATCCCCAAGGGCGCGGGCGGCTCCACCATCGGCCAGGAGCTCAAGAGGAAGGGCGTGGTGAAGAGCGTCGACGCCTTCATCGCCGCCCAGCAGAGCAACCCCCAGGGCAAGAGCATCCAGGACGGCGTGTACACGCTGCAGAAGGAGATGTCGGCCGAGGCCGCGATCGAGCTGCTGCTCAATCCCAAGAGCCGCAGCAACCTGATCATCGCCGAGGGCAAACGCAACGCCGGCATCTACAAGGACATCGACAAGCGCCTCGAACTGGACGAGGGCACCACCGCCAAGGTCGCCAAGGCCGAGTGGAAGAACCTCGGCCTGCCCGACTGGGCGATGAACCACGAGAACGTCAAGGACCCGCTGGAGGGCTTCCTCTACCCGTCGAGCTACTCGGCGGCCAAGGGCCAGAAGCCCGAGGACGTGCTGAGGCAGATGGTGGCGCGGGCCAGCGAGCAGTACGAGAAGATCGGGCTCGAGGAGAAGGCGGAGGGCCTCGGCCTCGACGGGCCGTGGCAGCTGCTGACCGTGGCGAGCCTGGTGCAGGCGGAGGGCAAGACGCACGCGGACTTCCGCATGATGTCGGAGGTCATCTACAACCGGCTCAAGCCCACCAACACCGAGACCAACCAGGAACTGCAGTTCGACTCGTCCTTCAACTACCTGCTCGGCCAGAGCGAGATCCACATCAGCGAGTCCGAGATCAACAGCAACCCGGACCCGTACAACACCTACACCAACAAGGGCCTGCCGCCCGGACCCATCAGCAACCCCGGCGAAGAGGCCCTGAAGGCGGCGCTCGATCCCACGGACGACGGCTGGATGTACTTCGTGGCCACCGACGGCCTGAGCAAGACCGAGTTCGCCAAGACGCACGACGACTTCCTGAAACTGAAGGACAAGTTCGATGCCAGCTCGGGCAACTGACCGTCGTCGGGCCGCCGTCCTCGGCTCCCCGATCGCGCACTCCCTCTCCCCGGTCCTGCACCGCACCGCCTACGCCGAGCTGGGCCTGGAGGGCTGGACCTACGACCGCTTCGACGTCGACGAGGAGGCACTGCCCGGCTTCCTCGAGGGGCTGGGCCCCGAGTGGGCGGGGCTGTCGCTGACCATGCCGCTCAAGCGGGCGGTCATCCCGCTGCTCGACGGGATCAGTGAGACGGCGGCCTCCGTGGACGCGGTGAACACCGTGGTCCTCACCGAGGACGGCCGCAAGACCGGCGACAACACCGACATCCCCGGCATCGTCGCCGCCCTGCGCGAGCACGGCATCGAGAAGGTCGAGACCGCGGCCGTCCTCGGCGCCGGCGCCACCGCGTCCTCCGCGCTGGCCGCGCTGGCCCGGATCTGCACCGGCGAGGTCGCCGTCTACGTACGCAGCCGGGCGCGCGCCGCCGAGATGCGGGGCTGGGCCGAACGGCTGGACGCCGACGTGCGCATCGCGGACTGGGCGGACGCCGAGGAGGCGCTGCACGCCCCGCTGGTGGTGGCCACCACCCCGGCCGGCACCACCGACGCCCTCGCCGCCGCAGTCCCGGAGATGCCCGCGACCCTCTTCGACGTGCTCTACGACCCGTGGCCGACCGCCCTCGCCGCCCGCTGGTCGGCCCACGGCGGTGCGGTCGTCAACGGCCTCGACCTGCTGCTGCACCAGGCGGTGCTCCAGGTCGAGCAGATGACGGGCCGCGCTCCGGCCCCCCTCGCCGCCATGCGCACGGCGGGGGAGCGGGCCCTGGCGGACCGCTAGCGTCCGCGGTCCCGCGGGCGCGCTCCGGCGTCGTCCGGCGTCCGCGCACCCGTCCGCCAGATGGACCGGCGGCCGGGGACGGGGCCCGGACGTGGGAGGATCGGAGGTGGCGGACCGGGGCCGCGCACCCGGACACGCCGTCGCCGTACGCAGAGAAGACGCGTACGCAGGGCATAACCGGGGCGCGAGCACTGAGGAGCACCGTTGAGCAGGTTGCGCTGGCTGACCGCGGGGGAGTCCCACGGTCCCGCACTCGTCGCGACGCTGGAGGGTCTGCCCGCCGGCGTACCGATCACCACGGACATGGTGGCGGACCATCTGGCGAGGCGGCGGCTCGGCTATGGCCGCGGTGCGCGCATGAAGTTCGAGCGTGACGAGGTCACCTTCCTCGGCGGCGTCCGGCACGGGCTCACCCTCGGCTCCCCGGTCGCGGTCATGGTCGGCAACACCGAGTGGCCCAAGTGGGAGCAGGTCATGGCGGCCGACCCGGTCGACCCGGAGGTACTGGCCGGCCTGGCCCGCAACGCGCCGCTGACCCGCCCCCGCCCCGGCCACGCCGACCTCGCGGGCATGCAGAAGTACGGCTTCGACGAGGCCCGGCCGATCCTGGAGCGCGCCTCCGCGCGGGAGACGGCGGCCAGGGTGGCGCTGGGCGCGGTCGCCCGGTCGTACCTCAAGGAGACGACCGGCGTCGAGATCGTCAGCCATGTGGTCGAGCTGGCCTCGGCCAAGGCCCCCCAGGGCGTGTACCCGACGCCGGCCGACGTCGAGAAGCTGGACGCCGACCCCGTGCGCTGCCTGGACGCCGACGCCTCGAAGGCGATGGTCGCCGAGATCGACCAGGCCCACAAGGACGGTGACACCCTCGGCGGCGTCGTCGAGATCCTCGCCTACGACGTGCCGGTGGGCCTCGGCTCGCACGTCCACTGGGACCGCAAGCTCGACGCACGGCTCGCGGGCGCGCTCATGGGCATCCAGGCGATCAAGGGCGTCGAGATCGGCGACGGCTTCGAGCTGGCCCGCGTGCCCGGCTCCCAGGCCCACGACGAGATCGTGAACACGGCCGAGGGCATCCGCCGGGTCTCCGGCCGCTCCGGCGGCACCGAGGGCGGCCTCACCACCGGTGAGCTGCTGCGGGTGCGGGCCGCGATGAAGCCGATCGCCACCGTGCCGCGCGCCCTGAAGACCGTGGACGTCACCACCGGCGAGGCCACGCAGGCCCACCACCAGCGATCCGACGTGTCCGCCGTGCCGGCCGCCGGCATCGTCGCCGAGGCGATGGTCGCCCTGGTCCTGGCGGACGCGGTGGCCGAGAAGTTCGGCGGCGACAGCGTGACCGAGACCCGCCGCAACGTGCGGTCCTACCTCGACAACCTGGCCATCCGATGAGCGCACCGCTGATCGTCCTGGTCGGACCGATGGGCGTCGGCAAGTCCACGGTGGGGCAGCTGCTGGCCGAGCGCCTCGGCGTCGGCTACCGGGACACGGACGAGGACATCGTCTCCGCGCAGGGGCGGGCCATCGCCGAGATCTTCGTCGACGAGGGCGAGGCGGCCTTCCGGGCCCTGGAGAAGGAGTCCGTGAGGACCGCTCTCGCCGGGCACGAGGGCGTCCTCGCCCTCGGTGGCGGCGCGATCCTGGACGCCGACACCCGCGCGCTGCTCGCCGGGCAGCGCGTCGTCTACCTCTCGATGGACGTCGAGGAGGCCGTCAGGCGCACCGGTCTGAACGCCGCGCGCCCGCTGCTCGCGGTCAACCCGCGCAAGCAGTGGCGCGAGCTGATGGAGGCCCGCCGCGGCCTCTACGAAGAGGTCGCCACGGTCGTCGTCGCCACGGACGGCCGTACGCCCGAAGAAGTCACCCAAGCCGTCCTGGACGCAGTGGAGTTGAAGGAAGCATGAGCGAGGCAGTCACCCGGATCCAGGTCGGCGGCACCGCGGGCAGCGATGCCTACGAGGTTCTGGTGGGCCGACAGCTCCTGGGCGAGCTGGCCGGGCTGATCGGCACGAGGGCCAAGCGGGTCGCGGTGATCCACCCGGAGGCCCTCGCCGAGACCGGCGACGCGCTGCGCGCCGACCTCGCAGGGCAGGGCTACGAGGCGGTCGCCATCCAGGTGCCCAACGCCGAGGAGGCGAAGACCGCCGAGGTCGCCGCGTACTGCTGGAAGGCGCTGGGCCAGTCCGGCTTCACCCGCACCGACGTCATCATCGGCGTGGGCGGCGGCGCCAGCACCGACCTGGCCGGGTTCGTGGCCGCGACCTGGCTGCGCGGTGTCCGCTGGATCGCCGTCCCCACCACCGTGCTGGCCATGGTGGACGCGGCCGTCGGCGGCAAGACCGGCATCAACACCGCCGAGGGCAAGAACCTCGTCGGCTCCTTCCACCCGCCCGCCGGCGTCCTGTGCGACCTGGCCGCCTTGGACTCGCTCCCGGTCAACGACTACGTCTCCGGACTCGCCGAGGTCATCAAGGCCGGCTTCATCGCCGACCCGGTGATCCTCGACCTGATCGAGTCCGACCCCCAGGCCGCGCGCACCCCGGCCGGGCCGCACACCGCCGAGCTGATCGTGCGCTCCATCAAGGTCAAGGCGGAGGTCGTCTCCTCCGACCTGAAGGAGGCGGGCCTGCGGGAGATCCTCAACTACGGCCACACCCTCGGCCACGCCATCGAGAAGAACGAGCGCTACAAGTGGCGCCACGGCGCCGCCGTCTCCGTCGGCATGCACTTCGCCGCCGAACTGGGCCGCCTCGCGGGCCGTCTCGACGACGCCACCGCCGACCGGCACCGCAGCATCCTCGAAGCGGTCGGCCTGCCCCTGCACTACCGCTACGACCAGTGGCCCAAGCTCGTCGAGAACATGAAGGTCGACAAGAAGTCCCGCGGCGACCTGCTGCGTTTCATCGTCCTGGACGGCCTCGCCAAGCCCACCGTGCTGGAGGGACCCGACCCGGCCGTCCTCCTCGCCGCCTACGGCGAGGTGGGCGAGTAGTACCCCGCCGCGCCTTCCGCCCGATTCGCCTTGCGCGACGGGCACTTCGTACCGCCCCCGGCCGTTCACCGAACGACGGCCGGGGGCGGTACCGTTCGGACGGGGATCCCCTCACGCCCTTTAGGCTGTGGGGAAGCGGGCGGGCCTCCCTCCCGCCGCCAGCGCCCATCGCCTGTACGAGACGGAGTGGCACCGGATGCAGCACGCAGTGGGTTCTCCGCTGCCGCCGCCCCATCAGCCGGGGCACGGACCGGCCGTCGGCTGGTCACCGGCCGCGCACCACCCGGGCCCGCCCCAGGGTTCCACCCCCGTACCGCCGCCCGCGGCGCCGGGCTACCCCGTGCGGGCCCCGCACCCCACGGCTCCCCGGCAGGCCCCGCCCCCGGCTTCGGCCCCGGGACCGCACCAGGCCCCGGGACCGCACCAGGCTCCGGGGCCGCACCCGGCCCAGGGCCCGCACCAGGCTCCGGGCCCGCACCCGGCCCAGGGCCCGCACCAGGCTCCGGGCCCGCACCA
Organism: Streptomyces sp. WG5; assembly: GCF_049974565.1. NCBI lineage: Bacteria > Bacillati > Actinomycetota > Actinomycetes > Kitasatosporales > Streptomycetaceae > Streptomyces > Streptomyces sp. WG5. Next base: position 3,260 of record NZ_JBNGGC010000003.1, on the reverse strand, counting down.
GGCGGCTCCCGTGCCGCCTCCACCGGACGCCACCGGCCACGTACCGCTGCCGCCCGGCGGCCCCGTGGCCGTGCCCAGCGTGCCGCCCGCCACGTCCACCGCGCCCGACCCGGCCACGACCACCCTTGCGGTGCTGCTCATCGGCCCCGCGGGAGCCGGCAAGACCAGCGTCGCCAAGTACTGGGCGGACCACCGCCGGGTCCCCACCGCCCACATCAGCCTTGACGACGTCCGCGAATGGGTCCGCTCCGGCTTCGCCGACCCCCAGACCGGGTGGAACGAGAACTCCGAGGCCCAGTACCGCCTCGCCCGCCGCACCTGCGGCTTCTCCGCCCGCAACTTCCTCGCCAACGGCATCTCCTGCATCCTCGACGACGCGGTCTTCCCGGACCGGCCCGTCGTCGGCCTCGGCGGCTGGAAGCGGCACGTCGGCCCCGGCCTGCTCCCGGTCGTCCTCCTGCCGGGCCTGGACATCGTCCTGGAGCGCAACGCCGAACGCAGCGGCAACCGGCGGCTCACCGACGAGGAGGTCGCCCGCATCCACGGCCGCATGGCCGGCTGGTACGGCTCGGGTCTCCCGATCATCGACAACTCCACGCTGGACATACCGGAAACCGCGCAGGTCCTGAACGAGGTCCTGACCCGCTCCATAGCAAGCCCACCGAGCTGGTGACGCGGAAAACCGGGCCGGCGGCAGAGGAACGGGGCGGCGTCCACGCGCGGCTCCGCCGCGGGGCGCGCCCAGCCCCCACCGGCGGTCAGCCGCCGTGCGACGACAAGCCACACCCCGGCCCGCGCGTCCGGCGTACCACGCGCACCGCCCACTCGGCGTCTCCCGAGCGGCGCCCCCCGAGCGGAGCTCTTACGCTCGGCCCATGTCAGAGGTGTACGCGGCCCGCCGGACGCGCCTACGAGAACGCTGCAACGCGGGCGGCAGCGCGGCGGCGCTCGTCTCCCGGCCCGCCAACGTGCGCTATCTCGCGGGCGCGGCCCCGCACGGCGCCGTGCTGCTGCTGGGCAAGACCGAGGATCTGCTGGTCTGCTCGGGCCCGCCGGGCGACCGGCCGGCGGACGGCGTCCGGCCCGACGACTCCCTGCCGGTGCGGGCGCTGCCCGGCCCCGGCGGCGACCCGGCCGTCGCGGCCACCGGCCTCGCCGCGGCCCAGGGCGCCGAGTCCCTCGCCACCGAGGACCACCACCTCACCGTGGTCCGGCACCGTGCCATGCGCTCGGTCGCACCCCGGCTGCGCCTGACCGACCTCGGTCAGGCAGTCGAGCAGCTCCGGGTGGTCAAGGACGAGGAGGAGATCTCCTGCCTGCGCATCGGCGCCGAGATCGCCGACCAGGCCCTCGGTGAACTCCTGGAGTCCATCCTGGTCGGCCGCACCGAGCGGCACCTCGCCCTGGAACTGGAACGCCGCCTCGTCGACCACGGCGCCGACGGCCCCGCCTTCCCCACCTCCGTCGGCACGGGCCCGAACTCGGGGCGCCGCGGCCACCGCCCCACCGACCGGCGCGTGGAGGAGGGCGACTTCCTCTCCGTCTGCCTGGGAGCGACCTACCGCGGCTACCGCTGCGAGATCGGCCGTACGTTCGTCATCGGCACCTCGCCGGCCGACTGGCAGATCGAACTGTACGACCTCGTCTTCTCCGCCCAGCGGGCCGGCCGGGAGGCCCTCGCACCCGGCGCCGCCTGCCGCGATGTCGATCGCGCCGCCCGCCAGGCACTGGATTCGGCCGGGTACGCGGAGAACCTTCCGACCCTCACCGGCCACGGTGTCGGACTCGAAATCGACGAGGACCCGCAGTTGGCCCCCGCGGCCATGGGTAAACTGGACGCTTGTGTGCCGGTCACCGTCGAACCGGGGGTCCACCTCCCGGGCCGGGGCGGGGTCCGGATCGATGACACGCTCGTCGTGCGCCCCGAGGCGGACGGCGGACCCGAGCTACTCACCATCACGACCAAGGAGCTGCTCGCGCTCTAGCCTTCGCGCTGCGCGCCTGCCCGCCCCGAGGTCGTCCACGTCAGTCCAGGAGATTCCGCAACCGTGGCTTCCACGAACGACCTCAAGAACGGCATGGTGCTCAAGCTCGAAGGCGGCCAGCTCTGGTCCGTCGTCGAGTTCCAGCACGTCAAGCCCGGCAAGGGCCCGGCCTTCGTGCGCACCAAGCTCAAGAACGTGCTCTCCGGCAAGACCGTCGACAAGACCTTCAACGCCGGCGTCAAGGTCGAGACGGCCACTGTCGACAAGCGTGACATGCAGTTCTCCTACATGGACGGCGAGTACTTCGTCTTCATGGACATGGAGACCTACGACCAGCTGCACGTCGACCGCAAGGCCGTCGGCGACGCCGCCAACTTCCTGATCGAGGGCTTCACGGCCACCGTCGCCCAGCACGAGGGCGAGGTGCTCTTCGTCGAGCTGCCCGCCGCCGTCGAGCTGACCATCCAGGAGACCGAGCCCGGCGTCCAGGGCGACCGCTCCACCGGCGGCACCAAGCCCGCCACGCTGGAGACCGGCTACCAGATCCAGGTCCCGCTCTTCATCACCACCGGTGAGAAGATCAAGGTCGACACCCGCTCGAGCGACTACCTCGGCCGGGTGAACAGCTAACCGTGGCTGCCCGCAACACGGCCCGCAAGCGCGCCTTCCAGATCCTCTTCGAGGGCGATCAGCGCGGCGCCGACGTCCTGACGGTACTCGCCGACTGGGTCCGGCACTCCCGGTCCGACACCCGGCAGCCGCCGGTGAGCGAGTACACGATGGAGCTGGTCGAGGGCTACGCCGAGCGCGCGCAGCGCATCGACGAGCTCATCGCCCAGTACTCGGTCGGCTGGACGCTCGACCGTATGCCGGTCGTCGACCGCAACATCCTGCGCCTGGGCGCGTACGAGCTGATCTGGGTCGACGCGACGCCGGACGCAGTCGTCCTGGACGAGATGGTGCAGCTGGCGAAGGAGTTCTCCACGGACGATTCGCCCGCGTTCGTCAACGGACTGCTCGGCCGGCTGAAGGACCTCAAGCCCTCGCTGCGTCGCGACGAGAGCTGAGAGAGGCCCGAGGCCGACAGAGGGGGGAAGACCCCCACCACGCCGGAGGGCCCGCAGCAGGCGCGCTGCGGGCCCTCCGGCGCGTCGCGCCGCACTGTCCGGCCTGTGAGGCACACGACAAGCCGCCGGGGGGGGGGGGACCCCAGGGGTTGGGGCCCCCCCCCCGCCCCGGTAAGGGGGGGCCAGGGGGCCCCCCGCGCCCCCCGGG